>JBCBLB010000180.1:0-14950 GCA_038520555.1 Myxococcota bacterium | reverse complement strand
GCCTCGAAGTCCGCGCGCGCCTTCGCGAACACGACGACCACGTCGACGGACCCTTCGTAGTCGGTGAGCAGCTCGGTGGTCTCCGGTAGATCGACGAGCTTCGTCCTGAAGTCGGGCGGCTCGTGGAGCAACACGACGCGGCGGTCGGCGAGACCGAGCTTCTTGACGAGGGGATATACGGGATTCTTTGTGCCATGAATCAGCTCCCCGCCGCGCTCGAACAGCAACCCGTCCTCGAACTGTTCCGATGACAGCCGCCCACCGATCCGATCCCTGGCTTCCAGCACCAGCAGGTTCTGGTTCGACGGATAGATGTGATGTGCAGCGCTCAGCCCGGACATTCCCGCCCCGATAACAATCACGTCCTGTTCCTGGGTCATGCTTCCCCCTCAGTTTTACTCCCCTGGTTGCCAGATAGGCCGCCCGACAAGCATGTCAATGGGAAACGTAAGACCGAAACCAGGCCGGGGCTCCGCGAACCGCGCAATTCTGGCGCTCACTCCTGCCAGTCAAACGGCATACAGACGTTGAGCGTCCCGGTCCCATTGAACCGCGGCAGGCGGGAGCGAACGGTGCCGGGGACTTCGGCGCACTGTTCATTGACCGGCTGCGAGAGGGCCAGGCAGACATTTTCGCCCTGGGGCGTCTGAACACACTCTGTATCGGCGACGCCGTCCCGATCGATGCAGTCGCGGCTGGACAGGCAGGGCAGCACACAGACCCCAGCGGTGGGCTCAGCGTCGGGATCGTTGGTCTCTGCGCAGTAGGACAGGTACTCCACCATCCAGCACGTATCATCGGTGGTGTCGCAAGATTCTCCCATCCAGGGGAAGTCGTAGAAGTCGCCGGCGTTCAGCAGCGGGAACGCGTCGGCGTCGTCGATGTTGGTGAACGTATAGCCACGAGACTGGATGGCGAGGATCGCATCCTCCAGTTCGTCGGCGGTGTTCTGGTGGACATCGTGGTAGAGGACGATGCCACCGTCGAACGCCTCGATCTGGTCGAGGGTCCAGTTGAACATGTCGCGGGTGTAGTCATCGGGCATCCGCCAGTAGTCATCCACCTCACACAGGCCGATCTCATCGACACCAAAGCACCAGTCAGCGGTGTCGATGTGCCAGCCGGTGACGATCAGCCCCAGCTCGTCGCGGACGAGGTCGTTTCGGTCACAATCACCGGATCCGAAGGGATACCGGAAGAAGTCCGGCTCCACATCAAAGCCCCCCAGCGCGTCGCTGGTCGAGGCCACCTCCTCCCGTACGCTGTTCTGGCTCTCTCGCCGCAGGTCAGGGTGGGTGTAGCTGTGATTGGCGAGCAAGAACAGCGGGTCTTCAGCGATCTCCTGAACCAGGGCGGCGTTCTCCGGATCGTCGACCTTCTCCCCGATGACAAAGAACGTGGCTGGGATCTGATACGTCCGGAGAACGGAGAGGATCTGGGGCGTGATGACTGGATCGGGCCCATCGTCGAAGGTCAGGGCGACGTTCCCCCCGAGCGGCGCCCGGTCAGCGGGATCCAGCCCCGAGCAGCCGGCCTGACGCTCAACCACGACCGGCTCGTCTGTATCGACGGCACCGGTATCGTCCACGACATCACCGGAGTCCACTTCGTCGCCGTTGCAGGCGGTCAGCACAGCAGCCAGTCCCATCAGGAGACGCATCTTGAAGACCTCACTCAGAAGACAACGGGAACGTAGCCTCGCACCATGTCGCCGGCGTACATTGAATGTCAACAGGAGGACACGGTGCGACTGACGTTGGTGGTGTTCGGAGGGTTGATGATGGCCTGCGCAGGCCTGGAATCATCAGAAGGGGACGTTGAGATCGCGGCGGCGATAGAGAAGCCGCCTCCGGCCGGCCGCTGGGAGGGGGACGAGACCTGCGGCGAGACCGTGGGCGGCACCCCGGTCGCCGTCTACTTCAGCCTGGAGATCAACGACGGCTCGGCGCACCTGACCGCCGACGGCTACCAGACCGCCATCGACATCCACGGCCGGGTCGAGGACAGCGGCGAAGGGGACTGGCAGCTGGTCTTCGACCGCAACGGGGAATTCTCGTCGCCGTTCAAACCCGCCGAGGTGCTGTTCACCCTGCAGGAGAAGGGCGGCGGGCTCGCCGCGACGCCGGTGGAGTGGGTGCTCAACTGCAGCGAAGTGCTGGCGCTGTCACCGTCTACGGGCGGCTGACATGTCTGA
Organism: Myxococcota bacterium; assembly: GCA_038520555.1. Lineage (GTDB taxonomy): Bacteria > Myxococcota_A > UBA796 > UBA796 > UBA796 > JBCBLB01. Next base: position 12,756 of record JBCBLB010000180.1, on the reverse strand, counting down.
CGGGTGGACCCTCGCAGATCCAGAAGACACCGCCTGGATCGGACCGTTTTCCACACAACAGGCCATCCTTCGCGCGGTCGACGCGGGGATCACCCTGGCAGGAGCAGAGCGCGACGATGACTACGGGGATCTCCTCTATATCCCAATGCTCTGTGCGAACGGGGCGTGGTGGGCCGGAGTGCCGAGCGCGCTGGTCGTTGAGGCCGCCTTCGGGATCGTCTTGATGTACGATCCCGAAGACGAGTGGGGCGCGCCCATCGGCTACGATGTCTGCCCGGTGGAGCGACGGGGGAACGCCGTGATGCTCGGCCCGATCGCGCGCACAGTTCGAGGGCGGACCCACCCCGATGAAGGCGCACAGAACGCCGCCGCGGATGAGGTCGCCCGCCGCGCTGCCGCCCCCATCACAGCACACAGCTTCGATGAGATCGGCGTCTGCTGGCCAGACCAGATCTGATCGCTGCCAGATCTGATCGCTTTTCGCGACGCGTGCCCCAGGCGGTGTCCGACCGCATCTGCGCTGATGGGCGCAGGCCCTAAAACAGGCAACACCATCACCTGCGCTGGATTGGGGATAATGCAGTCCAGCCTTTCAGGATGGAGATGCAGGACTGATGAGCGGAGACGGACTCTACCCCCCGATCGAACCCTACCGAACCCACTGGCTGGCCCGCGACGGCCATGAGCTGTACGTCGAGCTGAGCGGCAACCCCGACGGCGCGCCGGCGCTCTTCTTGCACGGCGGGCCCGGCGGGGGGACCTCACCCCGGGTCCGGCGCTTCTTCGACCCTGCGCGCTACAACATCGTGCTGCTCGACCAACGCGGCGCCGGCAAGAGCCGCCCCAACGTCAGCGACGACTACTTCGCCGCGCTCAAGGACAACACCACGCCGCACCTGGTCGAAGACATCGAAGCGGTGCGCCAGTGGGTGGGCACCGAGCAGTGGCAGCTGATCCTGGGCGGAAGCTGGGGCTCGACGCTTGCGATCGCCTACGCCGAGGCGCACCCCGACCGCGTCCGCCAACTGCTGCTTCGGGGGATTTTCACCTTTCTTCCCGATGAAGTCGACAGCCTCTTTCAAGACGACCGCTCGGCCAACCACCACCCCGAAGCCTGGGCGGCGTATGTGGGCCATCTGAAGCAGACCAGCCCCGACTGGGAGCGGGAACGACACAACCTGCTCGGCGCATGGCGGGCGCGTCTGCTTGACCCTGAGCAGCGCCTCGCCGCCGCACGGGCCTTCGTCACCTATGAGCTGTCGCTGTCCCACCTGCACCGGAACGCCGAGCGCATCGCCGATGTGACCAGCCGGCCCGAAGTGCTGGTCCCCTTCGCAGCGTTGGAGGTGCACTATATGCTTCACCACGGCTTCATGCGGCGAGGACAGCTGCTCGACGACATCGGCAGAATTGCACAGCACCGCATCCACATCGTGCACGGCCGCGACGACGCCGTCTGCCTGCCCCGCGCCGCAGCACGGCTGAAAGCCGCGCTTCATGGCGCCGGAGCCGGCGACAACGTCACCCTGGACTTCATCGAAGCCGCGGGTCACTCCGACAGCGAGCCGCCCATCTCCGCCGCCCTGCGGCGCGCCGCGGACGCCCTCGCCGACGAGGCGTAACCGCTCAGGCTCGTCGGCCCCTTTCGTCATGTTCGCGGCGGACAATCAGGGCCGCGCCGAGGAGCGTCAGCCCCAACACACCAGAGACGCGCAGCGGCGCGCTGCTGCACCCAACCCCGACCGCGCCGGCGTCACCAGGCTCATACGACGCGCCGGTGTCCGACGAACCGGTGTCCTGCGGCGCAGGCTCTGTGGGCACGTCTTCCTCAGAATCTGGCTCATCGTCGGCGGGTGCTTCGTCCTCTTCCTCAGGCTCTTCTTCAACAGGGTCGTCGCCAGGGTCCGCCAGTTCGATGATGGAGCCGATCCAGTCATAATAGGCATCAACGCGGACGGCGCCGGCGATGGCTTGCTCACCGGTGCAGCCGTCCCCAGACGCCGCATAGACGAAGGAGTTGACCCCGACCAGCTCCAGCCGGCCACCGTCCCACATCAACGCCGCGCCGCCGGAGTCGCCAGAGCAGACGTTCCGATCTTCGCCGTAGGTGTAGACGAAGTTGCTGTCCGCGTCGAAGATGTCGATGTCAACCGTGCGCTTGACGCCGACGCCGTCGGAGTTGCCGTAGCCGCTGTCCGAACCCCAGCCGACATAGGTGACCGTCAGATCGGTGAACGTGTCCGGCTCGTCGGTGTTCAGCGGGTAGGTGCCAGAGGCCGTCAGCTCCTCCGCCAGCAGCAACACCGCGATGTCTGCTTGCAGCGTCTGCGCGTCATAGTTGGGGTGGTTATAGACTTCGCTCCCCAGCGCACACTCAAAAAGGCCACCGTAGATGGTGCTGCCGGTACAGAAGTAGATTTCATACCCTTCGTTGAACAGATCAACGGCGGCGTCCGCGCAGTGCGCGGCGGTGATCACCCCATCCGGAGTCGCCAGGGTGCCCGAGCAGAACGAACTGTAGAGATCGCCATTGTAGCCGAGCATCAGCGTCCCTACCGGCGTAAAGTCCGCAGTCTCTGTGCCGTTGATGACGGGGGGCGGGGGCGGCTCGGCAGCAGCGAGACCCGTCAAAAAGAAGGCGGTCATCAGCATCATGAGACTCCACGGTAAGAACAGTTCTGATTATCGGTTTATCGGATCTCAGCAGCATGTTCATGGCACTGTTTGTGGAAAGAAATCAGGACAATGCAAATTCATCTGACGATTAACCAATATCCTCACCCCCCCCGACAAGTCGCCAAAACCCTGACAAGTCGCCTTCTTTGTCAAGGTGGCCCATAACAACAGCGTGCACCTGCTGAGGGGGCCGTCCGATCCGCGATGACGGTGTCACCGTCGGCCCGCGGCGGAGGCCACGTCGTCGACGTCCGCCTCCCGCTCCGCCACCGCTGCGGGATCCGATGACGGCTGCCGGAACCGCCAGACGAGCATCCACCCCAGCGGAACCACGACGAAGGCGGCGACGGTGACCACGGACAGCCCGAGGACGATCATCTTCCCGAGGGACTGCACGCCCTGGTTCGACGCGATGTTCAGGGCGCCGAACGAGGCGATGGTGGTCAGCGTCGACAGCCCCGCGGCCCACCCGGTGGTGGACAGGGCGAACCAGACCCGCCCGGGGCCTTCCTCTTCGATGCGGTGCATCAGGTGGATGATGATGTCGATGCCGATGCCCATGAGGATGGGCACGCCGACGAAGTTGATGAGGGAGAGCTTGATGCCGAACAGGACCATCCCGGCGCCGGCCCAGGCCATGCCGACGGTGATGGCGGTGACCGCGCCGATCGCCCGGCCGAAGCTCCGCAGGTCGATGAGGGTGCTGAAGAAGATGAGGGCCATCGCCAGCCCGCCGATCCGGGCCGCGTCGACGTCGATGAGCCGGTACAGCATCCCCTGGGCGACGTACTCGCTGGCGATCGATCGCCCGGGCAGGTGCGTCTCCAGCTCTGCCGCCAGCTGATCGTTGTCTCGCAGGTCCCACATGTTGCCCTGCGGCCGAAGCATCATCCGGTGCCGACCATCGGCGACGCCGAGGATGTGCTGCACGCCGCGGGGCAGGTCCGCCGGCGCCAGCACCCGTGGCGTATACCGTGAGAGCTGCTTGAGGTTCGCCTGCACCTGCGTCGGCAGGTAGCGGACGTTGTCCTGTTGGGCGAGGGCGGCGATGCTCTGGAGCTTCTGGACGCGGTCGTCCTGGTCTTCGGGGAGGACGGTATAAATCGACAGGGCGCTCTTCACCATGTCCAGCTCGCCGTTCTCCAGCGCACGCTGAATGAGGCGAAAATCAGCCCGGAGCGACTCATCCGAGTCGTAGCTGACCACCACCGGCGAGTAGCCGTCCTGGGCAAGGTCTCGCTTCAGCGCATCGAGCTGCTGCCACGCGGTGCCAGCCTGCCGGAGCGCGGACAGGTCATATTCAAACGCCAGCTTCGGCAACTGCATCGCCGCGAGGGCGGTCAGAGCAAGGACGGCCAGGGCGCCGAGCGGCGCGAGACGATACCCGGGCGGCGCAGCGGCTGACGCAGGCGCCGAGACCGCACGGAGCGGGATGGCGGCGCCACGATTGTTCCGCCATCGGATCAGCAGCGGCAGCACGACGAGCACCGACAGCAGACAGAGCAGCACCCCACCGGCGAGGAGCGTGCCGAGCTGCTGAAAGCCCTGAAAGTTCGCTGCCCACAACGCCAAGAACCCACCGGCGCTGGTGACGGCGGCGGTGAACGAGGGCGGCCCGGTCCGATCCCAGGCACGAATCACCGCCTGTTCGACGTCGTCGGTCTGCCCCATCTCTTCGCGGAACCGGGCGTAGAGGTGGATGGCGAAGTCGACCCCCAGGCCGATGAGCACCGCGGTGAAGAACGACGTAAACGTATTGAGCACCCCAACGGCGACGCCGGCGTATCCCCAGGTCAGGATGTTGCCGATGATGATCGGGGTGAAGATGAGGAAGACCGCCCGCACATCTCGAAACCCGATGCTAACCACGGTGAACACGAGCAGAAAGCTGAGCAGTGCGGTCTGACTGAGGTCGGAGATGATCCCTTCGACCTCTTCATAGGAGTGCCGATAGGCGCCACCGACCCAGGGAATCTCCATGCCCGGCTGTTTTGCCTGTGCAGCATCGAGGATCTGGTAGATGTCGGCCATCAGCGGCCGGGCGAAGTTCGGATCGTAGGCGCTTCCAGTGGGCCGGACGATGAGCTGGGCGACGTCGGGCCGGGGAGCGGCGAGCATCGCGCGGGCGTCGGCCTGGGCGAGTTTATCGGTGAGCGGCCCCAGCGCGAGGACCCGGCTGGCGATCAGGGGGTTGTGGATCCCGGGCCCCAGGGCCAGGGCGCCCCGCAGCTTGGTCTCGATGGTGTTGAGCTCATCCGCAGACAGCTGGAGGACCCCGAGCCGCCAGGCCATCTCATCGTCAAGGTCATAGAGCACATACTCGATGTCTTCGAGTTGACGGATGTCTTCGGCGAGGCCGACCATGAACGCATCGAGGGCTTCAGGATCACCGGTCGTATCCTGGATGGCGATGGTCAGGGGATTGGCGCCGTTCTCTTCTGTGTTGAGGCGCTTGATGGCCTGGGTAGAGGGTGCATCTTCGGGCAGCAGGTCGAGGATGTTGGGATTGACGACGATGAGTGAAGCGAGGGCGGCAGACAGCAACGCCGTGACAAGCACCGCGGCGCTGGTCGCCCGCGCGTTCCGCATGACCGTCGCGGCGACGCGTCCGAACCAGCCTGTGGGCGGTTTTTCCACGTTGATGTTTCCCCCTCCTCCTGTTGAATCCGGCCCCCTAACGAACCCGGTTCTCACAAAAGACTTCCGCACGGTTGAGTGGACGATGTAACAGACGCGCCTTAGCTCAAGGCGCTGAATGTCCGATCTCTATGGACAAGGACACCGATGGGGGAGAGGTATCTCTTCACATACAGCGTGTATCTGTAAGCATACAGATCCGCATATGTTCGATCTCGGTGTGGTCGAGATCAGCTCTGAAAAGAGTTCGGGCACAGACTTTGCTTCTGGGGAGGACACAGCACGCCTCTCAGGAGCCCATGATGAACCCGTTGCCGTCCCCAGAAGCCGATCTTTCCCGTGAAGAGCTGATCGTCAGCTATCATCCTCTGGTTCGGACCATTGCTTGCCGGATGGCCCGTCGTCTGCCCCCCTCCGTCGACGTTGATGAGCTGATCAACGTTGGAATGCTCGGCCTGATTGACGCCGTGGACCGTTTTGACCCCGAGCGCGGGGTGCCGTTCAAGTCGTACGCCGAGATTCGCATTCAGGGATCGATGATTGACGCCCTGCGCAACGATGACTGGGTGCCGCGCTCGGTGCGCCGGAAGTCCAACCGGATCGAGGATGCCCGCATCACGCTCACCCGCTCCCTGGGCCGTGACCCCTCCCGCAACGAAATGGCCCGTTCGTTGGGCGCATCGGTAGATGAATACGACGACATGGTCCGCGACGCCCGCATCACCCGGCTGATCAGCCTGGACGTCTCGACCACCGACGACGGACGCACCCCACTGGTCGAGTCCATCACCAAAGGCGACGACACCCCCGAGGAGCAGCTCAGCATGGAGCAGCTCAAAGAGATGGTCACCCACGCGGTGAATTGTCTGCCGGAGAAGGAGCGGGTGGCGGTGACGAAGTATTACCTTCAGGGTCTGACGCTCCGCCAGATCGGCGCCATCCTTGGGGTGACCGAATCTCGTGCCTGCCAGCTTCGCGGCCAGGGCATCAAGCGGCTGAAGTTCCGCCTGCGCCATGCGGTCCACTGAGCCCTCACGAACCGGCGACCTCCAGCCACAGCCGCGCCTGCCCCAGCAGATGATCGACCAACCCATCGAATGAGATGCCCTTGGCCTGAGCGGCCATCGGGCTGAGGCTGGTCGCCGTCATCCCCGGGATGGTGTTGATCTCGAGGAACCAGGGACGGCCCTGATCGTCAACGATAAAGTCGGCGCGCGCCACCCCGGCGAGCCCCAGGGCGTCGTAGGCCGTCTTCGCTTGACGCTGTGCCCAGGTGGTCACCCCGGCTGGCAACGGAGACGGCACCAGATACTCGGTCTGCCCCTTCTGATACTTTGCCTCAAAATCAAAGAATCCGCTCTTCGGTCGGATCGAGACGATCGGCAGCGCCACCCCGTCGAGGACCGCGGCGGTGATCTCCTCGCCGATGATTTTCTGCTCGATGAGGACGGTGTCGCTCCACTGCAGACAGTCAGCGGCGGCCTTCTCCAGCTCAGCCGGGGTCTCACAGATGAAGACGCCGATGGTCGATCCGCCCGACGGTGTCTTAACCACCACGGGCAACGCGATGTCTTCGGGCAGCGCTTCTCCCTTCCGCCAGACGCGATCCTGGGGAAGGAGCACATCATGATCCCGGAGGACCCGCTTGGTGAGGATCTTGTCCATGGCCACCGCAGAGGCCCGAACCGGCGAACCGGTGTATGGGATCCGCATCAACTCAAGCACACCCTGAACCGTTCCATCTTCACCAAACGCGCCATGGAGGGCGATCCAGGCGACGTCGATCTTCTCGGCGATAAGCTTCGCGGGGAGGTCAGGGCCCACATCGATCTCGACGACGTCATGGCCACGCCGGCGGAGGGCCGCAGCGACCGCCTTGCCGCTGTTGAAGGATACGCTCCGCTCGGTGGACATGCCACCCATCAACACGCCGACGCGCAGCTGCTCACTCATGATCGCACTCCGAAGATGGGGATCCGCATGTCCAAAGAGACACCGCGGGCGCGCTTGACCCGCTCGGCCACGCCCCGGGCCAACAAGAGGACATCTTTGCTGTCCTGGCCGTTCTCATCACGTTGTAGATGGACCACCGTGCCAGGCTCCACGTCGCTGAACTGCCAGCCACGCAGCCGCGCACCGCAGACCCCCGCCCGCAGCAGAAGCTCGCCCACATCGCCGCCCTTCGGCTCTGCGAACAGGCGACCGGGCCCAGGGGGCGGACGCAGCCGCACCCGTCGGGGCAGCTCCTCGTCCAGCTCTACCTCGATCAGGATCTCACTGGGCTTGAGGCTGGGAATCTCCTCACCGGGATCAACGCGCCGCTCGATCTCACGGCGTCCTTTCAGCCACCGCATCGTCAGGCCGACGCCTTTCAGCCGGCTCTGCTCACCGGCGGCGAACAGACCGCCCAGGGTCCCCGGCCACCGCGTCAGCGTCAGCCGGGTCAGCGGCGTGAGCGCCGACCACGGGCTGGCGGCCCTCAGCCAGACCCGACCCGAATCCCGGCGACCGGCGCCCTCAAACCCACGCCCAGGACGCAGGATCAACCCTTGATACCCTGATTCCCGGACGATGCAGTCCTCCATCGGCCAGTGCACCCGCCAGCGAACCTTTTCTGCACGTGTGGCCTTCAGGACCCCCTGGACCGCAGGCAGATCCTCGACCACCGCCCAGATCGCCGCCCGGCCACCGACCCGAAGCGGCGTATGACGGGCCATCGGCTCGTTCCGACGCGCCAGCACGCCCGGCATCTCCAAAAGCTGCGAAAACAGCTCCTCAACCGGCACGCCGAGACTCCAGACGCGACGCCAGCGGAGCGCAGATGGTCGTCACGTTGCCCGCCCCCAGCGTCACCACCACGTCCCCCGGCTGCGCATGCTCAACCAGATCCTCGATCGCTTCCAGCAGATCCTCGACCGAACGGGCATCCACGCCGTTGTCCTTCAGCCCGCTCAGCAGCCGGGCATGGTTGATCCGCGGAATCGGCTTCTCACCAGCGGCATAGATCGGGCAAACCACAACTTGATCGGCCTTGTCGAAGCTCTGACAGAAGTCGGTCAGCAGATCCGCGACCCGGCTGTAGCGGTGCGGCTGAAACACCGCCACGATCCGACCCGCTGGGAACGCGTCCCGAGCAGCGTCCATCGTCGCCCGGATCTCAACCGGGTGATGCCCATAGTCGTCGATGATGGTCACTGGCGGCGCGTCCGGCTGCAGCGACACCGATGCTCGGACCGAAAACCGGCGATCGACCCCCGTAAATTTGTGCAGGGCGCGCTGGAGCTGGGCGAACGGGATGTCCAACTCCAACCCCACCGCGACCGCGGCGAGCGCGTTGGAGACGTTGTGGCGACCCGGCATCGCCAGCTCGATCTCACCGAGACGAGCCCCCCGATGATGGACCGCGAACCGCGACAACACGCCGGCGGTCTCCAGCGGCTCCCCCCGCACCTCAGCGTCGTCGGACATCCCATACGTCACCACCTTCCGGCGCATCCACGGCACCAGGGTCCGCACCGTGGGATGATCGATGCACAGGGCGGCGAAACCAAAAAACGGAATCTTGCTGGCGAAATCGTAGAACCCATCGACCAGGGCCTTCAGCGTCCCCCAGTGCTCCATGTGCTCTGGGTCGATGTTGGTGATCACCGCCACCGTCGGCGCCAGCATCATGAAGCTGCCGTCAGACTCGTCGGCCTCAGCCACCATAAAGTCGCCAGCGCCCAGCCGGGCCGACGATCCCATCGAGTTGAGCCGACCGCCGATGACCACGGTGGGATCCAGACCCGCACCATGCAGACACGTCGCGATCATCGACGTCGTGGTGGTCTTGCCATGCGTCCCGGCGATGGCGATGCCGTGCTTGACCCGCATCAACTCCGCGAGCATCTCTGCCCGAGGGATCACCGGGATGCCCCGGGCAGACGCGGCCGCGATCTCGATGTTCGAGTTGGGAACAGCCGTCGACTTCACCACCACGTCAGCGCCGTCGATCTGATCGGCTTGATGGCCGATGTCGATGACCCCGCCCAGGCCGCGAAGGCGCTCGACGGTCGCCGAGCCCCGCATGTCTGAGCCGGTGACGGTGTAGCCCATCGTCAGCAGCACCTCAGCGATGCCACTCATCCCCGTACCGCCGATCCCCACGAAGTGGATCCGCTGGATCTTGCCGCGAAACATGCTCAGGCTCCTTTCTGGCCATTGCGCTTAACGGCGTTCCGGTCCACCGTCTCCCGCCAGCCCCGCGCGACCTCGGTATCGTCCGCCTCCGCGGCGATGCTCAGCAGGATGCCCACCGCCCACATGTGCGACATCATCGCCGTCGAACCATACGAGATGAACGGCAACACCAACCCCTTCGGCGGAAGCACGCCCATCACCACGCCCATGTTGAAGAACGCCTCGAAGCCGACCATCCCGGTGATCGCCGTCGCAAGGTACGAACTGAACGGATCGTGCGCCCGCTGGGCGATGTGCAGTCCTCTCCAGACAAACAGCCCATACAGACCGATAACCAGCAACAGCCGAACGAAGCCCAGCTCCTCCGCGATGACCGCGACGATGTAGTCCGTCCAGGGCTCTGGAAGATAGTGAAGCTTCGACAACGAGTTTCCAAGCCCCTGACCCCACATCCCGCCTGAGTGCATGGCCAGCCAGCTCTGGATGGTCTGGTACCCGGCGCCCTGGGCGTTCTGGTAGGGATCGAAGAAGTTGATGACCCGCTCCAGGCGATAGCTGGCCATCAGCAAGATGGGCACCCCCGCCGCCAACCCCGCGCTGCCGATGACCAGAATGTGCCGAACCTGGATGCCGGCGACGAACAGCATCATCGCCGCGAGGCCGCCGATGATCACGGTGGTCCCAAAGTCGGGCTCTGGCAGAATCAGCGCCATCAGCGGCAACGGGATCAGCGCCGCGCTCACCAGCACCCGCGGATCTTCGATATAGCCCCGCCACCGATCCAGGTAGCTCGCCATCATGATCATCATCGCGATCTTGGCGAACTCCGAGGGCTGAAAGTTGGCCGGTCCGAAGGACAGCCAGCGGGACGCGCCGTTGACCGTATGCTGGATGCCCGGCACGAAGCACAGAATCAGACCGACCACACAGGCGGAGTAGAACAGCATCCGGTACCGGCGGATGGTCCGCATCGGCGTCAGCGCGCTCCCCACGCACAGCACCAGCCCCACCGCCAGGGCGATGAGCTGCCGCTTCACATACTGCGCCTCATCACCGATGCGGTCCGCCGCGACCACGGCGGACGCCGAGTACACCATGACCAGCCCGATGCCCACAAGGACTCCGACGATGGCCAGCAGCCAGGGATCGATCCGACGGTTGTGAAACATCAGCGCACCTTCAACGTCATCAGGGCCACGAGCGCCAGCAGGATGCTGATGATCCAGAAGCGAACGATGATCTTCGGCTCGCTCCAGCCCAGTTTTTCATAGTGGTGGTGGATGGGGGCCATCTTAAAGACCCGCTTCCCCGTTCGCTTGAACCAGGTCACCTGGATGACCACGCTCAACGCCTCCAAAACGAAGATCCCCCCGATCAGGGCGAGCAAAAACTCGTTCTTGCATAGGACGCTGAGCGCCCCCAGCGCCCCCCCCAGCGACAGCGAGCCGACGTCCCCCATAAAAATCTGGGCCGGGTAGGCGTTGTACCAGAGGAAGCCCAACCCAGCGCCGATGATGGCGACGGCGAAGATGGTCAGCTCCCCGGCGCCAGAGATATAGGGCACCGCCAGATACGATGAGAAATCCGTTCGACCTGCGATATACAGCAGCACCGCCAGCGCGCCCGCAGAGGTCATCACCGGCCCGATCGCGAGGCCGTCCAGCCCATCGGTGAGGTTGACGGCGTTAGAGAACGCGGTCAACACGAACATCCCGAAGAAGACATACAGCACCCCAAGCCATGGCGCAGCGGGCACGATCTGATCGAACTGCACGGAGACGTTCTTGAAGAACGGAAACACCAGCAGCGGATCGATGATCCCGAACCACCAACCCGCGCCAAGGACCGCACCGGAGATCCCGATCTGGCCGATGAGCTTCCAGCGGCCAGACAGCCCATCCGAGGAGCGCTGGATGACCTTCTTATAGTCATCGATGAACCCGATGAGGCCGTAGCCGAGGAACACCAGAAGGGCCATCCAGACCATCGGCTCGTCGAGCCGGGCCCACAACAGCGTGCTGATCGTGATGGAGACCACCATCAGCACACCGCCCATCGTCGGGGTCCCCACTTTGGTCGTGAGGTGAGACTCCGGACCGTGCTCCCGGATGATCTGCTCCATCTTGATCGACTTCATCAAGTTGATGAAGCGTGGATAGAGCGCATAGCAGATCAGCAGGGTCGTGATCAGCGCCATCGGCGTGCGGAAGGTGATGTAGCCGAACAGGTTGAAGAACGGGTTCGAATCGGCGAGCGGAAAGAGTAGATGGTACAGCATCGGAGCTATTGCCCCTTCTGAGTGAGCGTGGTGAGGAGTCGTTCCATGGCCATCCCGCGGCTCCCCTTGAGCAGGACGATGTCTCCTGAAGAGAGCTGGTCGGCGAGCAGCGGCCCGAGGCCGTCCGCGGTCTCCGCGATCAGGACTTGACCCGGCGCCCCCAAAACCGCGTGCGCCGCCGCGTAGCGGGGGCCGACGAGGCCAATCTGTTCGAGCCCCAGGCTGAGCGCCAACGAGAGCATCTGCTGGTGATAATCCGCCTCTTCCACACCCAACTCGAGCATATCGCCGAGCAGCGCGATCCGCCGGCTGCCCGCCGCCGCCGCGAGCGTGCGCAGCGACGCCGCGGTGCTGATCGGGTTGGCGTTGTAGGCGTCATTGAGAACGACGATGCCGTTGTCCAGCCGCTCTACCCGCTGCCGAGCTCCGACCGGTGCATAGCCAGAGATCGCGGCGGCGGCCACCTCGATCGGTTGGTGCAGCGCCACCGCGACCGTCGCCGCCGCCGCCGCGTTCATCGCAAGGTGGACGCCTGGGCTATCGATATGTCCCAGCCCCACCCCCAGATCGGTCTCCAGGCGGAACCGGGTGGTCAGCGCGTTCGGATCGAGGGCCACATCGGTCAGCCGGACATCACACACCGGCGCGGTGCCGAACCGCACCACCCGCACGCCTTCTGGCAGCGACATCCGGCGGACCCGGGGATCATCGTGGTTGATCACGCAGATGTCGCCCGGCCGCGCGCCGTCGAACAGCTCCCCCTTCGCACGGGCGACCCCCTCGATTCCGCCAACGCCTTCGGTGTGCGCCGGCCCCACGTTGGTGATGAGGCGGACGGTCGGACCCGCGATGTCCTGGAGCTGGTGGATCTCGCCGAGGTGATTCATGCCCATCTCGATGACCCAGGCTGCTGCGTCGAGCGGAGCGCGCAAGATCGTCAACGGGACACCGATGTGGTTGTTGAGGTTGCCGGCGGTGCTGTGGAT
>JBCBLB010000313.1:0-10839 GCA_038520555.1 Myxococcota bacterium | reverse complement strand
GCTCATGGACGAGGCCGAGGTAGTACCAGGCAGGAGCGAGCCGGTCTTCCACGCGGACCGCGCGTTGTGCCGATGTCCGCCCGATGGATCCCACCGTCCTCGCCGCCCTCACCATCGCAGCCTTTGAGGACGCCGACCTGGACCTCGCCCGGACATCGGCACAACGCGCGGTCCGCGTGGAAGACCGGCTCGCTCCTGCCTGGTACTACCTCGGCCTCGTCCATGAGCGCACCGGCAACCCCAAACAGGCCGCCCATGCGTTTCAACGCGCCCACGCCATCGATCCGGACACCCATCCCCTGCCCCTCGTCCTGACTGACGCCCAGTGGCTCGAAGCCTCCGAACACGCCCAGGCCAACCTGCCCCCCGCCATTCAAGCGTTTTATGTCCAGGTGCCGCTGGTTTGGGAGCCGTACCCGGACCGTGCCGATCTGCAGACCGCTGCGCCCGCGCTCAACCCGCTCATCGGCGCGCTCTTCGTCGGGGTACCGCCGCTCGACGGGGACCCCTGGAAGACCCTCCCCCAGGCCGTCCGCGTCTTCACAGGCAACCTCAAGCACGCCCTGCCCAGCGGCTCGACCCTCATCGACCGCCTCTCTCATGCGCTTTTGCAGGAAGCCCTCTCCTGGACCGGCGCTGGCATCGACGACCTCCTCACGGCCTTCCCGACACGCCGCTGATGTACAGGTTGCGATCCCCATCCGGGCCGGACCGATCATCCCGATACTGAATCCGAACCCGATGCCCCCCCGCCGCGAACGGACCAGAGATCACATACCGACGCGGTGAGGCCGTCACCTCAGGGATGGTTCGCGTCCCATGGTCGACCCCCACCGTCACCGACGGGCCGCCCTGGTACAAATCGGCGCTCATCGTCAAGACGATCGCAGACAGCGGCACTTCGGCATGGACGAGGATGTCCTGGTCTGCGTTGGTGTAAAACGACCGCGAGACCGGGTGCGCCCCCGGCAGAACAAACGCATCCGTCGGCGCACCCGCCAAGACGACCACGGCGGGTTTGCCCGCGATCCGGCGAAGCGTCGCCTGGAGCCACGCCGCTTCTGGCGACTGGGGACGGCCGATCAGACGAAGCGCCTCCCCCTCGCGATCGATGCTCATCAATTCGCGGCAGACAGAGACCCGCTCCCGCTCGGGAAGATGCGCTCGTTCCGGACGCCACCCGCTCTCCAGGGCGACCCGAACAGGCAGCGTGGATGCGACCGCGTGCCACCGCGGACGCTCCGCCAGCGCCGCCCGCGCGAGGGCCTCATCGCTCACGATCTGCGCCACATGCGCGTCGAGGGTCCGCCATCCCGCAGCGGCACGAACCGAGGCCCCATCCACCAACGGTCTCGCCGCGTTTCCGCCAGCGCCAACCGCGATGCCAACGAAGACCAGCGCCGCCGCCCCGGCGGTCCAGCGGGAGGGCCGGGCGGTGCTGGTGACGCCACCCAGGATGCCCCCGGCGAGGACAAGGGCTGGGGCGTCCTGGGCGGCCTGTGAGAAGGTCCAGGCGCTCACCCCCGCTCGAACGCCTTCGAGCGCACCCAGGGCGACCAGGACCCATGGAAGCCACCGGGGGAGCACCGGCTTGGACACCAGCAGCCCCACACCGGCGATCCCCCCCAACACCATCGACCCCGCCCCGAGCGGGAGGGCCGCTTGAAGCCAGAGGGGGGCGGAGAACAGGGCGAGGGCGCCTGCGCTCAGGGCCCCTGGACGGACCCCGGCGAAGATCGCCGCGGCCAGGGCCAGCAGCCCGACCCGCCAGTCGACGGGGGACGCGAGCACAGCGGCCAGAATCGTCCCGGCGATCCAGAGGATCGGGCCGAGGCTATTCCCACTCGATCGTGGCGGGGGGCTTGCTGGAGATGTCATAGGAGATCCGGTTCAGGCCACGAACCTCATTGATGATCCGGGTCGAGGTCCGCTCAAGCAGCTTCCAGGGCAGCCGGGCGATGTGCGCGGTCATCCCATCGGTCGAGTGGACGGCGCGCAGGACCGCGGCCTGCTCGTAGGTTCGGGAGTCGCCCATCACACCGACGCTCCGGATCGGGAGAAGGACCGCGAAGCTCTGCCAGAGCTCCCGGTACAACCCAGCGGCCCGAATCTCCTCGTCAAAGATCGCGTCCGCTTCCTGGAGGAGGGCGACCCGCGCTGCGGTCACCTCACCCAGGATCCGCACCGCGAGGCCCGGTCCAGGGAACGGCTGCCGGTACACCCGCTCGTCCGACAGGCCCAGCTCAAGGCCCAGACGGCGGACCTCATCCTTGAACAGTTCCCGGAGCGGCTCGATGAGCGACATGTCCATCCGCTCCGGAAGCCCCCCCACGTTGTGGTGGCTCTTGATGGTCGCCGAGGGCCCACGGAAAGAGATCGACTCGATGACGTCCGGGTACAGGGTGCCCTGGGCCAACCACTGGATGGGGCCCACCGAATCAGCCAGCCGGTTCGCTTCCGCCTCAAAGACGCGGATGAAGTGCTCACCGATGATCTTGCGCTTGCGCTCCGGATCGGTCACCCCGGCCAGGGCCGTCAAGAACCGCTCGCCCGCGTCAACCACGGTCAGGTCCAGCTCGTTGAACTCGGCCGCGACGCTGTCCCGCTCGCCTTTCCGGAGCAGGCCGTTATCCACGAACACACAGTGCAGCTGTGACCCGATCGCCTTGTGAAGCAGCGCCGCCGTCACCGCAGAGTCGACCCCGCCAGACAACCCACAGATGACGTGCGCTTCCCCGACCTGATCCCGGAGCAGAGAGACCTGCTCATCGATAAACGAGCCCATGCTCCAGTCTGCATGTGCCCCACAGACCCCGAACAGGAAGTTGTGGATGATCTGGGTGCCATGCGAGGTGTGGGTGACCTCAGGGTGGAACTGGAGGCCGTAGCGGCGAGCGTCATCGTCGCCCATCGCCGCCAGCACCCCATCCGTCGAGTGCGCCAGCGCTCGCCAGCCCGGCGGCGGGTGCTCCACATGATCGCCATGGGACATCCACACCGTCGTCTGCGCGTCAATGCTCTCAAACAGCGGCTGGTGATGGTCAATGCGGATGTCCGCCTTGCCATACTCACGACGGGTCGATTGCTCCAGCGTCCCCCCCCCGCCCGCGGCCAGAAGCTGCATCCCATAGCAGATGCCCAGCACCGGGACCCCAAACGACAACCAGCCGTCGTCAAACGGCGGCGCGTCGTCGGAGAGGACCGAGGATGGACCGCCAGAGAGGATGACCCCCTTCAACCGGCCTGGCGCCGTCGACGGCGACGGATCGGTGCAGGGGCGGATCTCACAATACACCCCAAGCTCACGGATCCGCCGGGCGATAAGCTGCGTATACTGCGAACCAAAGTCGAGGATCAGGATCAGATCATGTCCAGCGTGCTCCACAGGAGCCTCCGTCGATTCAGTGAAGAGCAATGAGGGTATCTCCTCAACGACCTCCCGTCGATGGAAGCGCCTCAGAGAACTGTCCGCCGGTCATCGCATCGATTCGGCCGGTCAGCTCGTCCAGCAACAGCGCCTGCTCCAGCCGCAACCGCGCATCAGAGTGCGGATCGAGCGCCATGTCGATCTGGAGCCGCCGCCGCTCAAAATACAGCCGGGTCGCCTCTCCAAGCAGCTGATCTCGCAGCCGAACCACATCCTGGGCTTCGTTGATGACCCGGATCTGCTCCGAAGACATCACCATCCGATCCAGCCGCCATTCAAGCTTGATGCCATACCGATCGTCGTCCGCCGTCCGGCTCCCCTCCAGCTCAGGCAACCCCGCCCCGCCGATCTGCGGATAGAAGAAGTCATCGGTGGCGTCTCGTTGTTTTTCATAAGAAAGGTTGACCTTAGGTAACAAAAACGCACGCTGAGCGTCCCGCATCCACCCCTCGACCGTCTCCGGCTCCAATCGGGCGAAGCGCGCCACCATCATCTGGACCTCCCGAACCGTCGGTTCCGCCCCGAATCGCCCCAGGACCACGTCTGGATCAATCGGTGGCGCCGCGACGCTCATCCCCACAAGAAACCATGACAACATCACTCACTCCTGTCGTGAAGTGAGGGCGGCCGAGAAGCCCCCCTCCGTAAAAATATCAAGATAAGCCGCATTCTCTTCGAGCCGTATCGCTCGCTCGACCACATCGGCGATCGACTGCGGCGTCGGCTCACCCAGGATCCGAGCACGGATCCGCATCAAGGCGACCACCGACTCCAGAGTGTTCGCACGGGTCGCCGAGAGCTGAGACGCCACCCGAGCAGCGGTGGGGGCATAGCCGGTGAGCTGCTCATCGGCGACGAAGACCTGACCGCCCACCACCGCCAGCTCCGGGACGTCGGCGGTCTGGGTCAACGCAGCGCAGGCGCCAAAGCACACCCCCACTCGAACCCCCCACCGCGACTCGTCAAGGACCCGGAGGGGCTTTTGCGGATCGGTCTGCGTCGTCACCCGAAGCCTGTGTTGTGCAGACAGCTGTACGGTGGGCAGCAACGCCATCGTTCGCGTTCGCTGACGGACCGTCAGCGGATCAAAGGAGAGCCCGGGCCGGCGGAGGGCCAGCGCAGCGGCTTCGGGTAGGGTGAGGCCCTGGAGTTCACCCAACTGTCTGGTCAGATTTTGAATCTCATGACGAGACCACTGATCGACCGGGCCGCCCAGGTCGATCAGGATCGGGTCAACGGATTCATCTTCGATGAGGACTTCCGCGTCGAGCAGCTGCTGCTCATCGTCCCCTGCATATGCGCTCGCCTGTAGCAGGCACACCATCGTGAGGGTCATCAATCACCCCAGAAAAACCAACGATGATGCTCACGTAATCGATGCTCGTCTTGTTCAGGACAGGTGACACACAACCGTGACGCACCCATTCAGCCAAGGCTCTCTTTCATCAGTTCTTGGAACAACCGCCAGTCGATGGGCTTGTTGATGCGGCCATCGAATTCCCGGAGAAGGGTCGCCTGCCGGGAGTCGCGACCCGAGGAACACGCCAGCACTTTGATGTCATCGCCATCGCGGGTAGAGCGGATCATGGACACGACCCGCGACGGGTCCAAACCAGGCATCTTGGTGTCCAACAACACCACCTGAGGCTCGAAGCTGCCCAGGAGATAGCCGGCCTCAAAGGCACCTGAGGCGACCTGGACTTCGACCCGGGGCAGCACCTGGATCATGCCACGCATCGTATCGCCAAGGTCGATATCGGATTCGACGATGAGGATCCGGGTCGGGCCGCTCTGTCCCAAAAACGAATCGGGAAGCGGGACCGAAAACGCTCGGGCGAACCGAATGATCTCTTTTCGTGCGATCCGGCGGTGACCGCCCGGGGTGCGATGGGCGTCCATCTTTCCGGCGTCAATCCAGTTGACGATGGTGGGGAGGCTGACGTTGAACAAGCGCGCGGCCTGGTGCGTGGTCAGAAACGCACGCCGTTTCTTCTGCCCCCCCTCAGAAGGCACCTACATGATCCGGAAGCGGAAGAAGGTCTCACCGATGACAATCTCTTCACCGCCGAACAGCCGCCGCTCTGTGATCAGCTCGCCGTTGACGAGCGTACCGTTGGACGACTTGTTGTCTTCGATGTAGAAGTTGGCGGTCCGTCGGAACAGCTTGCAGTGGAAACGCGAGACCTTGGAGTCGTTCTTGATCTGGATGTCGTTGTCCCGGCCGCGGCCGACGGTGAGCATATCGCCGGTGAAGGGGTAGATCTGCTCTTCGGCAGTGCCCTCCTGATACAGCAGCAGGGCGCGGCGGGGCTCATCGTTCGTCGCGGCGGGCTCTTCGATGATGTCGCCGATGCCGTTGAGATCCAGACCGTCGTCCCCGATCTCACCGAGATCACCCATATCGATGGAGATCTGATCATCATCGTCGATGTTGTCGTCGGCTTCCAGGGGGTCAAGGTCAAGGTCGCTGGGGCCACCGGAGATGGAGACCATCGCCGCAGATCCAAGAGACAGGTCCACGCCATCGTCGATGTCGTCTTCATCATCCATCTCAATGGACGCCAGCGCCGGCTCTTCCTCAAAGTCCACATCCAGACCGTTGCCAAGGCCGTTATCCAAACCACCGTCCAGACCACCGTCCAGATCACCGGTAAAGCCGCCGCCGATATCACCACCAAGATCGCCGCTGAGATCGCCGCCGAAGTCCCCGCCCAGGTCGTCGCTGAGGTCGTCGCCCATGTCGATCTCAACGTCGTCAGAGGTGGGGAGCACGCTGGAGAGGTCCTCGCGACCGCCGTAGCCGGCGTGAACGCCGCTGGGCCGGGAGACCGCGGCTTCGTTTGAGTAGTTCGAAACGTCACTGACCAACGGGACCATGGGCTCCGGCGGCTCCGGCTCATCGAGGATGACATCCTCAGAGTCGCCTGTGTGGGAGATGCCGTCGGACTGCCCCGCTTCATCGGCGAGGATGACCCAGCTCTCCAGCGCTTCAGAGTAGCTCTTCAGCTCATCGTCGAGCGAGTCCAGACGGCCGTTGGCCTGGTCGACGGTCGCCCGAAGTTCGCTGGTCGCTTCATCGAATTCCGCGTCGGACATCTCCCCGATCAGGTGCCGAAGCTCCAGCTCCTGGAGCGTCTCGTCGGAGCTGGACTTGCCGTCCACGATGCTGCTCTTGTCGGTCTCGATCGAGGCGATCTTCTGTTCGATCTCGGGGACCAGCGGCAAAATCTGGTCAGCGATCGCTGAGGACTTGATCTCATGGTCGAGGACGACCTTCTCAATGACCGCGCTGGAGAACCGGGAGGCCTGTGCGCGGGCGCGCGTGATGTACTCGCGGTGACCGCGGTACTCATCAAGGAGATCGTTGAAATTTTTAAGCAGCTGTTCCATTGTCTGCACTTCCAAGATTCAGATGGGCCCAGCCCGGGAGTGAGTTCGATAGACTCGGCCAGTGGTAGCAAGAGAGGATTGCGGTGTCAAGGGCCCCCCCCCGGCGCGACCGCCGCCGCGGCCCGACGACGGCGCTTTGCGATTCGGGCGCTCTCTTGCGCCGCGTAAATCTTGAACAACGCATCCAACGCGATCAACGGCGGTAGGGGGCGAACATCTTCCTGTACAAGGTTCACCGCCATCGCCCCCAGCAAGACCACTTCCACTGTACTGTACACCGCAAAGTCCTTCCACTCACCAAGCGCCGCATGGCCCGAGCCCGCCCACAACATGCTCGTCGACGCAACCAGCGCCGGATGGGGCGTCTGCCCCGGCGACTGGGGGCTGAACACCATCGACTGCTGCCAGGCCGACGCCGCTTCCGCCTTGAACGCCTCAAGACCCATCGGCGTGCCGTTGACGGCGACCGCGGTCACCAGAACCAGGGGCACCGCCGTCACCCCCACATCCGGCGCGTTGACCATCACCTCACTCGCCGTCGCCCTGGCAAACACCCCCTCGACGACCACGTCCCCTTCCAAGGTCAGACGGAGCACATCGCCACCGTCCAGGGCAACCGCCACCGACACCCATACCAGCCAGCCGCTCACAGGTAGCCGTCCTCGCTCACGTTCTTGGCGAGGTTGTCGAAGCGGGTGAACTTGCCCTCAAAAAACAGCACCGCGGTTCCTGTCGGCCCATTTCGTTGTTTGGCAATAATCACATCTGCTTCCCCCTGCCGAGGACTCTCTTTATTGTAATATTCATCCCGGTAGATAAACATGATGATATCTGCGTCCTGCTCGATTGCACCAGATTCACGAAGATCGGATATCTGCGGTATCTTTGGGTTGCGCTGCTCAACCGCACGATTGAGCTGAGAAAGCGCCAGGACACAGACATTCAGCTCCTTGGCCAGGGCCTTGAGCCCGCGAGATGACTGGGCGATCTGCTCCTGACGGCTGACCCGACCGTCCCCGCTCATCAAGCCGATATAGTCGAGGACGATGAGCCCAAGATCCGGCGCCTGCGACTTCAACCGCCTCGCCTTGCTTCGCACCTGGGTGATGTTCAACCCAGGGGTGTCATCAAGGTAGATGGGCAACCGATACAGGGTCTCCGCAGCCTGGGTCAGGTTGGGCCAGTCCCTATCCCGGGAAAGGAAGCCCGTTCGGACTTTCCCCGCATCAACCCGCCCTTCGACACAAAGCAGCCGTGTCGCCAGCTGTCCGGCGCTCATCTCCAAAGAGTAAATCCCAACCCCGGCCCCGCTCCGCGCAGCGTTCAAGGCGATGTTCAGCGCAAGCGCTGTGTTGTGAACACAGACATCCTCCGCGAGGAAATTATGGGTCTCCGGAATGGTCAAGTCATATACCGGCTGCGCGCCGATACTCGTGATGGACACAATCTCATCCCAGAACACATCCCCTTCAACATCCCCGTCAACATCCCCGTCAACATCCCCGTCAACAAAGACGCTCTCTCCCCCGATCTGCTCGGCAAACCGGCGGGCGCTGATCCGATCGACGATCGACAGATGATGATCCTCTGTGATCGCGACGAGAACACCAAACCGCAGCAGGAGGTGTTGGATCTGTCTGGCGAGTTCATCGCTCTCAAAGCCCCACCCCCTCCGCGCAAGCAGGGGTTGAAGGAAACAAACGACTTCATTCCGGGGCGCGGTGAAGATGCAATCTGGGACCCGCTCCCTGGCCGGCGCCGAAGAGACGAACCGCGCAGCTGGGGAGAGCTGCTCAACGATCGCGGCCGCTGCCCGTTTCGTCGTCCAGAAGGCGCCCCGGCGCCTGTCCAGATTCTTACATAGCCCTTGCCCGAGACGTCTGGCCTGCGTCTCGCCGATGGATCGGTCGCCGAAGACGGGCAACGATCGGGGCACCGCGACCTGATCGCCGACAGCCAACAGCGCCAGGGACTGCCACCCGATGCGGGTCAAGAACGGATGAGTCGCGGTGGTCCGCACCGCCCGCCCCAGGCGGGTCCGAACCTCGAAGACGGGCTTGATGCCATTGTCGATGAAGGCCGAGGGCACCGCCGTCTTGAGGGAGAGGTCGCGGTCGAGGGTGAGCAGCTCTGCCTGCTGGTCCTTCACGATGGCCTCAATGGTCTTCAGGCTGCCATCGGTCATCAGGATGCGGCTGTCCGCGCTGAGGCACTTCCCCATCGCAGGCCGCGCAGCCAGGATGATGAGGTCGGTCTTGTGGAGTCCAGCGAGCATTTTGTCCAGGTCCAGAAACCCGGTTGTGATGCCGGTGACTTCCCCGGATCGCTCGGAGAGCTGCTGGATGCGGATGAATTCCTGGTCAACGACCTTGGAAATGGGCTGCCAGTCGGTGCCGGTCTTCTCCTGGGTGACCCGGAAGATGGTCGACTCGGCATAGTCGAGCAGCTCTGGAAGCTCGTCGGTTCCAGCACGGGCACGCTCGGCGACATCGGTGAGGCCGGACAACAGCCGGCGGACCACCGCCCGTTCTTTGACGAGCTTGGCGTAGTACTCGATGTTCTGGGTGCTGGGCACGTTGTCTGGCAGGGAGCTGACATAGGCGAGGCCGCCCATCTCTTCGGCGCTGTTCGAATTTGCGATCTTCTCGACAACGGCGACCATCTCCGTGGGCTCACCCCGCTCGGTCATCGCAAGCAGCAGCTCGAACAGCTTGCCGTGGGACTCCCGGTAGAAGTCCCCCGGCTCCAACAACTCAGCGATGTCCATGGCGCTCACGCTGTCGAGCATCAGCCCACCGAGCACGGCGCGTTCGGCTTCCAGGCTGTGAGGCAGCGACCGCTCTTCCATTCCATCGTCCTCAAAATCCAGGGGGCCTTCAACCCTATCCAACCCCGTACAGCGGCGTAAAAAAAACGCCGCCCTTTCGGGCGGCGCAGCTTCATTCCTGAGGTCGCTCAGCTGTTATCGATGACAACATAGACCTTGATGGTGGCCTGAACGCCGCGGTCAAGCTTGACGGGCAGGTTGAACAGGCCGAGGGTCTTGATCGGCTCTTCGAGATCGATGGTCCGTCGATCGATCTCAAACCCGTCCGCGGCGAAAGCTTCGGCGATGTCACGGTTGGTGACCGCGCCGAACAGCTTGCCATCTTCACCGGCCTGGCGGCGGATGGTGACCGCGTTCTCTTCAAGCCGGGCGGCGAAGGCCTTGGCCACGGCGAGCTCACGCGCGGCGCGGGCTTCGGCCTGACGCTTCTGGTGGCTCAGCCGGCGGACGTTTCGCTCATCAGCGATGACCGCGAGGCCGCGGGGGACGAGGTAGTTTCGGGCGAAGCCGTCTTTGACTTTGACGATCTCGCCGACGCTGCCCAGATGGGGAACGTCTTTCTGCAGAATCACACGCATGGGAGCTCCTTACTCGACGGCGAGGTACGGCAGCAGCGCCAGATGCCGGGCGCGCTTGATGGCCAGCGCCAGCTTCCGCTGGGTCTTGGCGCTGTTGCCGGAGATCCGGCGGGGGATGATCTTGCCGCGCTCGGTGATGTACTGGCGGAGCAGACGCGGCTCCTTGTAGTCGATCACGAGGGCCTTGTCGGTGTCGAGGCGGCTGACTTTACGACGACGGTAACGCATGGGGGTCTCCTTTGTTGATCAGCGCCGCGAGCCGCGCTCGTCCATCTGGTTGCGGCGATCGGTCCACTCCTTGTGGCGGACGATGGCCTTCTCTGCAGCCGCTTCAGGGTCGATGTTGTCGTCCAACTTGACCGTCAGGAAGCGAATGATGCTGTCATCGAGGCGGATGATCCGCTCCAACTCAGCGGGCAGCTCTGCGGGCCCGGCATAGTTGAAGTAGACATAGAAGCCGCTGTTGTGACGCTGGATGGGATAGGCGAGCTTGCGCTGTCCCCAGTTGTCGTTGACGAACATCGTGCCCTCGAAGCGGTCGATGATCGCGGTCAGCTTCTCGATGACGCGGGTGTTGACGTCCTCCCCGAGATCGGGTCGGAGGATGAACGTCAGCT
>JBCBLB010000358.1:0-9938 GCA_038520555.1 Myxococcota bacterium | reverse complement strand
CGTGGATCTCAGCGCCGCCCTGGTAAAACTGGACGCGCTCATTCGTCACGATTGCGCCTTCCGTGAGTTGGGCGGCAGCATCAGCGAGCGCGGTGCGCGACAGCAGCCAGGACAGACAAAACAGGAAGATCGTTCTCATGGTAGCCTCCAGGGTACACTCTGACCAGGTGCTGTGTTGTAGGGTCCAGGCTTCTTGGAAGAGAGTTGTATGCTGTGCGTCCAACACCTCAACCAGCAGGTCCAGGCCAGCAGCGCAGATGACCGCGACCGCTCGTCGAAGGGCGGCTGTCGCTGCTCGTCCTTCATGCGACCGACACGACACCCTGGATCGGGACGGTGCCGGCGACACGCCTGGTGTTCTACCAACTCCGCAGGCACCTACAGAGCCGAGCGCTGCTGTGTTTTTCGGAGACCCAGCACTTGACACTCAACGGCATCAGCGATCAGCTGCCGTTGCTACCGGACGCGATCGAGGAGCTGGTGATCGAGGGGCAGCCGGGGGATACGCTCCACCTCGACGGCCTGGAACGCCTTACACGGCTGCGGACGCTCTCCGCCATCATCGACCTCACCTCGCTGAAGCCGCTCGCGTCGGTTCCATCGCTGTGTGCGCTGGTTGTAGGCCGATACACACCGCTTGATCTCTCACCGCTGGTGGGACTGCCAAGGCTCCGATACATCTTCGCCCCGCCGAAGTCTGTGATCCCAAAAGAACTGGAAGGACACGTGTTTACGATGTCTGATGACATTCCGTTCTGAACCCTGGCTACTGCGCCGCGGTCTCTGTCTCTTCTTCTGCGGCAGCGATGCGCTGCGCGAGCTGCTCACCAACGACGCGAGAGCCCTCGATAGAGGGATGGACGAGGTCATCGACGAACATCGACAGATCCTCGCCGTCGACGACCTCCCGCCCGTCGGCGAACCAGATGCCATCGACAGCGTCGGCGAGGCGTTGCTGGCGGTCACTGAGCGTGGCCAGCTCATCCTGGCAGCCATCGAACTCGAAGTCCGCGCCGCTGGGCAGCTCGTAGTAGCCCATGATCATGACGCGGACGCCGGACGCGGCGACCTCTCGGGTGAAGTCTGCCATCGCACCGCGCTCGCCGTCTTCAGAGAGGATCTGATCGAGGACGTCGCCGCAATCGCCGCAGACACAGCGGTTGTTGACGTCGTTGCCGCCACCATCCACGAGCAGCCACGACCAGCCGCCCTCCTGATACTGTTCGGGGATCGCCTCTTCTTCTTCGCTGGAGAGGAACTCAGTCCCCCCGATCGCAGCGTTGTAGATGGGACGGTCGAGCTGCTCGCCGACGACGTGCGGGATCGAAGCCTCGTCTTCCAGGTTCCAGTACATGATCGAGTCACCGATCGCGTAGATCTCGGCATCCTCCAGATCGCCTCGGCGCCGCTCCGTGCAGCCGAGCAGAGCAGACATCACCAACATCATCACCACAGCAGACCTCCTCTGGATGGATGAGGTACTGTATTGTGCGCGCCCTCCTCACCAAAGCATCGGCTACCGGCTGTTACCGGCTCGGCGGCACAGCGCCCCGCGGCGGTGTCACTCATGCGATAGGTTGCTAAGGCCGAACTCGTCATGGCCCTGTTGGATGCCGGCGCCTCAGTGTATCCGCATCCGGACCAGAAGGGCAGCGCGCCGATTCATCTGGCCGCGAAGCGCTCGATCCTCAATGTTGGATGCGAAGAACAACGACGGCCTCACCCCGCTGCAGTTGGCCGAGACGCTGGAAGAGACAACCAGCATCCAACGATTGTGGGAAGCCTCCACGAAATGATACCTGGAATACCATAAGAGCATCGACCGCTTTGCTGAGGCGATGGACCACCGTCGCGCCGGCCCCTTCCAGCCTGGCGACGATGGCGTCCCGATCATCAAACCTGCCGTTGACACAGAGGGTCGCCCCCTTGGCCACGATCTTCATGAAGTCTCCATAATCGTTGAGAGCGTACCATTGACATCACAGGGCCGATTCGATTTTCCAGGAGGAAGATGTCATGTGGAGAGAACATATGCGAGACACGATGAACATCGATGAGCGCGTGTCCCCGACTGAAGGCATCCGCTCTCACCGCAAGGCTGAAGAAAATCCATCTCTATATTCTACAGAAAACATCTTCGTAAAGCGGACGTTACGAATACCGCCGTGTCGCGAGGGCGAGCATACAGTCCATCTCTTGCTTGGACAGAATGCCACCATTGCTCAAGTCATCGGGATGCAGTCTCCGGGCCATCGCGAAAGCCGTTTCAGCACGTTCAAGTTCTCCGCATTGAAAGAGAATCCGCCCGAGTTCGTGGTGCGCTTCCCAGGCTTCTGGAGTTTGTGCGATCCCTTCTTCGGCGCGCTGAAGTTTTTGTTTCATCGCTTGTAACATTTGTTCTATCGCGCGAATGCGATGCACGACACGATCAGTGTCTGCGCCATGCCCCCGGCTACGTTGCACAGCCGCCAGGGCCTCGCCCCACCGCTCCTGCCCCACCAGAGCCATCGCGTACGCGTCAAAGAACCTGGGTTCTTTGGCATGGGCAGCTTCGCGTTGAGCGACGAGCACAGCCTGATGGCTGTCCCCGTCATGCACGAGCGCGATGACGCGAGCGGTGACCAGTTCGATGCGCTGCTCAACGGTCCACGAGCCATGCTGAAGCAGTCGCTCGGCGATCTCAGCGATCTCCGCGTGGCGCCCCTGATCCTCCCAGATCCAGGCCAGCTGCGCGAAGGGATAGAGGTCACCCGGCTCAGCGAGCGACACCCCCCGCTCAGCGGCGTCGCCCGCTTCATCAAGACGACCGCAGGCCGCAAGGGCGCGGGCATGGTTGGTGTAGATGCGTGCGCGTCTGGGTTGAAGCGTGATGGCGCGCTGAAAGGCCACGACACTGGCAACAAAATGGCCAGCATCGAAGAGATCAGCGCCCTGGTTGTAAGCAGGGTTATCCGGCCATGTGTGCATAAATCCCGTTAACCCGATGCCCATAGACCGGGGGCGCTTCAGGGACAGATTGCGTTGGTGTTTATCGGGTTGAGACATGAGGACTGAGTCGAGTCTGCGGCATCCAAAGGCTCGACGAACCGGGAGAGAATGCACAAACGATGCCCTGGCTTCATCAATCACGTAGAATATTCATGCGCTCAGCAGACAATAAGGGATTCTGAATGTTTCGACTGTGGATTGGCAGCGTTGTGTTGTTGGCCGGCTGCTCAGAGCATGAGCTGTCCTGGCTCGGCGAGAACCCGGGTCAAGACGCACAGGAAGATCAACCGCGGACCTGTGATGCCGGCTCGCTCGATGGTTACGCCGCAGAGGCTGATCCAACATGTGCGCTGGAGCTGGAGACGGGCACGTTCACACCGTTCGTGGAGTACCACTACGACAACTGGGGGGTGGAACCTGAGTCGAACAACATCATGATGACGCCGGTGGTCGGCCCCCTCGATGACGATAACGAAGATGGGGTCATCGATGAAAACGACATTCCTGATATCGTGGTGGTGACCTATGGTTTGTATGGGACGCTGCGGGCGGTCTCTGGGGATGGCCGCTACGAGCTGTTTAACGTGACCGGCCATCCGCTACAGGGCCAGGGCTCGGTGGCTATCGGGGATATCGACAGTGATGGACTCAACGAGATCGTGGCTTGTACGACCAATCAGATCATCGCCTTCGACAATCAGGGGGGCGTACAGTGGACCTCACCGACCATCCGGGGACACATCCACAGCGTCTCTGACACGGTCTCGATCGCGGATATGGATGGGGATGGTTCACCAGAAATCATTGCTGGAAGGGCCATCCTGAACGGCTCAGACGGCTCGATTCGGGGGCACGGTTCGCATGGTCGGGGCAACACATCGAACGTGGGCACATCCTCGTTCGCCGCAGATGTCGACTTGAACGGCATCATGGAGGTCGTGACCGGGAACGCGCTCTACGATCCCGATGGGGAGACCATCTGGTACAATGGGATGGAAGACGGTTATGTCGCCGTCGCCAATTTCGACGATGATCCCGAGGCAGAGATCGTGGTCTCAAACGATGGAAACCTCCGCCTCCAGGACACCGACGGCGCCACGATCTGGAACGCCACCTATCCGGGCGGGGGCGGCGCCAGCGGTGGGCCGCCCACCGTCGCAGACTTTGATGGAGACGGCAAACCCGAAATCGGTGTCGCCAGCCGCTCGGCGTATACGGTCATCGACACCAACGGCGAAGTGTTGTGGTCGACGTCCACCCAGGACATCACCTCAGGAAATACAGGCTCTGCCGTCTTTGACTTTGAAGGGGATGGCGTGGCAGAGGTCGTCTACGCCGATGAGGCGCAGCTATGGGTGTTCGCCGGTCCAGATGGGTCGATCAAAATGAAGAGCGCCGATCACGCCAACCAGACCTGGCTGGAGTACGCCGTGATCGCCGATGTCGACAACGACGGCCACGTTGAGATTGTCGCACCGAACACCGGCCCCCTCCATGGCTTCCATGTGATTGGAGACCTCAACGACACCTGGCGCCCCGGGCGAAACATCTGGAACCAACACGCGTATAGCATCACCAACGTCAACGACGACGGCTCGATCCCCCGCACCCCGGCGCCCAACTGGTTGACCTTCAACAACTTCCGTTCCGGCGCCCTGGAAGCCGGCGATGGCCTCGCCGCCCCCGACTTCTCGATGGAGCTGGGCGAGATCTGCGAGCTGGACTGCAGCGAAGGGGAGCTGACACTGTGGATCCATGCCGGCAACATCGGCGCCTCCAACCAGCTCGCCCACCAACGCGTCGAGCTGGTTCTCTCCACGGTCTCCGCCACTTCTGGCGAAGAGACGGAGTTCGGTCGTTATGCCACCGATGAAATCCTGATCGCCGGTGAATATCAGCCAACGTCTCCCATCCAGCTAAGCGCAGACACAGAAACGATCACAGACTGGTCCGAGATCCGGGTTCGTCTGGAGACCCAGGTCCGCGAGTGTAACGTCGACAACAACCTTCTGGTGATCGAAGGCCCCTTCTGTCAATAACAGCTCAGGATCTATCCGCGCGGCCTCTCCGTTGACGGCATCGGCTGGGAGCGAACCCGTTTGTCCCAGCCGATGATTCCAAGGCTTCAATCCACTTGATAATCGCTCATCGTTCAGCCGATCCGGGTCAGCTCATGGACCCAGAACTTCTCGATGGCGCCCTCGGTGGCCTGCATAAACGCGGCGAGGTGGGGCGCGTTCATGTGCGCCTGCCACAGCTCCCGAGACTCCCAGTTCTCGAAGAACATGAAGTATGCTGGATTTTCATTGTCCTGGTGCAGGTCGTACTGAACGCAGCCGGCTTCTTCACGGGTGGTTGCGATCAGCTTCAACAGCTCTGCCTTGATGAGGTCGATCTTGTCGGGGTGAGCGATGACGTTTCCGGTGATGGTCAGGTGGGTCACGGTGGTCTCCATACGGATGGTAGGTGATGGCTTATTGGATGCCATCCAAGGTTGTTTTTCCGATAGCGCGCCCGCTCTCCTGGTGAGCGTGAGCGCGCTTGAGGTTCTCGACGGTCAAAGGCCCCTCGTGGCGGTTGCCAGTCGGGATGAGAATGCCTTCATCGAGGAGATCGGCGACCCGGTTCAGCAGCTGATGCTGTACGACCATGTCGGCGGTCTGGTACATGGGGCGGGTGAACATCAGCTCCCAGCTCACCGAGAGCGCCTTGCGCTTGAGCGGTGTGACGTCGAGCGTCGGCGGATCGTCGATGAGTGCGATCTGGCCACGAGGCGCGATAAGATCGATGATTGCGGAAAAGTGTGCGTCGGTGTGGGTGAGCGACGCCACATAACGAGGCACGATCCCGAGCGCCTTCACCTCTTCGTTGAGGGGTCGGCGGTGGTTGATGATGTGGTGGGCGCCCATCTTCTCGACCCATTCGCGCGTCTCGGGCCGAGACGCAGTGGCGATGACGGTCAGCTTCGTCCGCTTCCGGGCGAGCTGGATGAGGATGGAGCCGACGCCGCCAGCACCACCGACGATGAGGAGCGCGTCCCCTTCGCCGCCGCCCGCTTCCAGGTGCAGGCAGTCAAACAGCAGCTCCCAGGCGGTGATGCTGGTCAGCGGCATCGCGGCTGCCGCGGCGAACCCCAGGCTGGCGGGCTTGCGGCCGACGATCCGTTCGTCCACGAGGTGGAGCGCAGCGTTGGTCCCCGGGCGGGTGATGTCACCGGCGTAGAAGACTTCATCTCCGGGCTGGAACCGAGAGACCGACGCCCCGACGGCTTTGACGACGCCTGCGGCATCGAAGCCCAGAATCCGCGGTGCGTCACCCGGTGCCGCGTTGGTCCGGAGCTTCACGTCGACCGGATTGACGGAAACCGCCCGAACCTCGACCAGCAGGTCCAGCGGTCCCGGTTCTGGCGAGGGCAGTTCAACATCGATCAGGGAATCGGGGGCTGAGATCGGTCCATTCTGCAGGTAACCGATGGCATTCATCAGATGCGCTCCTGTGGATCAACCCGCAACGGGTGATGCTGCGCGGGATCCAATATGAGTGAAAAAGCATGATTGAGCTTGATTACAGGTAGTATGCTCCCAAAACCAGGCGCTGAGAAACGAAATCTGACTGGAACACTATCAATCACTGATTGATAATCCAGGCATGAAGATACGAGAGATGGAGCTGGTCGTTCGGGTGGCCGAGACCGGCTCGATGACCCTGGCGGCCCGGCAGCTTCATCTGACGCCTGCAGCGGTGAGCGCAGCGATCCAGCGGATCGAAGCCGCCATCGGCGTCCGCCTGTTCGAGCGAACCACCCGCTCGCTGCACCCCACCGACGAGGGCATGGTGATCATCGAAGGGTGTCAGGACGTGGTGGTTCGGTGGCGACGGGCGCTTGACGATGCGCAGGGGCAGCAGGCCGAGCTGGAGGGGACGATCCACCTCTCTGCACCAACTGACCTGACCTATTCGATGCTGGAGTCGGTCATCGTCCAGCTCTGCGCCGACCATCCGCGGCTCCAGATCGTCCTCCGGGCCAGCGACGCGGTCCGCCACCTCCACCGGGACGCCATCGATCTGGCGATTCGCTACGGACCGCTCCAGGACAGCACCCTCGCGGCACGCAAGCTCTTCGAGGGACCCCGGATCCTGGTGGCCGCCCCCAGCTACCTCGCCCAACACGGAACGCCAGAGACGCCCCAGGCGCTTTCACACCATCGATGCTTGACGTTGCTCCTTGCGAACGCGTCCACCGATGTGTGGGCGCTGCATGGCCCGAAGGGCATCACCCGTCATGCGCATGGCAGCCCGCTGTGCGCGGACGGCTACCTGGCGCGGCGGTGGGCGATCGCCGGGCTGGGGATCGCCTTCAAGAGCCTGTTCGACGTCATCGACGACCTCGAAGCCAGGCGATTGGTGCGGGTGCTGCCCGACCACAGCGGCGGACCGAGCGCGATCCATGCAGTCTTCCCCAGCCGCCGGTTCCTGCCCGCGCGGGTCCGCGTGTTGGGGGACGCCATCGCCAAACGATTCGCTGCCCGCACCGTACGATGCGATCGGTGGCTCCGCACACCACAGGGCTGAATCAGACCATTTTCGGACAATCATGGCGTCGGGATTCCGCGAAGGCGCCCTGGGGATCAGGTCAGCGGCTTTGATGAGGAGACGCGGCCTGATCGTGTGAGATCGATGCTTGGATTTGCGACCCTTATCCGCTGCTTGTCAGAAGAGATCCCCTGAGACATTGTCGGCGTAACTGATCGTGCTCAGTGAAGGCGTAACGCCAGATGTCCGGTAGATGCCATACGCGGATGAGTTGGTGATCGTCGCTGAACTCACCGACGCGGCGCTGCCCCCATCAAAGAACAGGTTCCCATATGTGTTCCCCCCACCATATGAGATCTCAACCTCTTCGAGCGTGCTCCCATCATCCCAGACGCCGAATTCGATTCCCAGCCAATCGCCGGCCTCGGGGCTGTCCTGTGCGCTGGTAAAGATCACCGGGTTCGTGCTCGTGCCAGCCACCGTCAGCGCGCCAGTGCCGCCGTAGCCGATGAACAATCCTGCGTCTGTGTCGAAATGGGCTTCGACGCCGGCCCCGATCGACAAGGTCACGGCGGTGGCGGGGCCGAAGGCATCCACATAGACCTCGCCGGTGAACAGGAACGGGATGCCTGGATCCGACCAACTCACGCTCTCCCGGAGGGTTCCCGCAGGCACCTTCAGTCGGTCGTCGTGGTTCCCCGTCAGTTCGCTGTCTGTGCTGAACGCGCCCAGGGTTTCGAGGGTCAAGACGGCGGGGTATCCGCCGTTGCCCGAGGCGGTCAGCGTCGCGCCGTCGGTCAGCGTCGTATTTTCTTCCAACGTCAGCCCGTCTCCGTCGTTGTCAAGCACCGACAGGTCGTTCAGGGTCAGCGACGACAGCGCGGCCCGGACGCCCTGGTCTCCGCCACACAGTTGAACGGTCACGTCGGTCAGGGCCAAATCGACGCTATCGATGAGCAAGCACTCGGTGCCGGTCTCCCCGCCGTACTCAATGGTCAGGCCGTCCAGCTCGCTCCCCAGATCGTTGGCGCCGACGATGACGCCGCCCCAGTCACCACTGGCGGGAGTAGATTGGTCACTGGTGAAGGTAACGCCGTCGGTGTCTCCTTCGATGACCAGCGCGCTGGTGTCAATCACCCCGATGACGAGCGAGGCTCCCGAGCTGAACTCGACCACTGCGCCGTCTTCGACGGTCAAGGTCGCCCCGTCTTCGACCGACACCGTGCAGGTCACCGGGATGATTTCGCCCGCCGCCCAGACCGTATCGGTCTCGATCACGCCACAGTAACTCAGCGCGCAGACCTCAGAGTCTGCTGCGTCCACCAGCTCGTTGCAGTCGTCGTCGATCTCGTTGTCACAGATCTCGAAGGCGGCGGGCGAGACCATGTAGTCTGTATCATCGCAGTCGTCAGCGTTGTCTGCGTACCGAAAGGGAGGGTCGCAAGCGAGGGTGGTCGTGTCAGCGGTCCCAAACCCGTCCAGATCGCCATCATAGTACCAGGTCAGCGCATCGATGGCATCGGACTCGTCGATTGAGCCATCGCAATCCTCGTCGATGCTCGTCCCACACAGCTCATCTGCACCGGGGTACACCCCGGTGCGGGTATCGTCACAATCGGTTCGATCACGGACATAGCCGGAGGTGTCCGCGCAGACCTTCATCCCGATGTCCAGTCGGTCGCCGTATCCGTCGCTGTCACCGTCCTTGTACACGGCATAGGGTGACTCGTCCTCGTCGATGAAGCGATCGCAGTCGTCATCGGCAAAATTGCAGATGTCCACCGCGTCCGGGTTGACGTCCTTATCTGTGTCATCGCAATCCTGGTCATTGTCCACGTATCCAGAAGAGACGGCACAGACCTTCACCGCAGCAGATCCGGCGCAGCCGAACCCATCCCCATCGCTGTCCTTCCACACCTTCGTGGGGGCCTCATCCTCATCGATGAACGCGTCACAGTCGTCGTCGATGAAGTTACAGACGTCTTTGGCGTCGGGGTTGACGTTTGCGTCGGTGTCATCGCAATCATCATCATTGGTGACCTGCGTCGAGCCCGGTACGCAGACAGAGAAGGCGGGTTTTGTACGGTCTCCGAAGCCATCTTCGTCCCGGTCATGCCAGACCTTGGTGGGGGGCTCGTCTTCATCGACGAAGAAGTCGCAGTCATCATTTTTCAGGTTGCAGATGTCTTTGGCGTCAGGGTTGACGTTTGCGTCGGTGTCATCGCAATCATCATCGTTAGTGACCTGCTGGGTGCCGACCACACAGACGGAGAAGGCGGGCATGGTGTCATCCCCGAAGCCGTCTTCGTCCCGGTCATGCCAGACCTTGATGGGGGGCTCGTCCTCATCGACGAAGAAGTCGCAGTCATCATTTTTCAGGTTGCAGATGTCTTTGGCGTCAGGGTTGACGTTTACAT
>JBCBLB010000642.1:0-5532 GCA_038520555.1 Myxococcota bacterium | reverse complement strand
GTCAATCTCTTGATGCCTTCTATTATATGCTGGGATCCCTCTCTTGCGTCGCTGATACGCGACCGTTCCAGGAGTGCACCCCAGCCGTTCTGCGATGATGGTGTCAGGCTCCTCTCCGAGAGGAACCTTGTCCCAGTCGATTTGTTTACGCGCCATCTTTGGGCTCCACCCGGGCGGGGATGTAGCATAGCTCCGGGGAGCCGGAGCTATTCCATACTTTTACTGCGTTTTGGACGTTGAATGCCCGCTTGCCGATGGCGGAGCGGGATACCCCGCTCCGCCGTCCGATCTCAGCCTTGCTGATCCCGGGGACGGCCGCTTTGGCTGCAGCGATAAACGACTCGTGTTCGGTCATGGAGACTCCTCTGGGTCGATGGCGCCATACAGGTCGGCGCGCTTAATGCTCGGCTGGGTGCTGGGGCTGCCCACGACGTAGGCAGACCGCAGGCGGCGGACGGCGACCAGGACATTTCCCGCCCGGGATTTGATGGGGTCGGCGTCGACGACGATGTCCTCCTCCTGGACATTGCCCGGGAGGACCCATTTGGTGGTGTAGTGGGCGGCGACGCCGTAGCCCTCTGACGCGGTGCGGCTCCCGCCCTGGGGGATGCCGCGCGGGTCGAGGCGCTGGATGCGGACCAGGCCGTCCGCGAGCTTCGCCGACCTGGGGGCGAGGACGTAGCGCATCGTCTTCGGGCCAGCCCCCTTGCCGGTGGCGCGGTGCTTTCGGCGCGACTTCCGCTGCTCGCGACGGGACGGCGGGCGGATCTGGAGCACCTCGGCGCCCGCGGCCCACAGCAGCAGGATGGGCTCGTCCAAGACGCCGATCTCGCGGATGAGGTCCTCGTCCTGATCGTAGAGCGATGCGAACCCGTCGCCCTCCCGGTGCCAGAAGAACGGGCCGATCGGCGCGTGGCCGACGCCTCTCTGGGCGAGATCCGCGATCATCGACAGCGTGCCGTCCTCGTAGTGGATCCACGCGCCGCGGAGGACCGGGGTGTCGGGGTAGATGTCCGCGGGCCGCTCGATCCCGACATAGAGGCAGTGTGTGCCGGTGTTGGGTCGCAGCCATCGGCAGTCCGAAAGCGTCGGCATCCGCCCGAGGTGCGCCCAGGAGACCGCCCCCAGCCGGCTGAGCTGATCGCCATAGAACAGGTGCACCTGAGCGCCGCGATCCTGCCAGGCGCGGAGGAGCGCAGCCTGACCGGTGACCCACCTCGGCAGCCGTCGATCGTACCGGGCCATCAGCTCGATGGCAGCCTCCGCATCGTCGGTTGCGAACGCGGGCTGCTGGATGAGGTCGACGGAGATCGACCTCATCCAGTAGCCCTCTGGGAGCGGCGCCGGCGGTCTCCCGGGCACCGCCCAGACCGCCGAGCCGAACGGACCGCCGCAGGACAGCCGTTCGGCGATCGGCGGCAGCCGGCGCACCCGGGCGCGCGCGCCGAGGGCGTGGTGAGGCGGTTGGGGGATGTCGATCAGGCGATCGGGGCGGGCGAGCGTTTCCAGCAGCAGGCGCATCGGACCCTCGATGGACGCCGCGGCGTCGACGGGGTTGATGGGCTTCGTTCGCAGGCTCTTCACCGCACGGTAGAGGGTCAACTCGTGCCGCAGCGGGAACGGGATCGGGATCAGCCCGCCGCCCTCGACGGTGAGCAGCAGCCGCAGCTCCTCGCCGTCGGGGTCGATGTCCAGATGCGCGTACATCCCGATGATGTCGCTGTCGTACTTGGTCTGGGGGAGGGAGACGAACAGGCCCCCGCCCCGCAGGCCGGAGGCGATGAGATCTCTGGGGAGGGGCTGGTGGACGTCCAGGGGCAACCCCTGGAGGAACTGCGTCTCCAGCTCGGGGAGCACATCGATGATCTGGCGCCCACCCTGTCGCCAGGCGGCGAGCGCGGCGAGCAGGTAAGGGGCGTCGCTTCGCTTGACGTGCGGCGCCGCCATCGCCCCGAGCACCTTGTCGGCCAGGGCGATGGGGGCGGGGTACAGCTCCTTGAACCGGTGCCGAAAGTTGTTCACGCGCTGCCAGACGCCTGGGTAGGCGGCAGACAGCTCGACCTCATGCAGCTCCGGCGCCAACATGGACAGGCCGCCCATCATTCCCCCTCCTTGGGGCAAGAGGCCCCCTCAAGGCTTGCGTTTTCGCTCATAGGTCCGCAGTCATGCTCAAGTGGATGCGTAGACGACGGCGGCAGTGTGCCGTGCCTCTTCAAACGCCTCAGAGTCAAGGTCGAAGGGGGGCGTAGGTGCCTGGGGAATCTCCCAGACGCCCGCGCTCCCGATCCCGGCCTCGGCAAGCGCGTCCATCGCGACGGTCATCTCCTCGTCAGTGTTGACGGGTAATACCTGGGGGTTGTCGTGGGTCTGTTCGGTGGAGTTGATGAAGATGTACTTGAACCGCTGCGGACCGGTGTTTCGGGCAGAATGCGTCTTGAAGAGGTATTGGCCCGTCGAAACCGCATCGACGAAGGCATCGGGGTTTTCTTTGTCCGGCTCGCCAGGCAGCGCCCAGACCTCTGCCTCGTCGATGTCGCGCTCGGCCAGTGCGTCGGTGGCGGCTTGAAGTTCTTCGTCGGTGTTGACGGGCAGGACCGTCTCGTCCAACGGGGCGCCTGTGTGCGCATCGAAGTTGGTGATGGTGATATACTGCCAGCTCAT
Source organism: Myxococcota bacterium (assembly GCA_038520555.1). GTDB lineage: Bacteria > Myxococcota_A > UBA796 > UBA796 > UBA796 > JBCBLB01. Next base: position 2,871 of record JBCBLB010000642.1, on the reverse strand, counting down.
CGTAAACTCCGTGGTTTCGGCCCTCCGTGGGCCATCATCAGCGGGGCGGCATCAGCCCCGGACCACGCCCCCGAAGGGGCCGGAGATCAGGCCGTCTGTGCTTCATGCAATGCCTGCGCGATGTGCTCGTCGAGGGCGTCCTCCGTCATCACTCGAAGGCGATCTTCGATCCATGCGGCGTAGACGTTGTCGCCGCTGTCCCGGAGGACCCTCACGCCGCGGTAGTCGCCTTCGGTGAGTTCGTCCCAGAACTGATCGTTGATGACGATGTAGCTGTAGCTGTCTTGAATCTGATAGATAGTGGAGTCGTGCCCGAGGTCCGGCGGGGTGTAGGTGGTGATCGCATGGGCCGCTGCGACCTCGTTAATATTTAGGCCGTTGTTGTCGAAGTTTTGTCCGTCGTTGTCGAAGAGGTCAGCGATCTGGCTTGCGGTCATCATGACAGGCTCCCGGAGCGGGGTGGTTTGCGCTCCCCGCCTCTGTTGTATACTTATATGTCTACACATCGTGTGTCAACAAATAAGTCTACATTCCGCCTAAAAATATAGATGACCCTTGTCTGTCGACGAGTCAACTGATAAGCTTCTGCCAAATTCACACGTAGAGACAGGTTGGACCGGGAGCCTCAGAGCAGGAGACGTCCTCCGTTAGCGCTCCCGGTCCTCATCTCCGTGCGTAGTGTCGTCGATAGCCCTTCAGCAACTTATTGATCCGCCCCTCCAGCAGGCCGCGAATCCGCGCGTCTTCGGTCGCCGGAATCGCCGCTCGAATCGCCGCGACCGTGCCTTTCTTCCCCGATACGAGCGCTTCAGCGGCGGCCTTGAGCGCTGGGTCGTCGCCCTGAGCGCGCAGCGCCACCGCCAGGCCCCACCCCGAGCAGCTCCAGCCGTCATGGTGAGCGAAGCCGTCCCACTTGCCGTTCTTGTCCTCGAAGATGCCGATTTCGGCGAGGGGCTGGACCTCCTCGACAGACAGCGAGAAGAGCATCTCCCACCCTTGGAGGCGCTCCGAGGGGTCACGACTGCGCAGCAGCTCGCGGAGTCGCTGCAGCATATCGGGGAGGTCCTCAGGCTTCACGCCAACTCCCATCGATGATCGCGCTCGCCCACGCCTCTGCAAACGCCCGCTCGTCCTCCGGGCCGTCCAACTCGCGGAGCTGCTCCAGGATCTGGCGGGTGAGCTGGCGGTGAAAGTCCGAGGTGTAACGCCCAACCGTTACACCCTGCGATTGGGCCACCTTCTGCGCCCTCGTGCGCTCGCAGATCTGAATCCACCATCGCACGTCGGTGTGGGGCGCACTGCGCTCCGCGCGCTCGATGAGGCTCAGCCAGTTCTGGGAGCGTCCCAGCAGGCCGGCCAGCTCCACCTGGGACAGGCCTGCATCGATGCGCATTTGCCGGAGGCGTTCGGCCAGCGCCTTCTTTTCGCGCTCCCGGTCCATGGGGGTGAGCGCCTTCATCGTGCGCCTCCAGGAAGAGATTGTTGGCCAGCCGGCCGGCCAGCCTGGGTTTTCTCGACGCTACGAGCCTTCCGGATCCGATCGGCGGGCTTCCAGATGCCCTGCTTGCCCACCACCGGGATGGGGGCGGGGTACAGGCGCGGCTTCGAGATCTGCCAGTGGACCTGACCGTCGACCGCCCAGGGGGAGGGGCTCGCGAGGGTGTGGCCGAGGAGGATGACGTCTCCGTAGAGGCGGCCGGGCTGGATGACGATCGTCGTCTTGTCGGAGACCGGACCGCCAGCGAAGGCGAGCGACTGGCCATCCTTCTGGGCGTGGAGGAGCGGGGTGTCGGTCCGGGGATCGGGACCCAGGGCGCACACCCACCCCGCCTCCTCCGCCATGTAGCCGACTCCGATGAGCGCAGCGGCGATGGCGCGCTTCGAGCGGCCCTCGCCGCCCCAGCTCTTGCCGGCGGAGAACGCCAGGCGCTTGCCGAGGAGGCGGGAGGAGGGCGCCCAGCTCCGGTTCTCGATGTCCTTGCCGAGCCAGAAGATGGCGATGATCCACTCAGGATACAGCGTCAGGCCGGCGTCAGGCAGGGCAGGATGGCCGGCAGGCAGGGATAGATCAGTCATCAGAATCCTCCACTTCAAGGAGGAGGGTGTCGATGTTGTCGCTGAGGTGCTGGGTCAAGCCCTCGTAGCCGCGTGCCTCGGTCGCTGCGTCAAACCCGCGATAGCGGCAACGTGCCGGATAAACGCGAACGATCTCGCCGTTGTTGGTCTCCTTTACCAACGCCCACCCGAACAGGTGGAGTGATCGGTTGACCCACCAGAACAGCTGGGCATCGGAGAATGCTTGCCAGCTTCGCTCTGCGAGCATTGGGGAGTCGGTATCTTTCGTCATGGTGATTCTCCTCGGTCGAGGTCATGGGTGATGGCGATCTGCCAGCGGGAGATGGTGCGCCCCCAGCTGTCGAACCGCCGCCGCTTCCGGCGCTCGGCTCTCCGGTGCTCGAGGCGCCGCTGCTTGAGCGCCCGCCGCCAGCGCGCACGGGGAACGCCCTTGGGCCGGATCGGGGGGCGCTTGGTATGCTGCGCCCAGGCCAGCTCCCGGGCGATCTGGTTGCGGACGGTGGAGAGGTCCAGCCAGCCGGCGAAGATGTGAGGGCGTCGGTATCCCATCAGGACACCCCGGCCGGGTAGAGTCCAGGGCGCAGTCTGCCGATCAGGTTGAGGAAATCGATCCAGAGATCGAGCTGCTCCTCCTTCCACCGATCCTCGTGCGCCCAGAGGTCCTCCAGAGAGGCGCGCATCACCTGGAGGGTGCTCAGCTCCTGGCGATGCATTAGGGCCGAAGACCAATGGCTATCGTGGATGAATCGCTGGATCGTCTTGATCTTCAGGGTGTAGCCGCTGAGCACCCGCCCG
>JBCBLB010000219.1:0-13272 GCA_038520555.1 Myxococcota bacterium | reverse complement strand
CGCGAACCTGAACGCCATCACCGACAGCGGCGATTTCGTGGCCCTGACCCGTGCGATCAACGGCGGCGTGAACGGCCTCGAACACCGCCGAGAGCTGTACCAGCGCGCGCAAGAGGTCCTCCGGGACCTGGGAAACGACCATCGGCCGACCGCGGCCACAAGGAGCACCACATGAGCATCGAAAAGACCGCGCTGGCTGTCTGGGACACCCACAAACGGGAGTACCTTCAGGAGGCCGTGGTCTACCTGAATATGGGCAAGAACTATGCGGAAGTCACCAAGCTGCTTCTGGAGCAGCTCCAGGAAGATCTCCCCGTGTTTGACGCCATCATTGATGAGAAGCTGACGCACGATCGGTGGCCGGATCCGGTCCGGGAGGCGCTGGAGCGCTGGGACGACAAGATCGCAACCGGTCTCTCGACCCTCATCCAGATCGCCATCAAGCGCATGGTGCGCCGGGCTGCCGGGCGACACCAGACCTCCCTCTCGGAAGCCCGGCGCCTGTGGGACAGCACGATGCCGACGGTGCCAGAGCCACCATCACAGCCGGCCCATGCCTACTCGACATCGACGGCGGGCCGGCTCTCGGCCAACTGATCTCCAGGAGCCATCATGATCACCCTGCTGCTGCCGCTGCTGCTCTGTGGGCCCCTGTGGGCCGACGATGACCAGCAAGACGGAAAATCGCCATTCGCCCCGCCAGTCATCGACGTTCAGGTTGAGGATGACCCCATCGACGCTCGGGAGTTGTCACCCGACGGTCGAGCGGATCTGGACCCGGACGCGGCGGCAGCAGCAGATCTTTCTCCGGGGGCATGGGGGACCCTGGCCATCGGGGGCGGGGTGAGCCTGGGGGCTCTGGCGATGCTGCTCCGACGGGTAGAGATGTGGCTGCCGCTGCTGCAGCTCGTCGGCTTGCGTAGGCGAGAGGATGGTGAGAAGGACCCCGAAGCGGACATCCTGACGGCGATGCGCACCCTGCACGAAGAGCAGATGCGAGAGCAGCGGCAGCAGCACGAAAAGCTCATGAAGAGGCTTGACGAGAAGCAGACGCGGGCGCTTCAGATGATCATGGAGGGGCAGCAGGCGCGGCTTGAAGACCTCACCCGCCATGCTGGCGCAGAGCGCGAGAAGCTGGCGCGGTGGCTGGAAGGCGAGAAGCACGCGACCAACACGGCGCGCGTGTCCGTCGAGCTGAGCAAGATGACGGTTCTCCAGGAGCAGCTGATCCGAGAGCTGCGTCGGAGCCAGTCGTGAGCGTCCGCCGCGTCAAGCGAGACGACAGCGGGTTGGGGATCCGTCGCCTGCTCACCTATACGCCCCTGCGAGATGCATACCGGCGCCTGGACCCGGAGCTGCCCCAGGCGTGGCGCCCGATGGCCCTGCAGCGCCTGTATCTGCGCGGCTTTGAGCTGCTGCTCTCCGTGCGGGCGTACCTGGAGAGCAGCCAGGGCGAGTCCTGATCAGGACCTACTGACAACTCGCCGGGTTGTAGGCCAGCCGCTCCAGGGCATCGATGTAGGTGCGCGCCGTCTCCAGGACGGCTGGTCGCTCCATCAAAATGTCTGCGATCCGCTGCTGCAGCCGCACGACCTGGCGTCTGTCCACAGGGGGTGCTGGAGGCGTCTTCGGTTTCGGAAAGGCGATGACTTCAGCCACGGGCCACCTCTTCATCAAGGACGCGCAGAACGCGACACAGCGAAGAGGGCCGCAGGTTCCATAGGTCTGCGAACGCTCGTGCCAGGGCGGTCTCAAGGTGCGGGCAATCCGGGTCGAAGTCGCCGAGGTAGCGCGCAGGGAGTACAGGGGAAGTGGCCGCAGCAGCCGCGGCAGGGATAGAATTCTTCTCAGCCATGAGGGGTATCCTCGTTGGTGAGGCGGGCTGACCGGATCTTGGTCGTGAGGGTCAGCCCGCCGTTATTGTTGGGGTATGATGGTACTTTCAGTTGTCGAGCGCCTGTGAATCCTGCTCATGTTGCCCTGCATGGGTCAGGTTGAAGGCCATCAGAAGAGCCTCGTGCTCAGGGGTCAGCAAAGGAATGGCTTCGCCTTTCAGTAGCGATCCGAGGCTCTCGTGACAGGTCAGCGCGATACCAACATTCACTGCAGCATAGTAGGCATCTTCAGGGTCGCCGGTCCCACTGTAGTTCTCGGCTCGAACCAGATGGAGCAGAGCGCGCCCTACCAGATGATCGATCCTCATCCGTAGATCGCCGCTCGTAGAGAACTCATGAGAGGAGTGGTCCAACTGAGCCAACCAACTCCTTTCGAGGCTGATGATGTGGGTCATGACGCTCATGCCGAACCCTCCTCGCTTTCAGCGGTGACGGTGTCCAGCCCTCGGAAGAACCCCTCCAAGTCACGGAAGATGGACGCAAAGCCGCTCTGGATGTTGGCGGGGAAGCTCTGCGCGCGCTCCATGATGTCTCGCGGGAGCTTGAAGTCCATTTTCTGCTGAGCATGGGGAGGCGCATGGACCCCAAGGTAGAAGCGACTCACGTAGCCCTCCAGCCTGCGGAGCTGGTCGGCCGTGAAGATCTCGCCCGCGGTCATCATCGCCATCCGCAAAAGCGTCTCCCGCTCGTGCCCGTCCATGTCTCGGGCGATTCGAATCGTCTGCGAGATGAAGCGCTGGCGCATCATCTGGTGCTGGCGCATCTCCTTTGCTGCCCGCAGCTCTCGATCGGTGGGCATCCGCCTCGCACCACCGCCCTTGAGGGCCTTGAGGTTGACGACGTTGCCTTTGTCTTCGACCTGGTAGACGCCGTCTTTTCGGATCGCCGGGATGACCTCATCGTTGATCCAATGCCCGAACCGGATGGCGGCCTCCGTGAGGCCGCGCTGGATACATGCGTAGAGGCCAGACTCTGTCAGGAGCAAGATGGAGTTGACCCGGCTGTCGATGGAAGGGGACGCAAATTGCGTCCCCTTCAGGGCCCTGCGGAGCGCGTCCAGATCCTCTCCCGTCAACTTGAAGCCGTCCATGGGCTCCTGCCCCACCTTGGATGCGTCCCCGAGCCGGAACCGCGGCGTCTTGCTGTTCTTGGTTGGCTTGCTCCAGCGCTGCGTGATGTTGTTGACGAGCACTTTGCCGTCTTTGCCGTAGCCCATCGCGCGCCCGATCTCGATGGCGATCCAGACTTGGACGCCTCTCCATTCGATCCAGGTGACGTGGTGGCCCTCGAAGTCGAAGACCTTGGGAATGTTGCTATCGTCATCGCTCATGCGATACCTCTCTGTTGTCTGGGCGCAGCGGTGGTTTGGCGATCGGTGCTGCGCTTGGGTTCTGGCCCCTCCCTTGTGGAGGGGCTCTTTCATTGGGGACTGATGCCCTGCTGGGCGGGTTTGGGGGGCCAGAGTCCTCGGTCATGCATCGCGAAAGTGAGCAAGTCTCGAACCATCTCAGAGCGGTTCATCCGCATCCGTTCCGCTTCACCATCGAGAGCCTCGACCATGACGGTCGGCATGGTGACGCCGACCGTTGTGCTGTCGGTTCTTCCCTTCTTTGCAGGCATACGTACTCCATTAGCCCTGTGGAAAGGGCTTATTTCTGCCTCGTTGGCAATTATCATGTAATGACACACAAATTGATGGTCAAACGTTTTTTGTTGAGAACCTAAAAAAAACGTGTGAGAGCAACACCATGGCAATCACATCAGAATGGATCGCTACAAGGCTTCGCGAAATCCGCGAGGACGCCGGCCTCTCACAGACTGAACTGGGTGATAGGCTGGGCAAGTACCAGGCCTGGATTCACCGCCGTGAGTCTGGCTTGAGCAAGGCGACCTTTGATGATGTCACCGAGTGGGCGAAGGCGTGCGGCCGAACGTTCATGGTCGACTTTCCGGAGCCCAGCAGTGAATCCGATCGGTTCAGCCAGATGGTGGAACTGCTGCGCAAGGCTTGGCCCTACATGAACAACGACCGGGTGCTGTCCATCACAGCCCTGCTGAAGGTCTTCATGGCTTCAGGTGAGCATCAGGACGACTCTGAGGTTGCTTGACCCTCGCCCTCTCTCGTGCCAAAAATCAGCCGAAGGAGGGGTTACCCATGCGTTTTTTGCTGCTGCCGCTGCTGTTTGGATTGGCTCAAGCCAGCGATCCACCGGTCCAAGGCGACACGCCCGCGGAAGAGGTGAGCCCGTCGCTGGAGGAGTACACCTCCACCTGCAAGGAATCCATCTTGCCGAACTGGACGCCACTACCTGCCATGCTGAAGGCTCATCCTGGGCATGTCACAACAGTGAAGGCCCCTGTTGGGGCAGATGGAACGCTGGGAGCCGCACGGATCACACACAGTAGCGGGGATGCGTCCTTTGATCGGAGCGTCGTCATGGCTTTTGCGAAGACGCGCCAGGTGCCTTCACCCCCTCCTCACCTTGAGCGGGTCGCAGCAGATGGAATTGAGATCCGGTTTGCTGCAAAGGACAAGTGACGCACCCAGGGCCCAACGAGTCGCTCAGGGCTCCCGCGACGCGGCGCCGGCCACCTTGCTCTGCTGGAAGGTGCTGCCTGGTCCCACGAGGTTCGCATCCCGGAAGAGGATCGCGAGATAGCTCGCCCGGTTCAGCGCGTTGTTCTGCCACCAGAAGCTCACAACAAAACCCGCTGCTGCCGCTGCTTTGTCGAAGGCGGCGGTGTGAGTCTGGGGACCTGCAGCCGGGTTTTGGTTGAACACCGACACGCTCTGAGCGCCGCCGCCCGCCAGCTCGGTCTGGAGCGTGAGGTTCTGGGTGGCGCCATCGTCGGCGGTGGGGGTGTGCGTCCAGGTCAGGGGACCGGCGCCGGCCTGCCACTCGAACACCGCGCCCCACGACGGCGCCTGCTGTGGGTTGACTGACTGCGAGAAGCTGATCGACCCGCCGCCCGCAGGGACGGTCCAGTTCAAATCCTGACGCTGAACCGTCTGGGTGTTGTAGGGCGACGGGATCGTGGCCTTCGATTCGAACCGGACGGTGATCTGGTCGCCCGGGTTCACCGGAGTCGGTGCGCCGGTGATGGTGCCGGTCTGCGCATCGAGGGTGTAGGTGGAGGTCGGTGTGCTGTTGACCCAGAGCGTCACCGTCGCCTGAAGCGCGATGGGCACGCCATAGACGTAATCAGAGACGTTTAGGAGCGTGCCCGCGACGGTAAGCTGACTGCCGGATGCATTGATGGTGATGTCGGGCTTGAAGTCCCCGTCTGGCCACTGTCCATCATTCGTTGCGTTTGTGAAGCGGGGAGCTGGGGTATTAATCACGATTTAACTCCATTATCAGTATAGGTGCAAAGCCCCCCAGACATGCTCAGGAGCGCCTTCATCGATAAGGGTCTGGACAGCGTCTCTTACCCAGGTGGCGGGATTGGGAGATGGCCAGGACTCCAACAGAACTTCTGTGGCTCGCCGAGCGTCTTCGTCCCGGACAGACCAACGATACCCTACAACACCACGCGCCCCAGCTTGGAGTATCGCGCTGGCGAATGACAATTCGACACCGCGGAGGGTCTGCTGTGAGGCGGTCGAGCAGCCGGACAGGTAGACGACCGCACCCTCAAAATCCATCAGCGCGAGCTGCTCAGCGTAAACCGGGCCGTCCGCCAGATCGAGGAACCGACCATCGCTGCCGCCGCGGGTGTGGACTCCGAGGATCAGCAGGCCCGCCTTGGATTCTGCGAGCGCTTGACGGGTGACCTCGGCTCCTCGGAGCCAGACATCAGCGCGCTCCCGATCGACCTCTGCATGCGCGCCTGGCAGGTCCCCGTGCGGATCTGCGAGAGATGCAATGGTTGGGGCTGGCTCCTGGGCCTCATAGACCCGCCGTGGTCCAAGGACCTCGCGGAAGGCGGGCAGGGGCTCGCCAGGGTGGGCCGCCCAGTGCGCTGCATACAGAGGCGCTTCTGTCAGGAGGCCATCGCTGGCGACGAGGACGTCACCTGTGATCGGCTCCGGGAAGAGGAATTCCCCCAGCTCCCGACACGATCGATCGCAGCGGTCCTGCCTCAGCTCCCGACCCCCCGACACGATCAACTCCTCCACGTGATCAGCCTCGGGCAAGGAGTCCATCTTGAGGAACGTCTCCATCGGCGACGACCACATCACGTTGTGCACGCCCCGCGCAGCGGCGAGCAAGGGTCGATCTGAGGTTGCGACTTTGGAATGTAGCCAGAGCCGTCGCCAGAAATCGACTTGATAGATCTGATCGTCGATCTCCTCGACGGCGCGGATCAGGTCGTGCTGCTGCCAGTGATCGAGGAGCCGATCATCTTTGAGGGACAGCTGAGCTGTAGCCTCCTCGACGAGGCGCATCTCTCGGGCGCTATGCCCCAGCAGCCGGCCCGCCTTTGCGATGGTGCGGATCCACCGGGTCCCTCGATGCTCGACACGAGTCTGCGCATACATGGCCCGCAGGTCGAGGTAGTCGGCCTTGAGGGCATCGCCGCTTGTGGCAGAGACGAACACCCGCCACTCGCAGAGGATGCGCTCTGTGGCGAGCAGTCGTCGGCGCCCCTGACGCAGGGACTGAATGAAGTCCGCGTGGCTGTCGATATACGCGATGGCCTCATCTCTGCGATCTTCGCCGAAAAGCAGTCGCGCCATCCGTTGATGGTAGTCCGCCGCGTCGGGCGGGTGCTCCTCTGCGGAGGTCTGCTCCAGCCAACGCCTCGCTTCCACCGGCCGATCGTAGTCGAGGTGCATCGAGCACAGCTCCCTCGATATCCTCGATGCCCATTTTGCGTCCAAGGCGACGTCGTTCAGCAGCTGCAGCAGCACCCGATCTGCGCTGTCAAAAAAGCCCAGGTATCGGAGCGACATAAAGAGGCCGACGCCCCCGCTGACCATGGCGCTGGTGTCGGAGCGCTCATACCCAAACGTCCAGATCTCTCGATATGCTGCTGCCGCTGCCGCGAACTCGCTGCGCCGACCGTATGACGCGGCCTTCTTCAGCATCCGCCTCAACTCATCGCTTGGGCTTGGGACCTCGCCGCCCCGTCGGATGTGATCCGGCCGCACCCGGTGTGCGCTGGCCTCAGAGACCTCCCAGTTCCCCGACAGCTCATCTTCGATCTGCTGGACTGTCCAGCCCTCGCGAATGGCGTCTCGCAGGGCGGCGCCCACCATCAGCCAGAAGCGGGCATGACTGTCTGACAGGCCGCGGTAGGCGGCGGGGAGGGTGAGCGAGCTGGTCGCCACTCCGATCACCCGCTCGACGTCGTCAGGCAGGGCGATGGCGTGCTCGGTGATGTCCTCGTCTTCGCCCTGGACGAAATACTCCCCGAAGTGGATGTCACCAGCGACGAAGTAGAAAATACCGATATGGCGGGCATACGCACAATGCGCACGTGCCCGGACCACCCCAGCCTGTCTCTCCAGGCGGAGTTCCAGCCGATGTCCTCGGTGAGTTGCCATGATTTCGCCGAGGCCACTATACGTAGGTGTAGCCTCGCCGACCATCCCAGAAAACGAAATCCTTGGTGGCAGGCCCCGTTTCGGACCCTTTACTTTGCGCTGGACGATCTCTCTGAGGTGCTGGAAGCGCCGTCGGGCAGTGCGCCCAGAAAAGCCCATCGCTTTGGCCAGCTCGTCCGGGGTCTTGCCCCAGGCAGCCGCGCGCAGGACCTGCTCAGCGTCTCGCAGCTCGCTGCCGGCGACCTCATCGAACAGCTGCTCAACGAATTGATTTGCAGCGACGATCTCTTCGGGGCTCAGGCCGTTGTCAGGGACCTGGCTGGGCATCCGGCGGGTGTGGTCCCGCCGCTGGATCCAGTTGATCCGATCGCAGTGCATTTTGAGCGCGCGTCGAAACAGGGCCACCAGGCCGTCGCCCAGAACGCGATCCTGGGGGGCCATTTTCAGCAGCTCGTCTCCAGCCGCCCCCAGCGCGTCTGCCTCCATGCTGGCGGGGATGCGGCGGTGCATGATGCGCGCCCAATCTCCAGCATGCGAAGTTTTTACGTCGAAAATGGCAAACTGCCATTGACGATAGGTGATGGGTGGACTCATGGGGGGGCCGGGGGAGATGCGGGTATGGGCGAATCTTAGGCCGCAAATCACGAAAGCGCATCTCCAAAACATTACATCCGAGGATTCACCACAGCGACCGAAGCGAACTCACCATAACGGCGCATAACGACAGATTACAGTCGATTACGGTCAATCATTGTCTGGTGAAATCCCATGAAATGGCCCGGACCCGTTGAGGAGCGGGATAGCGGGCTGGTGTGAGTGCGAGTGTAACAAACCGGTAGGGCATTACAGGCTCTCTCACCGTCGGCGGTAGCCTCGATTGAGCGAGTAGTTGAACGAGAAGAGCAGCACTCCCACGATGAAGGGGGCGCTGATGATGAGGGAAACAATTTCAATGGTGGTCATGATTTCTCTACTCTTGGGGAATTGCCGTCCAGGATGAGCCGGATCGGTGCACCGCTGCTGTTGTATGCGGCCAACAGGGCCTGGACGGTTTTCAGGCCCGGGTCGCGTCTGTTTCGCCACTTGTTGATGGCTTGGGGGCTCACCCCGCAGCGGCGGGCGAGGTCGCTCCAGGTGGCGTCCGCAGAGATGGCGCGCCGCATCTGTTCGAGGACGTCTGCGGCGCTGCTCATTCGCTCACCAGGTCTGCGTCGCCATCGGTGTAGAAGGTGAGGCCACGACCCTCGAAATCTTCGATCACCAGGGCGGAGACCCCATGGTGCTCATTCCACCATGCCAGCGCTGCTTCAGCACCCCCGGTCCACTCGTCGTCCTCGATCTCGACCCCTTCAGGCACGAGGTGGTCGGCGTGGACCCTAACCATCGTCCCGTAGAGGTTGTACAACCGAACCTCCCCAAATCCCCGCGCATGATCCGGGTCGGTGGTCAGCCATGTGGCACCGTCGCTGTGCTCGGCCGCACCGCGGTAGGCGTAGACGTCTACGCCTACCGGCTCACCCTGGGGGAGCAGTGAGCGAATGGCGTCGATGGGGGTTGCGGTTTCCATGATGACCTCTCCTCGGCACACTCATCATTTAACCGCATACGGTTATAGCCGCAAGCGGGTAATCGAGCAGATTCATGATTGCCACCCGGGTCTGTGCTCGCCTACGCCACCCTCGACCCCATCGACCTCACAGGCGTACAGGGCGGTATCGCCACTGTACAAAAGGCCAGCCCTCGTCCGACTCATCAGTCGCCTATCTTTCGGGCTCCACTCGTGCAGGGATGAATTTGATCCTCTCGTTATCGTCGGCTTGGTTATTCCACGCCTCCACGGCCTGCTCTACGCTAAACCGGCCCGCTGAAAGCGCCTGGTGGGACACCCCAACGCGCTCCCCGATCGCCCGTAGGCTGAGGGGGACGATCTTGCGGACAGCGTCGAGGAACTGCTGCTGTGGCGGGGCGATCAGCAGGTGGGCGTACATGCCGCCGACCGTGACCCGCCCGTGCTGCTCCATGTTTTTGGTCAGTGCTCGAATGGCGCTGAGAACATCCGGGCTGCGGATGTCGATCCCGTTCGGGGGGTCAGCGATCAGGCCGTGAGAGGCGAGCGCCTGATCGAACGCCTGCTGGGCTGCGTCTACCGCCTCATCGGTGGATTCATGTCCGAGCGCCTCGGATGCGTAAATGTCCGCCCGAACGCAGGGGAACCACTCTTCGCACAGCAACCCGTTGGTCCCGGGCACACCAGTGATGCGGTGGGCTCGGGTCAACTTGATGTCGATCGTGGGCCTGCCCGCCCAACATGCCGGACAGAGGGGACTGCCGATCCATCGTGCTCGGGAGCGGTTGGAAGTCAGCTTGTGAGTATGACCGCAGGCGAATGCGTACAGCATAGCGGTCAAATCCGGTTAATCGCGAGGACCAGGCGCACCTCAAGCGAGTCCTCGTGAGGGCCAGGTAGGGCCGCCTCCTCACGGATCGCGTCCAGCTCTCGCTGAAGCCGGTTGCGTTTGATTGTGAGCTGTTCCAGATCGTGTGACAAATTCCTGTAGGCCAAGGTCTTCTGCGCCTGCGCGGCTTCGATCTCGCGCAGACCAGCTGCACACCGCTCCACCATGCGGTTCTGAAGTGCCAGCTGGCGCGGCACGTCGGCAAGAAGGTCTCCGCTCCGCTCGTACCCTGCCACCAGAATTTCGTCGACGTCATCGCGGGTCTGTCGCCTGATGGCGGATGCGATTGATTTGATTTCTTGGCGCGTCATGTTGGCTCCTGTGAGGCGGGGAACATCCCCCCCGTTGATGTTGTCAACCTATGGGTTGCCACCCCATCCGTCAACAAAATAGTTGACAAAAACAAGCTCCCTCATCATCAGCGGGGGAGCAGGGCGAGCCCATCGACCTCACAGGCGTACAGGGGTGTACAGGCTGGTGTACAGGATCTGGGGAACGAGTGGGGAACAGCACCCGCTCTTCTGAGCCGTTTTGGGGTGTGTTCCGGCGCCTTTGGGTTCCTCGATTATATCGACATCCAGGACACAATCCTCATGATGCGTGTCGGCGCATGGTGACGGCGAACTGCTGGCCACAGTAGTAGGCCATGTTGTCGAAGGCCTCGTTGATCTCGTCGTCGGTCATCCGTTCAAGCTGCTTGACGTTGTTGACCACACCGAAGACCACGGCGGCTGCGTCGGGGTTGCCGGCGCCGACGGTGCAGGTCATGGTGTTGCGATAGACGCGGTCGCCGCTGTTGTCGAAGACGCTGGCGCGGACCGAGTAGGTGAACTCGCCGGGGGCGCCGAGGGCGGGGACGAACAAGCCGTACGACAGGACCTCCATCTGCAGGGTCGCGTCCGCTTCCCCCCCTGGGCCGACATAGGCGAACGGCGGTCCACCGGCCAGGCCATGGGCCAGCCCCTCGGTCATCGAAGTGTTGATGCCGTTGAGGTCGACGGCCTGGGCGATTCGTTCGGTTTGGTTGATGCTCTTGACGTCCTGGCTGATGTTCACCGCGGTCGCTGCGATGCTCACCAGCAGGTCGCCCTGTTCCGAGCCGGTCCCGGGGACGACGTAGATGTTGCCGAGGTCCACGTACGGACCGCCGGTCGTGACGGTCTGCACCGTCGCGGTGTCCAGGTACGGCGCCGCCCGCTTGAATTTCCCATGACAGCCCGTCGCAAAAACCATCGCAGCCATCGCGATCGTTGCCTTGTGCATTGCGTCTCTCCCGTTCTCCGTGGTTGCTCAGACTGACGGAGACGCCGCTTCACTTATTCGACAATTCGATACGCGAAGCGGAGCGTGGGCGTAAACTCATCGATGCTGCTGTCGTTGTCGGCCGGGACCATAAACCAGACGCCTCGGTTCAGCGCGGTCTCGTTGAGCCATCCGGCGATGAGGGCGCTCAGCTCGGGTGAGTGCCCCGCAGACGGCAGGCGGAGGGTCCGGTTGTCCTGCCGCCCCCCGATGAGCATCGGCGATGCCGTCGGCAGCTCGTCCGGGCGGTCGGCGGGCGCCATCGAGACGGCGCCTTCATACTGGTCCTGGTGGTTCTCCAACAGCTCTACCCAGGCGTCGACGATCTCATAGCTCCCCGGTCGCCGCTGCAGCTCGGTGAAGTCCCACTGGACGAACAGGTGGATGATCTGGCCGTCCTGGGCGCCCATCAACCGACAGTCTTCCTGAATCCCGGTCTTCTTCAGGCAGCGGGTGTCCGAGAGGTCGAGCTGGGTGGTCGGGGTGTAGCCCGGGGGGGGCTGGTACAGCTCTCGCGGGGCGTCTTCATCGACGGTCTCGGGTTTGGGGAACACCAGGGCGAGGATCCCGATCAGGACCACCAGCCCGATCGAGAGCTTCCACGGGTCCCGCCAGGGGCGATCGGCCTTTGTCTGCTCCGACATGGTCTGGACCTATCCCCAATCCACCTCGAGGTCTCGGATCTCTCCGGTCTCCCGATGGGCAATCCGCAGCCGGTGGTTGTTGGTGTCTGCGATGATCAGGAAGTCACCGGCCCGATCCAGGCCGCCGGGCTCGCTGAGCGTCTGCGGATCGCCGCCGGCCAGGGTTGTGACCTGACCATCTCGCATCCGCAAGGTCTTGATCTTATGGTTGAAGGTGTCGGCGATGTACAGCTCCTGGATCCCGAGGGTGATGCCCAGCGGGTGCTGTAGGCGGACCGCGTCGCCCTTGCCGTCGATGTCGCCGAAGTCGAACAGCCCCTGGCCGGCCAGGGTCCCCAGGTGCCGCTCGTCCATCCGATACGCCCGGACCGAGCTGGTCTCGCTGTCCACAAAAAACAGATAGTGCCCGGCCAGTACCATCCCGCTCGGCTGGGCCAGCGCCGCCTGGTCTGGCGGCCCGTCGACGTGCTCCTCGACGCCCGAGCCGATGAACGGCCCGATCTGGCCTCGCTCCGGGAAGAAGATCCAGATCTGGTGTGTCCCCGCCATCGCGATCAGCACGATCGCCGCGCCGTCGTTGTCTGTCGCCGCGTCCACGTCCCACGGCGAACGCAGCGCGATCTGCTTCGGGTCCCGGGCAGAGAGGTCGATGCCTTCTCCGCGATGGCCCGTCCCCGCCATGGTCGTCACCGTCCCTGAGTTGAGGTCGATCGCACGGATCGCGTGGTTGTCGGTGTCGGCCACCCACAGCGTGTCTTCGGTCCGGGTCATCCCCTGCGGCATCCGGAACCGGGCCGCCTCCGGAGCGCCATCCACCAGTCCGGGCTGACCGTCGCCGAAGGTCCGCAGCAGCCGCGCCTTCGGCCAGTCGCCCCCCTCACGAACCAAGACCAGCTCCAGGATCCGGTGGTGGCCCGTATCCGCCACATACAGCCGGCTGTCTGCGCCGAAGGGATCGGCATCTTCGGCCGCCTGAGCGATCGGCGGCGGGTGGACGCTCACCTTGCCTGGATGTCGCAACAGACCGGTGTGTGCCGCCGGGGAGGGCCGACTCCAGGCCGCTTCCCCGAGGGTGCCGGCCTCACGCGCTTCGTCGAGCAGGCCCTGGATGACCGCCCGGAGCGCCGCCCGGTTCACCTCACCGGATTGCTGCCAGGCGATCCGACCCTGAACGTCGAGGACCACCAACGTCGGCCATGAGCGGATCGCATAGCGATCCCACAGATCGTGTGTCGGGTCGAGGACCACCGGGTGACGGATCTGGTGCCGGTCGATGGCCCGTGAGACGCTGTCCGCTTCCTTCTCGGTAGAGAACTTCGCAGCATGGACGCCCACGATCGCCACCGGCTGCCACTCGATCATCTCGTAGTTGGCGGACAGCTCGGTCTTGACTTGGAGTCTGTTGACTCAGCAGTACGTCCTTTTGTCCAATACCAGGACGTTGCCGCGGAGATACTGGAAGGTCAGCTGCGGATGCTCTTTCT
>JBCBLB010000731.1:0-4674 GCA_038520555.1 Myxococcota bacterium | reverse complement strand
GCCGTGTAATCTGGATTGTTGCCCATGTGATGGGGACGGCTGTGGCTGTGAACCCGATTGCTGCAGCGGGTGTGACTGTGGTTGAGCGGACAGAACACGTTACATCCGCCGGTACACCCCAGCTGTTGAGGTTGTGTGTCCGCGTACTCTTCAGTCGTCCGGGTCTATGCGACCACCCAAGCACCCGATTTTGACAACCCCTGGCAGGCGCAGAGCCCCGCCAGCAGCACCGGCTCCGGCGTCGTCGTCGGCCCGGGACGGATCTTGACCGGCGCACACGTCGTCGCCAACGCGACGTTCTTGCAGGTCCAGAAGGTCTCTGATCCCGACAAGCTCGTCGCCCGGGTCGAAGCCATCTGCCATGACGCCGATCTGGCGCTGCTGTCCGTCGATGATCCGCGGCTGATGGAGAACGTCACCCCCGAAGTCATCGGGGAAATGCCCGCCCTCCGCGATCGGGTGAGCGTGGTGGGCTTCCCCGTCGGCGGAGAAGAGATCTCCATCACAGAGGGGGTGGTCAGCCGGATTGAAGTCCAGCGGTACTCTCACTCCCAGCGGCGGCTGTTGGCGATCACGGTCGATGCAGCCATCAACAGCGGCAACAGCGGCGGGCCGGTGTTTAAGGACGGCAAGGTCATCGGCGTCGCCTTCCAGACCCTCAACAATGCAGAAAACATCGGAGAGTTGGTCCCCGCCAATCTCATCCGTCGGTTTCTGGAAGGGGTCCCGCTGGGGAAGTCGACCGCCGTTCCAGGCATCGGGGTGACCACCCAGAATCTGGAGAACCCTTCCCTGCGTCGGTCGTTGGGGATGCCGCCAGAGGCGAGCGGCGTCCTGATTTTATCGGTGGAGTATGGGGGATCGGCCTGGGGGGTGCTCAAGAGCGGTGACGCGTTGTTGGCGCTCGATGGGATGGCGATCGCCAACAACGGCACCATCCGCTACCAGGATCGGTTTCGGACCAGCTATACGGCTGTTCTTGGGGAACATTACGTCGGTGACAGCATCTCTGCCGAGGTGTTGCGCGATGGGTCACGGTTGATGGTCACCATTCCGCTGAAGGCTGTGGCCTACCTTGTTCCCCCGCCGCGGTATGACTATACGCCGTCGTACTTCATCTATGGCGGATTGGTGTTCCAGTCGTTGTCCCGTGATTTTCTGGGCACCTGGAGCAAGTGGCGGTACCGAGCGCCGCCGGAGCTGGTCAACCACTACTTTTCCGGGGTTCGGACAGCTGAACAGCACGATATCGTCGTGCTTACCCAGGTTCTCGCTGATCAACTTACGGTTGGCTACGATCACCTTCACTCAGAGGTCGTGGTGAAGCTGAATGGGGAGCGCTTCCGGGGCCTTCAGGACTTCGTCGACCGGCTCCGTGCTGCGACAGGCACGGTTCGGGTGCAGATGTCCAGCGGTGGGATCATCGTCTTGGATGTGGATGCAGCGATGGAAGCGAACGCGCGTATTCTGACGCGGTATCGCATCCCCGCGCCCAGTCATGGGCTGTGATCCGTCCCCATGTGTACTCTCCGTGATCCGGTAGACCGGCAACGAATCAACGGAATGGATTCATTGCCTAGTAGGGCAGCATCATATGACCCATAGACTGGGTCCCGTTCATCGGATCCCACCCCTTGATCATGCTGACGATATCGGTCGATACGCCGTCGGTTTGTTTGGGGAGCAAGAGGTGTCCCTGGTCGCTGATGGTCAGGGAGCTGGGATATCCATGGGTCTGAAGTGACGTGACCTTGGAGGAGTCCGTCAACACCTCGGAGGAGGCCGCGAACGGGTCGGCGAGCGCGGCGGCGCAGTTGTTGTAGGTGACGCCGAAGATCTGCCCGGTGCCATTCCCGCAGCCAGCGGCGTCGGGGGTCCAGGTGGTGAAGTACACCGCCCCCTGGAAGACGATGGGCGCGTCGGTCAGCCGGGTGCCTGCGCCAAGGTCAATGTTCCCCGAAGCCCCGCAGATGGGATTCATCGCGCCGACCCAGGTGGTGGGACAGCTCCGGGGTTGGGGGTCCTCGAAGGCGAAGAAGTAGTTGTTTTCCTGAAGATTGCCCTGGTACGGCGTGCCGGTCCCCCAGTAGACGTTCAAGGTGCCGTTGGTCGTTCGCGAGACGGTGGGCGGGTAGAAGGCATCGAGCTCCACACCCAGGTCCGCGTAGGGGCTGTACATCTCACACCAGGAGATGTCATCGAGGTCTTCGTAGTCGTTGTTGTAGACGATCTTGTAGAGCGACGCCCGAGGGACCCCCGTGGAGTTGTCCACGTAGTTGACGTAGGCGACGTCTACGACGCCGTCATCGTCCAGGTCGACCGCGGCTGGCGAGCTGGGGAGCGTCCCGGCGAAGTCGTTTCCGATTGTGGGAGGGTAGTGCCCGGAGTCGATGACGTTCACCGCCTCGCTGTGATCCTCGTAGCTGTCCTCTGGTGACCGTTCAAAGTTATCGTTGAAGGCGCGCTGGTAGAGGGTCAGCTCGGCGCGGGCGAAGCGAGACGCGCTCTCGGAGGGCAGCCGGGTGGGGCCGTTGCCCCAGACCGCGACCCAGTCGTTTCGGCTGCCGTCTTGGAGCTGCATGATCTGGACGTCCTTGGGCGCATACATCACCGAGGCTTCGTCCGCGGGGTTGACGTGCTCGAAGAGGAACCGTGGCGAGGCGGTGTCCGTAATGTCCAGGGCCAGGACCGCCGGACCGCCCTGGCCCTGGCTGACGAGGACCACCCGCTTCCACTCGCAATCGTCGGGGAAGCTGTCACACTCCCTGTTGCCGTCATTGTCACTGTCGATCCAGATGTCCTGGACCCGCGGAGAGCCCTGCATCAGCCGGGTATGGCCGAACCACATCAGGTCAATAAGCCGGCTCTCCGTGCCCGTCTCACTCCCCCGCTCGTCATACAGCAGGTTCGCTGGCACCCAGCCCCACAGCTCTTTGCCTTCTTCCAGCTCGAAGGCATGCAACATTCCATTGTTGGAGGTCTGCAGGGCGATGTCGGGGTAGCTGGAAGCCGCCAGGCCGTCGAGGAAGGTCTGGTAGGTGGGGTCCGCGCTGAAGCCCCCGCTCTCATGAAGGGCGAACGCCGGCTCCGCCCGGCCCGAATCTGCCAGGACCCACGGTGAACGTCCGATTTGAGAGTATCGGTGCTGGGAGAAGATCGTGCCGCGGATGAACAGCAGCAACTCCTTGAAGTCGCTCTCATCCACAACTCCGCTCACGTCGATGTCCCATGGCTGGGTCTCCCCGACGGCGCCCACGGGGTAGAGTTCGTCGGCGACATCTGTATGCCGACCCAGAAGATCCCCCATCGATGAGTCGAGCGGCATCCGCATATCATCGAGCGCCTTGTCCACATAGGGCTCTGAGAATCGGCTGATGTCCGTAATCTCAGGGACAAATGTGTACAGATCCCGCTCCCCCTCGCCGTCTCGATCGTTCTCGTTCAACGCAGTGAACGTGGTGCTGAAGTTAAACAGGACGCGCGTCGCCAACTCTTCACCGGCATCCCACAACGCGCCATCTGTCCTGCCAGAGTTATTCAACGGTTGGCCGAAGTTCGCCGCCGTTGGGTCCGTCTCCAGCTCATACGCCTTGAGGTGGCCAAGCATCGACGGCGCGCCGATGGACTCATGGAAGCTGTACAGTAGAAGATCCCCTGCAGTCGTCACCACCGGCGCAGAAAACCCGCTGTTGTGCTCAAACGCCCGGATATCCTCCATGATGAGCGCCAGATCCCCTAAGATCTTGTCACTGCTGGCCGTTTTATATACCGGCACACCCAGGGCGCCGGTGATGTTTGTGTACAGCTCTGTGACCATATCATCGGTGGGAACATCGATGAATAGGGCGTGCGGAATGACCTGCTGGGTTCCTGGCAGTGAGGAGGAGTGATCCAGCGTGAGGACCGTCTGGATGACGTTGTCGAACATCTGCTCAGGATAAACCTCACCCGGGATGGGCGTGAGCAGGCCAAGCAAACTCGGCTGGTCGTCGTTGGTCGGTTTCTGGCCCATAATAGCGATGACATGGGTGTTCTGGCATTCTGAACAGAACGCTCCGCCTTCGAAATTGCCCACCGAACTCGGCCGCGCGTACTGCCCGGCAACCGGAAGGTTGAGGTAGTTCGTCGACAGCGATGAGAGCACCTCACCCATGTTGGCATCGGTGTTGCCGTCGTTGATGTTCAACGTCTCCAACGCTGAGATGAAGTCTTCCCGTGAAGCGCCCACGGCGACCACGGGTGTGTATGCGTTGGTGCTCGACGTGGTCACCAGCCCGAAGTTCGCCCAGCTGTTGTGCTCCACGATCTCCAGAATCGCCGAACGCAGCAATACACTGCAGGGGGCCGGAGCGTTCGCGAGGGGGTGACAGGTGCGGTTCAGTGAGCCGGACACGTCCACAGCGAAGATGATGTTCGGTGGCTCGGACCGGAAGGTCGTAATGTACTCTTCTGCGTCCGCGATCGGGCCCTTGTTCACAACCGGGCCGGCGTTTGCGAGACCGGAAAACAGCAGAAGGCTTTGAAACATCGATATTCCCTGTGTCGTCGAGCTGAGACGCGTTCACCCAGCGTCTGAGCCCCGTCGCCCCGGTGGCCAGGGAAAATGGACCGCTCGCCAGGTACCAATCGATATCTTAACTATTACGCTGCTCCTACACACGTTCAAGCATCGAT
>JBCBLB010000838.1:0-3773 GCA_038520555.1 Myxococcota bacterium | reverse complement strand
CAGGCGCTCACCACTACCGCGACCGGCTAGTACGGGATCGAATCCAGCACATCGGCCAGCTCCCGATCCAGCCCGCGCACGATGGGCGCCTGCGCCCACGCCGGACAGGCCAGCACCACCGCGTCGGCCCGCAGGACGCTGTCGGCGGTGTGCACCTGCCAGTCGTCCCGTCGGCGCTCGATGGCTTTGACGGTGACGCCGCATCGCAGCCGGTCACCGAGCTGTTCGGCGATGGCGCCGGTCAGCTGACCGGCGCCCCGCTTCATCGTCGTCAGGTGCCCCGGCGGCGCGCCCCCCCGCCGCCGCCGGAGCGCCGCGATGAACAGGCTGCCGTACTCCTGCTCCATCTGCCACATCTTCGGGAACGCCGCCTGGAGCGAGATCTGGTCCGGTCGGGCGGCATAGATCCCAGCGACCATCGGGCCGACCATTCGCGCGTTGAAGCCCGACCCCAGGCGCCGGCTCACGAAGTCTGCGATCGTCTCATCCGCCTCGGGGGAGGCCTTGCCGACGAAGGGCTCGCCGAGCAGGCGAAGCTTGGACCAGCCGCTCAACAGCCCCGTCGTGGCCAGCCGAAGGGGCGACATCGGGGCCGCCTGCATCTTCCCGTCGGCGAAGATCCATCGGGGGGCCCGGCGATCGCTGGCGGGGAGCTGCTGGTCGGTCAGCCCGGTGCGCGCCAGCAGCCGGTCCATGGCCGGCTCGCTGTTGAGCCATCCGTTGGCCGCCCGGTCCAGGGTGCGCCCCCCGACGTGCTCGGTGCGGACGTTGCCCCCGGGCGCATCGTTGGCCTCCAGGACAGTGATGTCGTGCCCCTCGCCATCGAGGAACGCGGCCGTGGCCAGCCCGGAGACCCCGGCGCCGACGATGAGGATCTCCGCCACTACTCCGCTCCTGCGTCGTCGTCTTTCCAGCCCGCCTCAAGCATCGCGTCGTCGATCAGGGCGGCCAGGGCCCGGATGAAGGTCGGACGGCCGGAGACCGTCTCGGCGCGCACGAGCGCGATGCCCAGGTGTGACGCCTGATCGGCGAGCCGCTGGTCGATGGCGATCATGGCCTCGGCCCGCTCCACGGTGAAGGCGAGGGGGACGACGATGACTGCGGTGAGCCCTTTCCGGGCCATCTCCTTGAGCTGCTTCTCCGTCGAGGCCGCCCGCACCCGTCCCCGGTTCGACACAAACCCCAGCTCATACGGCCGACAGAGGCTGACAGACTGGACCACCGCCTCGACGGTCTGGTTCAGCTCGTCCTCATGCTCAGGCACGGCGTCGCCCCGCCCCTCAGCCGGGAGTTGCGCGGTGAACAACACCCCATATCGGCCATAGTGTTCATTGGGAAGGTCCACGATGGCAGCCCGCAGCGTCTCGGCCACCGCTTCCACATAGCGCGGGTGGCTGGGGTAACTCGGGATGGTCACATGGGACGCCCCGCGCTCGGTGACGGCGGCCTGCGCAGCAGCCACCGACGAATACAGCGCGCCACATCGGTGGGGTTGAAGCGGGAGAAGCACCACCTTCGAGCGCTGGTTGATGCCGGCAGCGGCCGTCCTGGCGTCTGGAGACCGGTACCGGAACACGACATGCGTAGAGTACTTCTTGCCCAGATGTCGAGCCAGAAGCCTGGCCTGCTCCGCACGGTGGTCCTCTGCGGGGGAGGGGCCGGGGAGCTGCTTGTAGCCGGTCATCAGGGCCCGCTGCTGCAGCCAGACGTACCACCAGATGATCAGAGAGCGGAACCATCGTGGGGTCTGGAGGATGAACGGATCAGAGAGCTGCGCCCGAAGGAAGGGCTCTACGTTCTCGGCGTCGAGGGCCTCCCCCTCACTGAGCAGCCAGACTTGAACGCTCATCTCACACCGTCTGCGAGAACCGGGGGGGCTGGCCGGCGGTCTTCCGTTTCAGGTACGCATCGAAGGGCATCGCGGCGTTCCGAACCAACAGCCGGCCCCGCTCTGTGACCCGCAACGCATCGTCGCCAAACACCATCAGGCCCTCGTCCATCATCGGATGCAACCGCGCCAGCGCGTCGGCGAAGTGCTCATGGAAGCGAACGCCGAAGCGCGCCTCAACATCGGGGATCGAGACGACGAGGTTACACATCAGCGCATAGATGACGTGCTTTCGAAGACGATCCTCGTCGGTCATGCTCCATCCGCGCTCGATGAGCGCAGTGTCGTCCACGCCCTCAGCCGCTCTCCACCACCGGGCAAGCTTGGAACGTTGCTGGACATACTCGCCGTTGATCTCGCTGATGGCGCTCATCCCCAACCCGATGAGGTCGACGTCAGGGAGGGTCGTATACCCCATGAAGTTCCGGTGAAGCCGCTCCTCTTGTTGGGCCTGTGCGAGGTCATCCTCGGGCAGGGCGAAGTGATCGAGGCCGATGGGCACGTAGCCGGCGTCCTGCATCCGGGTCTGGGCCTGTAGATACAGCCCCGCCCGGGACAGCGGGCCAGGGAGCGCGTTCGCATCGATCTTCTTCATGTGCGGCTTGAGCCAGGGCAGGTGGGCATAGCCGAAGATGGCCAGCCGCTCCGGACGGAGCTGCAGCACGGCGTCCAGGGTCTGCTCGAACCGCGCGGGGGTTTGGTGCGGCAGGCCATACATCAGATCGATGTTCAGGCTGCCCATCCCCAATGAACGGGCTTTTTCGACCAGCGCGACGATGCGATCCCGGTTCTGGGGGCGGCTGACAGCGGCCAGCACGGTCGCGTCGAAGCTCTGTACGCCGAAGCTCATTCGGCTGACACCCAGCGCAGCCAGCGCGTCAAGCTGCGCGTCTGTCGTCACCTCCGGATCCGCTTCAACGCTGATCTCAGCGCCGTCGATGGGCGCGAAGCGGCGGTACAACATCCCGTACAGCCGCTCGATCTGGGGGATGTCGAACCAGGTCGGGGTGCCGCCGCCCAGATGGATCCGAGAGACCGGGATCTGGTCCGCGGGCAAGGGCAAGGCGTTGATCTGCTGCTCCAGATCGTCGAGGTACCGATCGCCTGGTTCGCGGCGGCCGGCGACGACCATGTTGCAGCCACAGAACGAGCACTGCTCGACACAGAACGGGACGTGGACATAGACAGTCGCTGGGCTGCGCACCGTGGAGAGGGCACGGTAGAACCGGGACACCGGGTAGTCATGCGACCACATCGGAACAGTCGGGTAACTGGTGTAGCGGGGCCCCGGGCCGCTGTACCGCAACAGCTGCGCGGGGGTCAGTCGCTCCACGTCCATTCCTTCACCGCATCGACGGCCGCCTGGACACCGTCGATGGGCGTCGAGGGGATGCAGCCGTGGCCCAGGTTGAAGACATGACCATGGCGGCCGGCAGAAGATATAATGCGTCGAACACGACGTTGGATCTCTTCTTTCGGAGCATGCAGCGCCAGCGGGTCGAGGTTGCCCTGGAGGGCGAGGCCGCCGTGGAGGCGCGCCCGGGCCTCGCCGATGTCCACCCGCCAGTCCAGACCGATCGCTTCCGCGCCGACTTCGTGCAGCCAATCCAAAAACGGCGCGCTGTCCCGGGTAAAGTAGATGGTCAGGCCGTCGACCATCGACAGCGCCTTGCGCGCAGCGGGGAGCGCCCAGCGGCGGTAATCTTCGGGCGATAAGACCCCCGCCCACGTGTCGAACAGCTGCACCGCGGCGGCGCCTGCGTCGATCTGCGCCTGCAGATGAGCGCCCACCGCCTCCGCAAGCCTGTCCAGAAGCGACCGGAACGTCGCCGGCGAGTGGAACATCAGCGTCTTGACCGCTTCCCAGTTCCGCGAACCCTGACCT
>JBCBLB010000478.1:0-7756 GCA_038520555.1 Myxococcota bacterium | reverse complement strand
TGGCGTTGTTCGTGGAACGGGCCTCGCAGAAACGGCGAGGCTTCGCGCTCACCGAACGAAACCGCGACGCGGTTCAGCAGCTCGTGCGGATGCTCGACGGCCTCCCGCTGGCCATCGAGCTTGCGACGGCGCGGATCAAGGTGATGAGCCCACAGAAGATGGTGTCCCGGATGGGCCAACGCTTCAAGCTGCTGGCCACGGGGCGGCGAAACACGACACAGCGGCAGGCCACCTTACGGGCAACGATCGACTGGTCATGGGAGCTGTTGGAGGACTGGGAGCGCGTCGCGCTCACCCAGTGCGCGATCTTCGAAGGCGGCTTCACCCTCGAAGCGGCAGAGGCGGTGCTCGCGCTGGGAGAAGACGTCCCCCACTGGCCGATGGACGCGGTGCAGAGCCTGGTCGACAGGAGCCTGTTGCGTCCGTTGGGCGAGAACCGACGTGGCGAGCACCGCTTCGGAATGCTGATCAGCATCCGGGAATACACGCTTGAGAAGCTGTCTTTGTGGGATACAGAGGCCGTCGACGCAGCGCGCCGACGGCACGCATCGTTCTACGCCCAGTTTGGCGATCCGCATGCGCTGGAGGCGCTGGAAGGTGTCGAGGGCGCATCGCGGTGGTGGACGCTACGGGCAGAGGCCGACAACCTCCTCGCCGCCCATCGCTTCGCGATACACGGCAACGACGTCGATGTCGCGTCCTCGCTCGCCCTGGCGCTGAGTGCCCTCGCGGAACGTCAGCAGTTCACCATCGCCATCGATGCGCTCCGCGCCACCCTCAACCTGGATAACATCGACAACCACGACGCCACCGTCGCACAGCTCCACCAACGGCTGGGCTACCTGCAGTGGACCCGGGGCCAGATGGACGACGCCAAGACCCACGGGCACAACGCGCTGGCCATCTATCGCGCGGTCGGAGACCGGCGCGGTGAGGGCATCGTGCGGAACAACCTGGGCAACCTGTGTAGCGATCTGGGCGAGATCGCAGCGGCCAGGGCCCACTACACCGCCGCGCTGGCCATCCATCGCGCGGTCGGAGACCGGCTCCGCGAAGGCAACGTGCGATGCAGCCTGGGCATCCTCCATCAAGAGCAGGGCCAGATGGACGACGCCAGGGCCCACTACACCGCCGCGCTGGCCATCTATCGAGAGGCCGGGAACCGACGTGGTGAAGGCATCGTGCGGAACAACCTGGGCAACCTGTGTCGCGTTCTGGGCGAGATCGCAGCGGCCAGAACCCACTACACCGCCGCGATGGCCATCCATCGCGCGGTCGGAAACCGACGTGGTGAAGGCTATGTGTTGGGCAGTCTGGGCAACCTGCACGCGTCTCAGGGTCGGTTGGACGAGGCCAGAACCTACTATACCGGCGCATTGGCCGCCCATCGAGAGGTCGGCAACCGGCTCAGTGAGGGCATCGTATTGAGCAACCTGGGCATCCTGTATTTCGAGCTGGGTCAGCTGGATGAGTCCAGGGCCCACTACACAGACGCACTGGCCCTTCATCAGGAGAGCGGAAGGCGACGCGGGAAAGGCTCCGTGCTGGGCGGGCTGGGCCTGATCGAAGTGATCAGAGGCCAGGTCGACAGAGGCCGTTCGCATTTGAAGAACGGCGAAAGCATCCTCCGTGAGATCAATGACCAACTCTCGCTGGGAGCGCTGCTCTGTAACCGGGCCCATGCCGAGCACATCGCACACCACCCAGACGCTGCGATCGAGGCCCTCGACCAGGCCAGGCAGATCGCACACGATCTCAACGTCGGGACCCGCTCTGGGTTGGCCAGGCGGATCGCTGAGGTCGAGTCCCTTCTCGATGCTGCGAGAACAACCTGAAGGGTTTCGTCTGCTGTGGGTCATCGCCGGGTGGGGCGGATCCCGACGGCCGATGTGGCCCGCCAGAGCAGCAACGCGCCACCACCGGGCAGTTGTCACAGGCGTCGCCTGCCAGGGATCCGTGGGCTCCCCAACGGAAGGATTGTGTGTTTATCGCAATGAAGATGGTATTGGTGAATGATTTTCACCAATGATGTTGCATTGCAAAATGGTATACCACTTTCGATCTGGTATCGCTCGACCAGAACGCCAAAAGCGTTCTTCACCGCTGGGTTTAGCCGATGACGTCCCCGTGGAAGGCCCATCGGCCGATGAGTTCTTCGTCTTGTTCTCGGCACCACACTCGCCATCGGGCGAGGTGCGCCTGCTGAACGCGCCATGGGCCGTCGGCGTCGAACGGCTGCCGTACGCCCGTCGAGATCACCAGCTCATCGTAGCTGCTTCGTCGGACCAGGGGATCGTCGTGGCACATCCGCTCGACGAGGAGCGCCGGGCTCATCTGTTGGCCGTGTCGGTACCGCTGTCCATCGCGGAATTCGCCCTGGTTGGCCTCCCACCATGCCTGCCACCGGTTTCGGAGCAGGGACTCATCGGCGGACTCGTGGTGCCCGGTGAGGATCTCCAGGGCATCACTGGCGATGCGTGCCCGTTGGGCGTCGCGGCTGGCGGTGAAGTCGATCAGCCGCTCGATGACCCGTGGGGCGCCGAGGTAGCCGAGGCCCTGAATGGCGCCGAGGCCTGCTGGCCCGTCACGGTCGGCGGTGCGGATGAGCAGCAGGAGATACGACGGCCCGCCATAGCGGCCCACGATCTCGCCCAGCGATCGAGAGGTGTTCGGCCGCTGCGCGGCGAGGGCCTGGGCCTGGTGGTCGAGCCCGCGCCACTCGCCGAGCAACAGCAGCGCGATCGCCGCGGCCTCGGACAGCTCTGGCTCATCGAGGGCGGGCAGCAGCTGGCTTATCGCCTCTCGGTCGCCGATCCGGCCCAGCGCGACGATGGCGGCCTTCCGCAGCAGCGGCGAGCAGCTGGGGTCGGTGTAGCGGCGGAGGACGGTGACCGCCGCGGGCTCCCGGCGCCAGCCGAGGATCTCCGCCGCCGCGGCGAGGCTGCTGGGCTCATCGCCGGCTTCGAGCAGCTCCAGCAGGCCATCGGCCAGCGCTGCGTTTGGAGAGCGGGACAGGGCGCCGATCAGGGCGCGCCGGGCGAGGCCCTGAGGCCGGAACCGGATGAGCTGTGTGAGCAGCGACTCCGCCGCCTCATAGGAGCGATGTGCGGCGAGCAGATCGATCGCCGCCACATACCGGGCGAGGTTCGGATCGCTGAGGCGGGCGGGCGCGCGGCCCTTGTTGAGGGCGCGGGCGTTGTCGGCCAACGACGCGGACAGGCTGTGGACGATCTCGACCTGACAGGCGGCGATGGCGGCGCGGTGGGCGCCGATGCGGCGCTCAGGCCGATCGGCGTCTGCGCGGGTCAGGGGCGGGCGGGCGCGCTGGGCGTTGGCGCGGCCGCGGGCGTGCTCTGCGGCCCGCTCCAGGTGCCAGTCCAGGCTCAGCCCGGGCTGTCCGCTGATCGCGTCGGCTGCAGCCACCCCCGCGGCGAGGTCCGCCGCCTTGAACAGCTCACGGGCGATGGCGGCGGCGCCGGGCTCCTGCATCTGGGCCAGGCGGATCCGGGCCCACCCCTCGCGGATGGGAAGATGAAGACCGCTGAAGGCGTCCGCCGCCCGTCGGTAGTCCTCTGCGGCGCGCTCATCGTCGCCGACCATCCGGAACAGGTCCCCCCGACGAACCAGGATCCGCTCCAGCAGCTCGGGCGACTGGCCAGCGGCGGCGCGGGCGGTCTGGTACTTCTCCTGCGCTCCGGCCCCATCGCCCCGGAGCCGACACAGATCGCCCAGACCCAGCAGCGCGCCGGCGCCCAGGGCATGGAGGCCGCTCTGACGAGAGACCTGGAGCGCCTCGATGAGCGCTCGCTCCGCGGTGTCCAGCTCGCCCTGGCGGATGTGCCGCTCCCCGAGCAGGAGCAGCGCCTCGGCCCGGTGCGCGGGGTGGACGAGCTCTCGAAGCGCCACGGTCAGGATCTCTTCGGCCCATGGCTCCTGGCGCATCATCACGATCCGACCCTGGACCAGCGAGGCGCGCGCGGACAGCGGACCCTGCGCAGCCTGGAACAGCCGAAGCCGGCGCTCTGCGCTGTCGTGGTGGCCAAGGTCTGCTTCGATCTCGGCGAGCGCAAGCGTCGCCTCATACAGCGGCGCGCCAAGCGCGAAGCCCGCGCCCCGCTCGACCAGGGCCTCCAGGACCGCGCGCGACGCCGGGCGCCGACCCTGGACGATCAGAACCTGCGAAAGCGCGATGGCGGCCGCCTCAACAAAGGCCTGCTCCTCTGCCGTTGCGACATCCTGGACCCGCTCCTCCAAGAAACGGCGAAGCTCACGCTCCCAACCGTCATCGCCCGCCGGAAACAGAGTCGACATCACCGAAATCAGGCCCGCGTCCAGCCCGTACTGCGACGGCCACGGCTGCGGAAGACGCACCGTCCGAAGCGCCTTCAGATACGCCCAGCGGGACGCGCCATCGTCTTCGCCCCGCAACGACTCCCCCAGACGCTGCCAACCCTTGACAAGGTCCGGCTCCACCGCCGTCGCCCGACGGAGCCGGCGACGCGCAAGCTCAACGTCGCCCCGCGCCAGGTGACGCTCGGCTTCCTTCAACAACAACCAGGGACCATCCGGATCGGCGTCCCGACGCGCCGCAAGCTGGGCGTGATCATCATGGCGATCTTCATCCAGAATCCGCACCGTCGCAATCAGCCAGCGCTCAAACCGATCGTGCAGCGGCTCAAAACGACCGCCATGCCAGCGGCCAAACAACGTCCGACCCGACGCATCGATCACAAATGCCCACCGGTCTTCAGAAGATGGACCATCCGCGAATACGATGACCTGACGGGCAGCCGCCGAAGCGCTCGCAAGCTGAGAGGCCGAGCGAATGCGGAGCGCACCGCGAAACAACACCGCCCCGTTCCAACGGGACAGAAACGAACCCAACCCCCGCGGCAGCGGATGGCCCAGGTGAAGGGCCGCGCGCTGGAGAACGTCCTCGCCTGGAGCGGGGTTCATCAGGTGAACGTCGCGGCGATACCGCTCAACAATCCGAAGCAGCGGGTGAAACGGATCGACCGCCGGTTCCAGAGCCTCGCTCATGGGTGGACCTCTTGACATGACAAGACAGATGCTTGGGTCTCACTTTAATACACCCGCGCCACCCCGGAGACAGTTTTCTCCCCAAACCCAGGCACCCAACAGTATTGACATGTCAACATTCTTATTCAGAAATCACTTTAAGTTTTTCACAGCCTGTGGATAAGGTTGTGCATACGCTCGGGAAAGTGGGCGGATAACTTATTCACAACCCACTCTTTTTCCCATCGCACCATCTGATCCGATCGCGCTTTTCGCACAATTGTTTTCCACAGAGAAGCGCCAGCCCGATGAACCGGCTGGCGCTGTGGAAAACAGGTCGGGAGCGTGCGGCTATCGGGCGACGAAGTTCACCAGCCGGCCAGGAACGACGATCTCTTTGATGATCGTTTTCCCGTCCAGGTGCCGGACGACGTTGGGTTCTGCCTTCGCGGCGATGAGGATGTCTTCCTTGCTGGCATCATGTGCGATCTCGATGCGCCCGCGGACCTTGCCCATCACCTGGATGGCGATCGTGATCTTCTCCTGGATCAGGGCGTCGGGATCCCAGGTGGGCCAGGGGACGTAGGACAACGTCTGCTCATGGCCCATCCGGGCCCACAGCTCTTCGGCGAGGTGCGGGGCGAACGGAGACAGGATGAGGACGAACTTCTCGGCGTCTGCTTTTGACGGCAGCTTGCCCTTGCTTTTGTTGACGAACTCCATCATCCGGGCGATCGCGGTGTTGAACCGGAGCGCCTCGATCCCCTCTGTCGTCTCCTTGATGGCGCGGTGCAGGGCACGACTCACCTCTTTCGAGGTCTGGCCGAAGGCGTTGAGCGTGTCGTCCTCTTCATCGATAAACAGCCGCCAGACGCGGGCGAGGAACCGAGAGACGCCATCACAGCCTTTGGTCTGCCAGGGCTTGACCTGCTCCAGAGGACCCATGAACATCTCATAGACCCGCAGGGTGTCTGCGCCGTAGGTGGACACGATCTCCAGCGGGTCGACCGAGTTGTTGAGCGACTTGCCCATCTTGCCCAGCTTCTGCTCGACCGGAGTGTCGCCGACATACCAGTCGGTCTCCACCGTCTGCTGGTTGAAGGCGCTGACGATGGCCTGTGTCTCGCCAGCCTTGTTGACCACCGCCTCAGGGCGGTGATACCGGCCGCTGCTCTCACGATAGGCGTAGGCCAGGATCATGCCCTGGTTGAACAGGCGCTTGAAGGGCTCCTTGGTGGGGACCAGCCCGACATCGTAGAGCACCTTGTGCCAGAACCGGGCGTAGAGCAGGTGCAGGACCGCGTGCTCGACGCCACCAATATACAGATCGACGTCCTGCCAGTAGGACACCCGCTCCGGGCTGAAGGCGGCCTCGCTGTTGTGCGGATCCATATAACGAAGGTAATACCAACATGATCCCGCCCACTGCGGCATCGTGTTCGTCTCGCGCCGCGCCGGCTGCCCCTGGTAGCTGGTCATCAGCCAGTCGTCCCCCGCCCGCGCCAGCGGCGGCTGGCCGTCGGCGGTGGGCTTGTACTCATCAACATGCGGAAGCGCGACCGGCAGCTCATCCTCAGGTACTGGCACCACGCTGCCGTCTTCCAGGTACACCATCGGGAACGGCTCCCCCCAGTACCGCTGGCGGCTGAACAGCCAGTCCCGAAGCTTGAAATTCACCCGGCGCTCACCGACGCCGTTCGCTTCGAGCCAGTCGATGATCCGCTCCTTAAACGCGCGCACCGTCAGCCCATCGAAATCACCGGAATTCACCGACACGCCCGTGTCGCCCTTCCCAGACCACGCCGCCTCATCGAAGTCGTGGTCCCGCTCGGGCCGGTACACCGCCTTGATCGACAGGTTGAACTTCCGGGCGAACGCGTGGTCCCGCTCGTCATGAGCCGGCACCGCCATGATGGCGCCAGTGCCGTAGCTGACCAGGACATAGTCGGCGACCCAGATCGGGATCGCCTCACCGTTGACCGGGTTGATGGCATATGCGCCCGTCCATACCCCCGTCTTCTCTTTCTCTGCAGCGACCTGACGGTCCAGCTCTGAGCGGTTCCGCGCTTGCTCCACATAAGCTTCAACCGTCGCCCGTTGCGAATCCGACGTGATCTGTGCAACCAGAGCGTGCTCCGGAGCCAGCACGCAGTAGGTCGCCCCAAACAGAGTGTCCGGACGCGTGGTGTAGACCACGAAGTCACCATCGTGATCCTGGATCTGGAAGCGGACCTCAGCGCCCTCAGAGCGGCCGATCCACTGCCGCTGCATCTCCAGGACTCCTTCCGGCCAGTCCAGACCCTCCAGATCGTCGAGAAGTCGCTGGGCGTAAGCAGTGATCTTGAGCATCCACTGCTTCATACTGCGGCGCTCAACCGGATCGCCGGTCTCCACATAGCGACCATCAACCACTTCTTCGTTCGCAAGCACCGTGCCCTGCGCCGGACACCACCAGACCGGCACTTCCTCAAGGTACGCCAGGCCCTGCTCATGAAGCTTCAGGAAAATCCACTGCGTCCAACGATAATAGTCCACGTCACTGGTGCTGATCTCGCGCTCCCAGTTGAACGAGAACCCCAGACGCTGCATCTGCTCACGAAAATAATCGATCCGCTCATAGGTGATGTCGGCGGGGTGACGGTTGTCCCGCTGGGCAGCCCGTTCCGCTGGCAGGCCGAACGAGTCAAACCCGATGGGGTTGAGGACCGAGAAGCCCTTCATCCGCTTATAGCGAGCC
>JBCBLB010000895.1:0-3141 GCA_038520555.1 Myxococcota bacterium | reverse complement strand
TCGACGACATACCGGCCGTTCTTCTTCCCAGAGTACGAGGACTCGTCCAGCGTGCGCTCGCGGCCATCCCAGTCTCTCTGCTCCACCTCTCGCTGAACCGAAGAGGTCCCGTCCTGGCTGCTGTATTCCCGGGTGGTCGTCCACCGCTCATCGCCGCGGGTCTTCTCATACGAGCGCCGCTCGACGTCGGTCTCCCCGTTGTAGGAGCGAGCCTCGCTGGATGTGGTCTTGTCGAAGCCTTTGAAGAGCGTCCCGGTCTTGCGTTGGGTCCGGCCGCGGGTCTCGCCGTCTCGGTCCTGGGTCTGGATGCCGTACCCCACATCGGTCTTGAGCTTCCAGTTTCGCTGCGCGCGGCCTCCAGCGCTGACATACGAGCCCCGGCTCCAGGCCTTATTCATGCGATGCTGCAAGACCCGATCGCCGGACTTCCGCTCTCCTTCTCCGCTCCCCATTGTGCCCGGCTCCCACATCTCGTCGGCCTGCGACGCTTGCGGTGACGCGACCAGCACATCGAGCGCGAGGGGATCATGATCAAGGTCATCGGCGAAGAGGACATCCGAGGCCGTCTCGTTCTCCGCTTCCACGATCGGGGAGGGCTGTGCGATGAGTGCAGACATGGTGCTCCACGGAGAATTCTGGAGAGGCGGCGGGGGGTGTCCTCCTCTCGACTTGAAGCCAGGGTCCAAGCACGCAGCCACGTTTCGGCAGGCTGGCTTTTATGCTGCTTCCCAGCAGCCCTTTGACCATAGCCAGATCGGCGGCCCGGTCTCCATTACACCGTTTGTCGCCACTTTACAGTCAACATTACAGCGAACGGTGGACGCCCCCTGGCAGCGTATGACTCGACTCACTGTGTTGGGGTTGGCGGTGCGTTGGCGCTGGATTCTGGGCGAAGTCGATCGTTACTCAGGCGGTTGTTCCGGCGTGGCGGCGGGGTCATCGACGGAGAGTCCCCACTGCAGCCGGATCCGTCGAAGGACCGCGTTGTTGGGGTTCGCATGTCCCCATGACGCCCCGACTCTCTGGGCGTTATTTCTTTATTGTCTGCTATTTTAGGAGACAATTTTGAGAAAGTTCATTGAACAGGTCCCTCTCAGGCTAAAGAAGGGTTGTCGTATATCGCATAGTCTTTCATTCCAATTCAGAAGGTTGCACCATGAATCTTTATTCTGAAGCTTCATCCCCTCCATATCGTTCGCTCTGCGATCGTCGTCCTATCTCTGTCCGCATCGCTGTGGTCGCACCCGTCATCTGCAGATGACTGCGATGGGTGTAAGAATCCAAGCGGCGGGGTCCAGGGGCTGTATGTTGGGGAGATGAGGAGCAGCGCCAGCACGGTCAGCGCAGACGCCAACGAGTACAACGGCTTCGACGCCGCGGAGACGAAGACGTTGATGGACGACGTCGGGCTGGATGTGTACATGAATAAGCTGCGGTTGGACCGTACGTTCTGGGATCCGCTCATCAACTACGCGGCTTCTGCATCCAGGCCCGCATACCTCGGCGGGTATCTTGATGAGCCCGGTGGTATTGACGATTGGAACGATATCTATGTCACGGACGCTGGCTACACCGGGTCTGGCAGCAGTGACTACGATATCCTCAACCACATCGGCGATCGATTCAGCGCTGGGATGCCCGATTCACCTGCCGACCTATGCCAGCATCTCCTTCCTCCACTTTGACCTCGACACGACCTTCGACTCTACAGCGTCGTGGTCTGGAACCGATGACCTCGTGATGAAGGTCTTCGCGGAGGGGGACGGCGGCGACAGAATACAGGTGCTGCCCATTCACCAGGATGTTCTATACGATACCGGCCGGCAGGGACACCCGCTCCGAACCCTGGACACCAAAGAGAAGGTGGAGTTGTTCATGTCGCAGAACCTCTACCAACGCAACAATCCCGTTCTCGTCTGCGACGGCACCCCTCGCGCGCTTGATATCGAGCTTCAATGCAACACGCCCGCGCTTGGGGGGTGTGATAGAAGCGGGGAGGACAACAGCTTTCTGTACATCGCGGATGTGGAGATGATGCTGTCGGGACTGGAGTGTATCGAGAACTACGTGCCACACGAATCGGCGGCGTGGGCGAGCAACTTCGGGCCCATCGTCGGTTGGGTTCATGATCCGGGAGCAGCCAGCGCGCCCTACACGCTGCCGCGCGCGGATTTTGTCTTCGCCCAGCGCGATCCGTTGTCCGATGACATCGAGCTGAAGGTCCAGCCCTACCTCACCTATGAGATCAGCCCCGGCTATACAGAGGCGGAAATCGTCAGCATGACCGTCGACTATGGGGACGCTGTCAGCGGTCTGAACGTCCCGCCGGTCGTATCGGTGACCTACGTAGACAGCACTGCCGCGTCGTTGACCCCGAACCTGCGTAGCGTGACCAGCATGGCCGCCTTCCCGGACTCCGTTGTGACAGAGTCCGGGATAAGCCGGGCGCGCTTCAAGACGGCGAGCGGCTTGACGGTGGACTACACTGACGTTGAGATTCGGGACGCGTTCGAGACGTCGCTCGGCGAGCTGGAGCTGGCCGGTCAGGTGACCCCACAACCGGAGCCGCCCTGCTACCCAGTCAGCGGCTACTTCGCCGATCAGGTCGTCGGCGAGCTTGTGGCTATCGAGCTCGACCTGGATACGGCGACTGGCTACGACTCTTCCCCGACGGATTCGGAGTTCGTCTCAGAGAGCAACCGGGACTATCGATACCTCGACCGTCCAGTGACGGAGCCTGGCGTCCTCGACAGCGCGATCGTTCGGTATACGTTCCCCAATTTCAAGTCGGTCCCCCCTGGACTGTCTTCGACCTACAACGTCTGGCGCACATTCATGACCGACCGCACCCTGGAGCGTCAGATCGCTGCGATGGGAGAGGCGATCCAGTTCAGCACCCGGAGTTCGACCTTCGATTCGTACAACCTCGCATATCTGGAGACCACCTCCTGGGTTGCGGAGTACCGCGATGCGTCAGTGCGGCAGGTGCTTAACCATGCGCAGGCGCTCAGCGACGGCCTGATGGCGGGGTTGTTCTCGCTGTCTTGGTACAATCAGATCGAGGACGTCACGTCAGCTCGCGGGGAGTTCACCGAGCGCACCCAGCTGAACACGACATATGATCTCAACGATGTCCTGCCG
>JBCBLB010000873.1:0-3424 GCA_038520555.1 Myxococcota bacterium | reverse complement strand
GCTGGCACCATCTTCGTGCAGTTCCCGACGCTGTGGCTGGTTCGCCTCCTCGGCGGTGGCGATCCGGCGCGGGGCTGGCAGCTGACGATGGTGCTGTATGGGGTGCTCGCCTCGATGATGTTCGTCGTCTGTTTTTTGACCACCCGAGAGCGGGTCAAGCCGCCCGAGACCCAACGCGACCTGCGCGGCGACCTGGGGGCGATGCTCCAGAACAAGCCGCTGCGGCTGCTGTTTCTGCTGTGTACGCTGGTCCTCGCCGGCGGCGTGATGAAGGGCGCCACGACCATTTATTACCTCCAGTACTTCGTCCAGACCGAGGGCGTGGTGTTTCTGGGGATGGACTTCTCGAACACAGAGACGCTGGCGACCTTCTTTTTGACCGGGGCGGGCGTGACGACGCTGGCCGGGGTCCTGCTGACCCAGCCGCTCAACCGATTTATCAGCAAAGAGCGGCTGTACCTGCTGACGATGGGCCTGGGCGCCCTGCTGACGATCGCGTTCTACTTTTTGCCTGGCGACGCGCTGATGGCCATCTTCGCGCTGAACCTGGTCACCGGCTTCGTGATGGGGCCGACGGCGCCGCTGATGTTCGCGATGTTCGCCGACGTGGCCGACTACGGCGAGTGGCAGACCGGCCGCAGCACCACCGGGCTGGTGTTCTCCGGGGTGATGCTGTTCATCAAGTTCGGCGCCGCGATGGGCGGCTACTTCTCCGGGCTGATCCTGGGCGCCTATGGCTATGTGCCCAACGTCGCCCAGTCGGAGACGTCGCTGCAGGGCATCCTGCTGCTGGTCAGCGTCATCCCCGGCGTCCTGATGCTCATCGGGGCGTCGACGATGTTCATCTACCCCCTGACCGACACACGGATGAGCGAGCTGGAGCAGGATCTGGCGGCCAGACGGGCCGCGTCCGCTGAGATCGCCTGAAGTCGTCCTCAAACGCCGCGTCGATGTGACGAATTGGGTCGCCATGCGGGCGTGGCTGTGTCTTGCATTAGTTGTTGAAACAGGAGGGCGGATGCCAGACCCCAAGACCATCGCGATCGCTGGCGCCTCGGGCTTCGTGGGGCGCTACCTGATCGAACACCTGTCCCAGGATCGCCAGGTGATCGCTTTGTCTCGGTCCATCCGACCCAGCGATCGGCCCAACATCGCGTGGCGGACCTGCGACATGTTCTCGCTGCTCCAGATCGAAGAAGGCCTCGCTGGCGCAGACGTGGCCGTCTACCTGGCCCACTCGATGCTCCCCTCGGCCCGGCTGACCCAGGGCCGCTTCGAAGACATGGACCTGATCCTGGCGGACAACTTCGCCCGGGCGGCGGCGACAGCGGGCATCCAGCAGATCGTGTACCTCGGCGGCATCGTCAGCGATGACCGGGTCCTCTCGCCACACCTGCGCAGCCGTCTGGAGGTCGAGCGGGCCCTGGGCAGCTACGGCGTTCCGGTGACCACGCTCCGGGCCAGCATCATCGTGGGCGCCGGGGGGACCTCGTTCGGGATGCTCCGTCGCCTGATCGAGAACGCCCCCATCCTGCCCGCTCCGCCGTGGACCAGCAGCCGCTGCCAGCCCATCGCCATCGGGGACGTGGTCCAGCTCATCGACGGCTGTTTGGGCCAGCCCTGGGCGTTCCACCAGACCTATGACGTCGCCGGCCCGGACATCTGCTCATACCGAGAGCTGATGGTCGAAGCCGCCAGGGCGCTCGGCCGCCCGGTACAGCTCGTGACGCTGCCGCTCTCACCGCCATCGCGGCTGGTCACCTGGGGCGTCCACCTGATCACCGGCGACCCGCGAGAGCTCGTCGGCCCCCTGCTGGAGAGCCTGTCTCACTCGATGATCGCCCCGGAGCGGGACCTCCAGGATCGGCTGGACATCCCCGGGGTCCCGCTCCACGAGATGCTCCGGCGCGCCGTCGATGACCCGCCGCCGCCGGAGCCGCCGACCGGCACCCGGCCCAAACCCTTCAAGAACACGGTCCGGTCCGTCCAGCGCATGCCCCTGCCCGTCGGGCGAGACGCCGAGTGGGCGGCGCAGGAGTACATGCGGTGGCTGCCCGGCGCCGCCTTCACCCTCATCCAGGTCGACGTCCACGATCAGATCTGCCGCTTCCGCGTCATCGGGATGACCCAGCCGCTGCTGGAGCTGGCCTACTCACCAGAGCGGTCGACCCCCGATCGGACCCTGTTCTATGTGACCCGCGGCCTGCTGTCCGCCCCCGGCAACAAGCGCGGACGCCTCGAATTCCGCCAGGCCCTCAACAAGCGGACCATGATCGCCGCCATCCACGACTTCGTGCCCCGGCTGCCCTGGTTCATCTACAAGTATAGCCAGGCCATCGCCCACGCCTGGGTGATGTTCCTGTTTGGACAGCACCTCGGCGAACAGCCCGATGCATCCTCAGCAGAGGCCCCCTCTTCCGTGGGCGCCTCCTGAAGCACCGTCACCTCACCGTGTGGCGTTCTTCCTGGAGAACGGCCACCAGCGACGGCGGGGGGATTCTTCTGCTGGCGGCGGCGTGAGCCGGGCGGCCTGCTCCCGAACGACCGACATCGGGATGACGATGTAATCGCTGGACGGATCGATCCCATCCGTCCACTCGCGGTCGGCGAGCGGGTCGAGGAAGGTGGCGTCGTCGCGGTTGCGCCAGATGTGTTCCGCCCGGACCAGGTACAACGCGCCCGAATTGAGGAGGATGTCGGCCTCATTGAGGAACATCAGCATCCGGTACCCCTCGATCGGGAGCGCCCGGCCGGTCCGCCGGCCCGACCCCAGCGGCATCGCCACCTCCAGCACGCCAGCGGACTGTCCCTTGAGCTGCTCCTCAACCTGAACGGTGGCGAGGAAGGCCTGGTCCGCGGTGTCCGGATCCGGCCGGATCGCCAGAATTTCGGCGACGAAGACCGCCCGGGCGCGCCGAAGCGAGCGATCGAGCTGAGCCAGATCGGCAGCGGCGCGGGTATCGGGCTGCGCATCATCCAGCGGAACGTCGTAGGGCAACTGAACGTCTTCTGGCCCCTGGGGCGCAGCAGACAGCGGCGCCTGTGACCATGCGACAGGCTGACAGAGGAACACAAGCAGAGCGTACATCACAGCAGTCCCAGAGAGAGGGCGTGAAAATGTAGCGACTTCATCAGCGTCCAACGACCCCCGTCGCCATCCTCTACCCCACGTCTCTCATCGCGAGTCCTTGACCAGACCATGACAGGACGCCGACCAGAAGGGAACATCCGGGCTCCAGATCGACGCAGGAGCCAAACCGGAAAACTTTAGAGAAACTTCTCAAAAGTAAGATTACAGCCCACCGAGACCCGCATCAACGATCCGTTACGCAGCAGAATAAAATCGCCCCAATGGTATTGCCCTCACGCAACAGTTATTGATTTAAGGCTTTACGTTCCCAATTTTACCTATTATATTTCCATC
>JBCBLB010000137.1:0-16428 GCA_038520555.1 Myxococcota bacterium | reverse complement strand
GCCTGATCATCCACCGGGAGATCAGGCGGTTGAGGAGCGGGTTGTAAGCCAACGGTGGGTTCGTGTTCGCGGACTGATCCATCCGCGCGACGGCGTGCATAAGGGCCGGCCCGTCCTCATCACAGCGATGGAGTCGAAGCACCGTGGGCGCGACCAGCGCCTGATCGGCGGGGTGTGACGACAGCAGGCGGTTGAGCAGCCGGCGAATGGTCGCCGGCGGCAGCCCGCAGATCGGCTCTGGCATCGTCTCGATGAGCGCCTCTGCTGTAGCGAGGGGGCCATCGGGGAAGCGCTCGGCGCATGCGGGCGTGTCCGCGCAGCGGCCGAGCAGGGTCATCCCGGCGTCATGGGCATTCTCATCGGCCTGATCCAGGCCCTCGTCCAGGTCGACGATGCTGTCCAGCCACATCCCCGCGATCGGTGGGTCGAGCTGGAGCAGCCGCTGGCCCCATACGCTCCCATAGGAGCCGCCGAATACGACGACTCGTCCCTCGGTTTTCATGCGGCGCATCAGATACAGGACGTCTCGGGCAGCGTCGACCGCGCTGAACCGGGCGAGATCGTCCCCCCACTGTGCCTGGAGGGCCTCAACGCAGGCGGGATACTCCGCGGCGACCACCCGCCCACCGCCTGGCGAGTCCGGCGCCTGCTGTCCAGGACATGACAGCCCGGTCCCATACACCGAGCCGCGATGGGTGGGAATGATCACGTCATAGCCGGCGGCACGCACGCCCTGATAGAAGTCTGGATCGGTGAAGACATCGCCGGCGAACCCGGGACCTCCATCGAGCGCCCAGACCTGATCGGCAGAGACGCTGCCCGGAACTGCCGGGATCCGGCGCACGAACAGCGTGATGGTGCGGCTGGAGGGGACCGACCCGTCCAAGGGCGCCTGAACCAGGGCGCACTCCGTCTGTGCGGCGTGCAACAGCGTCTCAGGGCAGGGGCCGAAGGTGAACGGCCCTTCTTCCATGGACTGAACCGCAAACTCAGGCGTTCGCGCAGCGCAGGAGACAACCAACATGATCCATCCGACACGCAACATCCGGCCTCCACAGGTTTCGGTGCGGTTGAGCGCCGATAACCCCTATGGGGCTGGAGGATTCCACTCCAGCAGCGCGTCGAGTTGGGGGCGCAGGGAGCGCATGGCGTAGTCATGCATCTGGGCCATGAGGTTGATCTGCCGGGCCTCGAGCCGGAACATGTAGCCCTGGTGGGCGAAAGCGACCGGCAGGTGGGGGACGCCGCCAGAGTGGCGCATCACCCGTCGGGCGGTGTTGATCTGATTGGGCAGGTGCGCTGCCCAGTTTTGGGGAGTCTCATTGAGGATCCAGAGGATGTTGACCCGTCGCGGTGCGATGCCGAAGCGGTTCTCGGGGATGGTGTGCTCGACCAGGGCCCATGGGATCTCCCCCAGCGTCTGCGCGGTGCGAAAACCCAGCTCCAGGTCGTCCAGCTCCGCTGTGGCGAAGATGTGGATATCGGAGTCTTTGTAGAGGCCCGAGCGTGGCGGCTTGCCGAACAGGTGGGTGATCTGGCCATCCATTCCCTGAACATGCTCGTTGCTCCGGGTGCCGAACGCAGAGTTGAGGTTCAGACACA
The DNA here is from genome assembly GCA_038520555.1 of Myxococcota bacterium. Classification (GTDB taxonomy): domain Bacteria; phylum Myxococcota_A; class UBA796; order UBA796; family UBA796; genus JBCBLB01. The sequence goes on along the minus strand of JBCBLB010000137.1, from coordinate 14,826 downwards.
CGATCAGTCGATTCGCGCCCCGGCGGAGCGCGGCGAGCACGCCATTCCCCTCGACATAGCCGCCATCGACGAGGAAGCTCCCCTCCCCGAGCCAGTCCCCCTGTGGAGGCACGATGTCCCACGGGTCGGCGTTGAAGAGGGCTGCGAGCCGTGCAAACACCCCAAAGGGGGCGCCACCGGTGCTCGTCCACATCTGTGCGAGGCCGAACCCGTTGGGATCGCTCAGTGTGGTGTCAAACACGCCTTCGTGCTGTGGTCCCACGTTACAGGCGAGCGCCGCGGCTTCGACAGCATACAGCGGCGTGTCGACCTGAGACCCCAGCACCAGGCGCCCCGGTTCCAGCTCGACGTGGTAGAAGCGCTCGTAGCCGTCGTCATGAAACCCGAGCGCTGCGCCCGCGACCAGCCGCGTCTTCCCCAACCCGGAGACCGCGATCTGATCTGCAGTCAGGTGCGGGTTGCGCTGGAGCAGCGCGTCACGCTCTGCATGGTCACTGGCCATCAACAGCGTCTGTGTGAGGCCGAGCGGTTCGAGCGCCTCATGCTGCAAGCACTCCCCAAACAATCGCGACAACGAATAGCCCTTCTCGACGATCTGACGCGCCAGAGAGATCACAGACATCTCCGCGATCGGGGCGCCGATGAATCGCGCGTCGAGGCGCTGGAGCGCTTCGGCAGTCAACGACTGGGGAGGAACATACTCGCCGAGGAGGTTGTCCAGATCGGTGCGGTTCTGAGCGAACGCGAGCGCAGACGCGAACCATGCGCCACCGCTGACCGCGCTGAGCAGATCGATCTGATCGAAGATTCCCATCGAACGAAGGGCGCGCACCTGCCCAATCCCGCAGCAGAACGATCGAAACCCACCCGCAGAGATACACAGCGCCACCTCCGCACGATCCTCACGTCGATATGGCTCCTGCCAGGCGCGGAGGCTCAGCGGAAGCGGATCCTGGGGCGATGCGCTGTTCGGGTCGGTGGAGGATGCGGATGACTCACTCATCGAAGAACTCCCAGCGTCTGAAGATGAGTACACACAAACAACTCGGCGACCATCTTACAAGGTCTCATCATGGGTATGGGCGTCGTGCAGTTCTGCAATATGGACAGGTCAATGACAAATGATCTTGACCTGTCCATATTGCAGAACTGCACATCCTCGTCCTCATCGAGATTCTGGAGCGATCAAAGCCCGATCATCAGATCACCGCCTTCTCATCTGTGGGCTTTGGGTCTCGCTGTCGCGATTCTCCTCGATATTTTTTCCGCCCTGGAATGGGGCCTGAGACGTTCTGGAAAGGCAACATGGAGGCGGTATGCGCGCGATGATTTTCGGACTGAGTGTGCTGGTGGGGTGTGATCCTGGCTCGTTGACGACGGACACGGGCGATGGCCAGACCAACCCGGGCACCAATGACATCTACGCGATCGGGGACTCCATCATGGCGTGGAACGGTGAGGAGGGGTCGGCGATCCCGGACATTGTCGGTCAGGAGCGCGGTCAGCGGGCCATCAACGCTTCGATCGGCGGGACGATGATCACCGACTTTCCTCAAGAGCCCGAGCGGTCCATCCTCAACCAGTACACGGACGGCGACTGGAGCTGGCTGGTGATGGACGGCGGGGGCAACGACCTCAATGACCTGTGCGGGTGTGGCGACTGTGATGCGGTGATGGACAGCATGATCTCGGCGGATGGATCGCGGGGGCGGCTGCCGGGGTTCGTCGGTCCGCTGGCCAGCTCAGGCATCCGGGTCGCGTTTATGGGCTACCCGGAGCTTCCGGACGGGGCCGCCTTCGGCTTCAACCGCTGCGATGATGTCTTCGCCGAGCTGGACGCGCGGATCGAGCGAATGGCTGCCTTCGATGAGCGGATCATCTTCGTCGATATGGCCGAGGTCATCACCGCATCCGATCTGGAGATGTTCGTCGATGATCGTGTCCACCCCTCTGCCCAGGGCAGCGCGGTGATGGGACGCCACCTCGCCCAGGCCATGGACGCTGCGGAGCCGTGACCCGTCTCTCCACAGCGGATTCGGTTCGTGGGCAGGTTACGCTGCGGTATGGCATTGATCGCACTGACGGGGGCGACGGGGTTTGTGGGCTCACACATCGCCGCTGCGCTGCGCGAGGCGGGGTATGCGGTCCGTGGCGTGGTGCGCAATCCGGCGCGCGGGGCGTGGCTGCGGGCGCGCGGTGTGTCGCTGGTCCAGGCGGACCTGACGGATCGGGACAGCTTGACCGCGGCGTTCGCAGGGGCGGATGCGGTGGTCTCCAACGCGGCGCTGGGCTCGTGGAGCGGGACGCTGCCTGACTACGAGCGTGTCAACGTCGGTGGGATGGCCAACCTGCTGGATGCGATGGACGAGGCGGGGGCCGCGCGCCTCGTCCACATCTCGACGGTCGCGGTGTACTGGACCCGGCTGTGGCGGCGGATGGGCGAAGACAGCGTGCTGTACGGGCTGCGCCGGCGGTGGCTGAACCCGTCGGACCTGACGACCGACTGGCGGTATGCGCTCACCAAGAGCCGCGCCGAGGCGCTGATGTGGGAACGCGCCGCTGATCGGGCGACCGCGCTTCGGCCGGGGCCGGTGTACGGCTCTCGCGACCCGAAGCTGACCCGCCGCTATCTGGCCGCCCTGGATCGGCGGGTGGCGCTGGCGCCGACGGTCGGGGTGCCGCAGGTCCACGCCGGTGATGTCGGTGCCGCCGTCGTTGGCGCGCTGCGCAACCCGAACACCGCCGGCAGGGCGTACAACCTCGCCGGTCCGCCGGTCTCGCTGCTGTCCATCATGCGCACCCTTCGTCAGATCGCCGGTCGTGGGCCGTGGCTCGTGCCCATCCCCCTGCCGGTGTGGGTGGCGTATGACACCCGCGCGGCGGCGCGCGACCTGGGGTTCCAGGCGCGCCCGCTGGAGGCGGGCCTGCGCGAGGCGATGGCTACAGCGTGATGGTGATCGCTTCGCCGGGCGCCCAGTCGCGGTGGTCGGCGTCGTAGTACAGCCACGCGCTGCTGGGCGGGGCGGTGTAGGTGCCCGGCACGTCCGCGTGGAGGTCAAGGTGGAGCGTGCGCTCGCCGGCACCCTCGATGCCGTCAAGGTACAGGACGGCCTCGCGGGGGTGCAGCTCGAACAGCGCAAGCTCGCCGCGCTCGACCATGCGCTTGAGCTGGTGAAGGTCAGCGGACAGCCCGGCGGGGATGCCCAGGCGGACCATGGGGTTGCTGACCGGCTGCGCCTGTCGGTTTCGCACGCGCGCGGTCAGACGAACGGTTTCGCCCTGCCCGACGGTCTGGCTCAGCAGGGTCGTCCCCAGGTCGAGGGGAGCGTTCGGCGAAGACACCGGCGTGGTGGCCTGGAACGCAGCGTGGAAGGCAAAGGGCAGGGCAGAGCCGGAGGTGTTGCGGATGGTGAGTGTGTTCTCCCCCTCCTTGAGGGCGCCTTCGAGGTTCGGGATCTCAATGGCGGACAGCTCCTGGCCGGTGAAGTCGACGGTCTGGGCCGGCTCACCGTTGAGCAGCACCGTGATCTTCCCTCCGCGCACCTCCGGCTGGAGCGCCTGCCAGGCGACGATGGCCTTGAGGGCGATCACTGTGGCCTGGGTCGCGCCGAAGGTTCCGTTGCCGTACCGTTGGGTGTACAGCCAGTGGATGGCGCGGTCGGTGCGGTCGGTGTGCCGGCCCGAGGCCAGCAGCGCCAGGGTGGCCAGCCCGGTGGTCTCGACGTTCCGGTCTCGCTCGCCGCTGAGGACGATGGTGGCCGCTGCGGTCGTCCAGGCGCCAGAGGCGTCTTGGAGGTCGGCGAGCTTGCTGGCGGCCAGCCGGCCAGCCGGGGTCCGCTCGGTGCGCAGCAGCGACAGCGCGGCCAGGGCGAGCAGGTAGGGGTCCTCGCTCTCCCGGGCGATGCGCTCCTGGGCGTCCAGCTCCTGGGAGAGGCCGGCGGTCTGGCCGGCGGCGATGAGGCTGTGGGTGATGTAGCCGGCGGTGACCTCGGGGGGCGCCTGCCCGAAGCGGCGGCGGTCGCGCATCTCGTAGCCGCCGCGGCCATCGCGGCGGCTGCGCAGCCACTGGCCGGTGCGGGCGAGCATCTCCGGGCTCACCCCGGCGTAGACCCGGGCCATGTCGGTGAACTGCTGCAGGCCATACGCGGTCAGCCCCTCGTGGCCCGTTCCGTTGGGGTACCAGTCGAAGCCGCCGGTGTCGCTCTCGAAGGTGACCAGCCGCGCGTAGCCCCGGTCCACCATCCCCCGCGCGCGCGACACCACCGACGCGTCGAGGTGCGCAGACGTCTCCAGGAGGCGGAGGACCATGGTGTTGGGGTAGTTGCGGCTGCTGGTCTGCTCGAAACAGCCCCCCGGCTCCGAGAGCAGGCCCTCGATGCCCTCCATTAACTGCGAGACCGGCTGGCTGTGAAGGACCAGCGCGGCCTCCAGCGTGCCCTCGATGGTCTCATCCAGGGTAAAGGTGTGGGTGGTCTCGCCGCGCACCGTGCCGCTGACCGACAGCGTGCCGGGGTACTGGTTCCGCGTGACGGGGATGACCGCGTCGATCTGATCCGACAGCCCCGCCGCGTCCGCGCGGAGCGTCAGCCGCGCCTCTCCGCCCTGCTCCATGGCATCGATGATATGGGTCAGCTGGCTGATGCCCCCGCCGGCCAGTCGGGCGGTCTGTGTCAGCCCCTCAGCGCTCATCAGCGGCGCCTCGATCTCACCAGACAGCGCGACGGAAACTCCGGAGGTGCGGTTGTTGCGCAGCAGCACCGGGAGGACCATGCGATCGCCAGCGCCGAGCGCCTCGGGCAGGCGCAGGGACATGGAGAAGGGCAGCGCAGAGGTGAGGGTGGCCTCGCCACGGCCGACCTGCCCGCCGCCGGCGCCCTCCGCGGTCACGCGGAAGGTGGTCACCTGATCGGAGAGGTGGAAGCGCACCGTCGCCTCTCCCCGTGCGTTGGTCTCCACGCTCGGGTCCCACAGCACGGTGTCGCGGAAGTCGGTGCGCGCCTGCGGGGGCGGACCGCTGTAGGACGGCCGCGGGAATTCACGGACGGTCGCGTACATCGACTCCCCCTGGGCGGGCCAGATGCCGTCCGGTGAGAAGAGGAAGGGGTAGGAAACGATGACGACTCCGTCCCCCACAGGGGACGGAAAATGGAAGCGCATGAACCGACCATTGATGCAACCCTCGACCGCTGGTGAGCCCATCGTCGAGGACCTGGTGCTGGCCTGGGAGACCGAGCCGTCCCTGGCGATGACGAACTTGACGACGATCTTTCCTGCCAGGGTGGGGTTCTTGGTCAGCTCGCGCTGGTAGCAGTAGCGGATCTGGTTCATATGTCGACTGACGACGGCGTCGATGCGGCTCCGGTCCATGGCGCCGAGGATGATCGGGTCGCCGCCGACGCGACCGTGGCCGCGCACACCCCTGCCCATGAACGAGTCGCTGCCGGAACCGTAGCCGCGTCCCTTGGTGCCCAGCCCGCCGAGGCCCGCTGCGGTGTCCCCTCCGCCCAGGCCCCCTCCGCCCAGGCCCCCTCCGCCCAGGCCCCCTCCGCCCAGGCCCCCTCCGCCCAGGCCATCGCCGCGCGCGCCGAGCACGCGCGTGCCGAGCGGTGAGCTTTTGGCGCCCAGCAGGCCGCCAATGCCGCCGGCCAGATCTGAATTCAGGTCTGAAGATCCGAACACGACATTCAGCTCGTCGGTGTCACTGAGCGCGCCCAGGATGCCCGCGCTCTCTGCAATCTCGCGGTCCAGCTGCTTCTTATGAAGCTCGACTTTGTGGCCTTTGGCGCGTTCCATCTTGGCATCCTTTTTGCCAGCCTTGCCCTCCTCTTCGCGCATGTGTGGGGAGCGAGCCGGCGTTCCGGCGGCGTAGGTCTGTCGCTTCACCATCCGGCGCCAACCGAGGGTGCCCATCAGCAGATCCAGCCCCAGCGCGGCCAGCTCTTCTTCCGGATCGAAGTACCAGCCGGGTTCCTCGACCTTCTGCGGCAGCGCGCCCTCCAGGTACATCCGCGAAAGGATATGGCCCGCCTTGTCATCGGCGTAGGACAGCAGGGTGTCGTCGGCGACCGAGACCGCCAGCCGGGCCGACACCGGCGCGCCTTGATGATCGGTGGTGTGGATGCGCAGGGTCACCTGATCGCGTGGCGTGTAGCCGTCCGCGTCGGGGGTGATGGTGACGGTGAGCTGCCGATCGCGGCCACGGTACACCAGCCGCTCGGCGATGGGATGGAGGTCGGTGTCAGAGACCGTGACGGTGGCCACACCCTGATGGTCGTGATCGTCGAGGTAGACCACCGCCGGAGTGTCGGGGGTGACGTTGACCTGAGCGGTGTCGGTCAGCGCACCGTCGCGGGCGGCGGAGACCAGCACCGTCTGTGCGGTCGTGCAGGAGACCCGGGCGCGGATGGCGTCGCGCACGCCGTCGAGATCGTCGAAGGTGCGGAGCACACAGCCGCCCGTCCGGGCGCGGGGGAGCCAGAACATGGTCTCGAAGCGGGTGGGCTCGGCGATGTGAAGGTGGTAGCGCTCACCCGGGCGGGGGGTCAGGTCGAAGCGCCCCAGGCCGTCGTGAGCGGTGCGGACCTGGGCGACCACCTCGCCGCGGCTGTCGCGGATCTCGCCAGCCAGGTCCGCGGGCTTGCCGAACGGGTCGCGCGCCCGAAGGTAGACACGAGAGGGCAGCCCGGCGACCAGATCGCCCCCCTCAGGGTAGAAGTCGACGGAGATGTCCTCGATGAGGATGGGGATCGCGCGGCTGATCGACTCCACGAGCGCACCGTCGCGGATGATCACGCTGAGGTTGCCGTCGCGGGTCCGAAGCGCCTCGGGCAGAGTGAAGCGCACCGTCGCCCCGCCGCTGTCATCGGTAAGGACGTCGACGCGATCGATGACCTCTCCGCCGACCTGGACCACGCCGGTCAGCGAGCGGCCAGCGAGGGCGCCGCTGGCTGAGCCCGACACCGTGATCGCTGCGATCACCGTTTCACCGGGGCCGTAGGCGTCACGAAGGAAGGTCAGCTCCTTGCGCAGCTGAGGCGCCTGGGTGCCGGTGACGAGAACAGGACGGCTGGCGGTCACGTCGTCATCGGTCATCGCTGTGAGGGTGTACATCCCACCCGGGATGTCTCCGGGCAGCTGCAGATCGTTGGTGGCGATGCCGTCGACGGACTTGACCCGCTTCCAGACGACCCGCTGCCCCCCCTCACGGGTCAGGGTGTAGGTGACGCCCTGAATCCGGGTGTTGTCGAGCGTGGCGGCCTCCAGATCCCAGGTCTGCACCCAGATGGTGTCCCCGGGACGGTAGAGGGGCCGGTCGGCCTGGATATACAGGGTGCGCTGTGCCGGTGGGAGGCGCTCGCTCAGCTGCTCCACGGCGTCGGGAGAGGGCGCCAGCCGCGGCGAGGCATCCGGCGTCGCCTCCAATGACTGTGGTGCGGTGACGGCCGGGATAACGGGGGGAGGAGGGGACGCAGTGAGGTCGGGGAAGACCGTCGGCGTGACAGGAACGGATGGCGCCGTCGGTGGGGGAGCGGGGTCAGAGCAGGCGATCAGGAAACAAACGAGTGGCCTCAACCACGCGGACATCGTGGACGTGTTCACAGCAAACCTCACGCTGGTATGTATCGGAAGAAGCTGTGACTGGAGCCCCACGGCGAGGGTTCCGCGTGGGATGTCAATGCTGTGTCAGCGGTGCGGTGTTCATCACCACACACTCTTCTGCATTGCCGACCAGCCGAACGTCATCCCTCTGCGGCGGGGGAGCGCTCGGTCAGCTGGAGGGCGGCGTCAGGATGCTGTGGCAGGGTAGAACTGGCGAGCCCAGGCACGGTATCGCCCAATGGGCCCATCGCCGGAGACCACCCGGGGACGATCCAGAAAGCGCTTGTTTTCCCAGATGACGAGGTCGTCGGTGACGTCCTGGATAAAGCCCTGCATCATCGCCCACCGGGCCAGGTGGTTGACCGGTCTCTTCAATGGGCCGAGTGGGAGGCTTCGAACCGAGCCAGCGATTCGGAGGGCGATATGGTTCCCATCTAACGGCGTGGCATAAACCATTTGACGGGTTCGGATACCAAGGTTGCGGATATTGTTTTCGACCAGTGAGTACCCCAGGCCAATCACCTGCACGTTGAACTCTGCCTGAAGCTTGAAGTGTCGGTGGATGAAGGGGATGGCGTTGCGGGTGATGCCGTAGCGGGCAGAGAGGATGGGGCCCTCGACCGTTGCCGGTGCGATCTCGCGTACATCCTCATAACCATGGATAAAGGTAAAGTGTGCGATGTCGACCGAATTCTCGGAGGTCTCCTGGGGGTGTGAGCGCAACCTTGGCCAACAATGACCACTGTAACGACTCCACCCGGTCTCTTCCAGCACCGGTAACGCCCAGTCAGGTGGGCCACCCGCTTCATTATGCCAGAGAAACACTGCGTCCTGCTGATGGACGATATGACAGGGACGACCATCGAACGCTTCGATCTGGACGCCATCTCGAACAGGGCGGGTCCGAAGGCGGCGTCCACACCAGATGCCGTGTTGGGGCGCGCGCAGCTCCCAGTGAAAGCCAAGACAATACCAGCCGGTTGGGAAAGGGTGAAGCCCTTGAAAAGCCATCATGGCAGCATGTCCCCCTGTGTATAGAACTGTTTGACCCACTGCTGGAAGTGGGGGGCGCTGCGGCGGCGGGCCGGGGCTCCCTGTTCTTCCCAGATGGGAATGTTGTGCTCGATGGTCTCGATGATTTCCGCGGCAGCGCGGTGCCAGAAGAGCCGGCTGGCCCCAGGCATCGGCAGCCGCCGTGTCGACAGCAGCGCGATCAGTTCGACCCGTCCAGGTGCACGGGGGACCGTGTAGAACACGGCGGTCGAGCGCAGGGCGATACCCGCCTGGACCGTTGCGCGACTGATGGTGATGCCCAACCCATGGGCTTGAATCGTCAATGAGCTGTTCAGTTGACGCACCACCGCCCGACGCCACCCGAGCAGATGAAAGGGCTGAGCCGACGTCTGGTGAAAGTGGGGGCCGTTGGTCTGAATATCCCCATTCTCCTGATGATGATTCCAGGAAAATCGGGGCGTATCAACGTTCTGCTGGGTGATAACGCGCACATCGGCCCGCAACATCCAGCGGCGCACCACTCCCAACCGCGTCCACCCCGGATCCCGGGCTTCTGTGAGGGGTGGGGGGCGCCAATCCGGTCGCTGGCCGAGAGGGTGGTGCCAGGCGAAGAGCTGTCCATCCTGTTCCAACAATGGCCAGGTCCTGGTACACACGCGGGGGGGGGCCCGATCAGAATAAGGCACCGTGGTCACAACCCCTGCTACGCTCAGACGCCATCCATGAAACGGACAGACGATCTCTTCACCGACGATGGTTCCACCGTGACCGAAGTGGGCGCCCAGATGAGGACAGTAGGCCCCCATCATGCTCGGTGTACCCGATTCGGTCCGGAAAAGGACGGCTTCTTCACCGAAGATATGTGTAGATTGGATCTGACCAGGCTTCAGCGTCTGGCTTTGGCCCACCCAGAACCACCCGGTGGGCAATGGTGTCGTGGATATGGTTGTCATCACACACCCCCTGGTTCAGGAAACCGCGACCGCTTCCGTGCGCCCATGGGGGGCCGGTCGCAGGGAGAGCCCCGGGTGGAACTGTGATGCCCACTTCCGATAGGCGAACAGCGCGCTGGCCCGTGTGCCCGGTCGGGAGGAAAGCAGCAGCTCGCGCTCCCAGTTTCGCTGATCGCGACGATTATCCAGCCAGTACGCCAACACCATCGCCTGCTGGGCGAGCGTGTTGGTGAGCCGCTTCGGCAGCAGGCGTAGATAACGCCGGTGCGTGGACTGCAGCAGGTCACAATTCATCTGAAAGGCGAACATGACATCGCAACGCTTGATACCAATCGGACGCGGCAGAACCAGGTAGCGCATGCTCAGCCCCATGACCGGAACGTCGACCTGTGTGGTGATAAAACCCACTCCGCTGATCTGGACCGTCACTTCCGAAGTGATCGTGCCCAGCAGCGGTTCGGTCCGTTCCGCCCTGTAGCTGGCCCGGGCGATGGGGCCGTCGGCCTCGAAGGGCAGGATCTGTTCGGCGTTGTGGAAGCGATGGGCGGTCAACACATGCCACATGTCCACCAGATCTTCGGCCAGGATGATCGGGTAGACATCATAGCCCTGACGGAAATACTGCCAGGATGACCAGCCCGCTTCTCCTTCGACCCACCCTTGAAACGCCCAGGGCGTCTCGGTGGGGGTTGGATGGAGATACACCATGATGGCACCCGCATACAGCCGCACGGGGAGGTAGTGGATGTGAACGTCCGGGGGGCGAACCCCCTGTGGGGTGGCGGTGCATCGGCCCTGCTCATCAAAACAGAACTGGTGGTTGGGGCATTGAAGCCACTCACCCCGCACCACCGCTCCCCGGGTCAGCAACCCGCCCATATGGGGGCAGACCCCATGAGCAACCCGGATGGCGCCCGAACGGGTCCGGAACATCACATAGTCCTGATCGAAGTAGCGGACGGTCTTGACCTGACCGGCACGTAGATCGCCCGCCAGCCCGAAACAGAACCAGCCCGTCGGCTGTGAAGCGCCCGCACGGAGGGCGGGATCAATGTGCGTCTTGTGCATCGTGTTCCCCATGCATGGTCGATCGGTGGTCGCCGATCGCATCCCTGAAAAAACAGTACCAGTACCTGCATGACGACAATGAAGCTGCACTCTGCGCCGATTGACCACAACTTCAGATAGAACACGTTCTAGTATGGGTCTGACGCATGAGGCCGATCTGAAAATTCATCGACGATCGTCAATGAACCCATGGGGCGACTGGTGTCAACTCCCACGTCGCATGACAAACCCCATCCAGATGCCGATACAAGGGCCAGGTCCCACCCATCAGACAGGTTCAGCACGCTCAGAGGCCGCCTTCATCGCCCTGTGACCCGCCCAGGAGCCGCTCACATCGCCCAGATGACCATCATCGTGATGGAGTGCAGCGCGGCGATCGACAGGTTGCTGATGACAACAGGGTTCTTGAAGGTTCCCACGGTGAAAGGGGTGGTCACCTTGTAGATGACCTGTACAGCGAGCAGGGCGGCGATCATGCGCGGATCCCAGATGAACAGCAGCGCCACGGACGCGAAGAGTATCGCGCCATAGATCGAGAGCAGGATCCCCCGTGCCTGGGTCTGTGGGCCATAGGCGCTGACCGCCCATGTGGAATTGGCAAGGAGCCCGCCGATCACAGGGATCAGAACCAGAATGTTCACGATGAGCGAGATGAGAATCATATGGAAAGACTCCATTCAGGTGTTGAGCAGCGCTTATCTATGAGCACAGATTAACACTGTTTAACAGGGGCGACTCCGATGACGCCGATGTCGTCCTGTGCTCGGGGTGGCGGGACGACCTGCGCCCCCCACGTCTCCCTGACCGGGGCCGCGGGCGGGTTACTCGGACAGGCTCTGGGGAAACCGTTTCAACAGGCCCTACCCACCGTCATGGAAAACCTCGCCCAGCTCCCGTTGCCTGCCGCTGCGCGAATCCGGGAACCGGCCGGGTTAGCGCTGAAATTCTACCTTCAAGATGCTTTATACTATCAATAGATGGCCAGTCTTCTGCACAGAACAATCTGACGCTGTTCGCCGTCGGCGCTCCTGCAGAGTCGTATCAGGTATGGTACGAAGCGGATCAGCTGGATGAGATCCGCTCAGCGTTGGATATGAGCTTTGATGGTGCGGCGTCTCGAACCTATCTCCGTCATCTGATTCAAGACTGGAACAAGGCGCCGTTGATAAACGCCGCGTATCTCGCAGACGTGGCAGATCCGTCCATATCGCGTCAGCTGGCTTCGCCGCTCGACGGGCGCATTTGCTGTCCAACATGTCAGACGGTGTCGTCAAGACTCGTGCTCCACGCACCCGTCCTTGCTGACTGAGGGCTGTTGGCCTGGTCTCGGATGTGTTGAGACGGGGGCGTGTTTCGATGCCTCGTATCCACCATGATGCCCACCGGGTCGGGGTGCACTCGATGCTACACCTTCCCGATCACCGCGATGGTCCTGTGAGATGGTGAGATGGTATAGGTTGAGGTCATGAGACTCATATCTGGTCAACAGATTGGCAATTATACCTTGAGCCACCGCCTTGGTGCGGGGGGAATGGCGGAGGTGTGGGCGGCCAGCCATCGGGTGCTCGGTGTCGATGTTGCGCTGAAGGTGCTGTTTTATAGCAACCCCTCCCTTCAGAACCGCTTGCTTCGTGAAGGACGTGCTCAGGCGGCGATGGATCACCCCAACATCCTGCCCGTTCGGGATGTCGTTGACGTCGACGGTGCGCTGGGTCTGATCCTGCCTTTGGTCAAAGGGCCGTCCCTCGAACAGCTGCTCGAGACGTACCGTCCCACCCTCTATGAAGCCTTCATGTTGTTTCAAGCGATCATCGAAGGGGTGGGCCATGCGCATCAACGCGGCTGGATTCACCGTGATCTGAAGCCTGGAAATGTGCTGCTCGAAGAGCGGCATGGGCGGGTTACGCCGCGTGTGGCCGACTTCGGGCTGGTCAAGAGCAACGATGAGCCTGGACAGACCCGCATGCACCTGCCGATGGGCACGCTCAACTATGCGGCTCCGGAGCAGCTTCTGGATGCCTCCAGCGTCGACCATCGCGCCGACCTGTTCAGCCTGGGCGTCATCCTGGTTGAGCTGCTGACGGGGAAGCTCCCGTTTCGCGGTTCGTCCTGGGGCACGCTGTCCGGTGTGTATGAGGCGGGCCCGGATCTCGACGGGGTTCCCCAGGAATTTCTGTCGCTCTGTCTGGGGTTGCTCGCCGTTCAGCCCGATCGTCGGTTCTCAGATTGTGCTGCGGTGCTCGATGCGCTGAACGACGGGTGGAAGATGCGCAGGGTCCCGGTGCTGGCGCAGGCAGGCGGACTGACGAAGGCGATTCGAGAACACGTCGCGGAGCATTCCGTGATGGCGATTGCCCCGGAGACGCTCGCGCCCGATACGACGTCGGACAGCGTCACGTTCCTCGAAAAGCCCTATGTTCCCATCAATAAGGAGCGAGCGCCTTTCAAGAACAACCTGCCCGCCGAACTCGACGTGTTCATTGGCCGAAGCGCTGCGCTGCAGGCGCTCCAGGAGAACCTGGAAGAGAGCCGCCTGGTGAGCATCCTGGGTGCGGGGGGGATTGGAAAGACACGGTTGGCCCTTCAGTATGCCCGTGTTCATTGGTCCGCATATCCCGGCGGCGTGTTCTTCTGCGATTTGTCGGACGCCCGAACCCTTGAGGGGCTGTTGTTTGTGGTCTCTCAGGCGATGGACGTCCACCTGGGCAACCACGCCCCCCTCAAGCAGCTCGGGCATGCCATTGATGGCCATGGGGCATGTCTGCTGATCTTCGATAACTTCGAGCAGATCGTCGAACATGCCGCAGAGACGCTGACACAGTGGCTCAAGCGCGCCCAGGCGGCGCGGTTTGTGGTGACCAGCCGGGTGCTGTTGGCGCTCGAAGGCGAGTATCCGCTCCGGCTCGATCCCCTCAATGAAGACGAGGCCGTCGAGCTGTTCGTCGAGAGGGCGTCGAAGAAGAAGCGCGGCTTCGCGCTCACCGCCCAGAACCGCGACGCCATCCACCAGCTCGTCCGCCTCCTGGACGGCCTGCCGCTGGCCATCGAGCTGGCGACCGCACGCATTAAGGTGATGAAGCCGGAGAAGCTCCTGCTGCGAATGAGCAACCGCTTCAAGCTGTTGGCCGCGGGAAAACGGAACACAACCAAGCGCCAGTCCACGCTGAGGTCGGCGATCGACTGGTCGTGGACCCTGTTGGACGCGTGGGAGAAGGCCGCGTTTGTTCAGTGCGCGGTCTTTCAGGATGGGTTTACCCTGGAGGCCGCCGAGGCGGTCATCAACCTCGATGACGGTCAACAGGCGGCGTGGCCGATGGATGCCGTGCAATCGCTGGTTGACAAGAGCCTGTTGGTCTCCCTGGGAGAGAACCGCCTCGGAGAGATGCGCTTTGGGATGCTGATGAGCATTCACGACTATGCCAAAGAGAAGTTCGCGACCATCGATCGGGACGCTGCGAGTGAAATTCACCATCGTCACCTGTCGTTCTACGCCGGGTTCGGTGAAGAAGAAGCGATGGATTCGTTGGAAAGTGTAGAGGGGGTGGCGCTGTGGTGGGCGCTTGCAGAGGACGTCGAGAACCTGCTTGCTGCCCATCGTTTCGCCCTCAAGGTCGAGGAAGTCGAGCGCGCTGCCCAGATCGCGAGCGCGGTCTGTCAAATCGCCCAGAGAAAGCAACCTGCGCTGGCCATCGATGCGATACGCTCCACGCTCAACCTCTGTACGGACCCACATACAGACCCGATCCGCAACCGGTTGCTGGGCAGGCTGGGCCTGCTTTACCGGTTGTTGGGGGAGCTGGAGCTGGCCGAGGTGGTGTTAACCGAAGCGCTGTCCATTACACGCGCGATCGGAGACCGACGCAATCAGGGGCGCTGGTTGGGCAACCTGGGTGCCCTGCACAGCCGGCTGGGACAAATGGAGCAAGCGGAAGCAGAGCTGATCGAAGCGCTCAATATCGCAAAAGAATTCGGAGATCAGCGTCAAGAGAGCGCATGGCTGGGCGCTCTGGGCAACCTGTACCGGTTACAGGGGCAGATAGATCGTGCGGAGATGGCATACACCGAGACGCTATCCATCGCACGCGCGATCGGAGACCGACGCCATGAGAGCATCAATCTGGTCAACGCGGTTTCGACCTGCCCCAGCCGTCCCTGTCTGAAGTACAGGATGCTCAGGTTGCCCAGATTGATG
>JBCBLB010000794.1:0-4094 GCA_038520555.1 Myxococcota bacterium | reverse complement strand
GCCCGCGCCCTGGGCGGAGATCCTCGCCCCATTCGGCGTCCAGCTCCTCCGCGAGTCCTGGGTCGACCTCGGCCCCATCATCCTCGCAGGCACCGACGACATGTGGGCCGGCGAGACCGATCCCGAAGCGCTCCTCGGCACCATCCCGCCCGATCGGGCCGTCTTGATGCTGACCCACTCGCCGAACCTGTTCC
Organism: Myxococcota bacterium; assembly: GCA_038520555.1. Lineage (GTDB taxonomy): Bacteria > Myxococcota_A > UBA796 > UBA796 > UBA796 > JBCBLB01. The sequence goes on along the minus strand of JBCBLB010000794.1, from coordinate 3,900 downwards.
CTGCCCTCGTCGACCCGCGGGTCAAGCTCGTCCTCGCCGGACACACCCACGGCGGACAGATGCGCCTGCCCGCCATCGGTGCCTTCTGGACCCCGCGGGGCACCGGCCCCTACATCGGGGGCTGGTACCAGGAAGACCACACCCACCTCTTCGTCAGTCGAGGGCTGGGCTGGTCCGTGGCGCCGCTTCGACTGTTCTGCTCCCCAGAGCTCGCCCTGATTCACCTTACGCCGGGGCGATAGGCCGGCGTCCTACGGCGTGGGCGCTGGAGCCGATGTGGGGTCTTCTGCGCCCGGCTCTGGAGTGGGTTCAGGGGCAGGCGCGGGCGCTGGAGAAGGGGGTGGGGCCTTGGGTGCGTCCGAGGAAGCGACGCCGAAGATGCGCCGCCAGAACAGCGACACAGAAGACTGGGCGCGGTCCCCGGTGAGGAACTCGGCGTAGAGGGAGGGCGAGATGGTCCACTCCAGGGCGACCTCGTTGACGTTATCGGTCTCATCAGCGTCAGAGTTCCAGTCGTAGGTGAGGAACAGCCGCTCGCTGAGGGCCTTGCCAACGCGAACCCCCTGCTGGGGGTCGATGTCGACCTCATCGACGAAGGAACCGGTGAGGGCGCCGCCCACCTGCCCGGAGAGGGAGGAGAGGGCCGCGCTGAGGAGATAGCTGTTGCTCTCCCCCTCGGAATCGGCGAGGGTGCTGGCGGGCTTGCCGAGCAACAGCAGCGACATGATGTCCGTCTCGTCATATTCCTGCGGACCGTTCTCCGAAGAGAACGCCGGCGTCGGGACCGTGGGGCTGACGAACCCGTTGACGCTCATCAACACGTCCCCATACGAGCTGGTGGTGTACCGCGCAGAGAGGTCGACGAAGGGGTTGGTGTAGTCCTTTCCGGTGAAGGTGATGGTCGAGTCCGGCTCGACGGAGAATTCGCGGCCGAGGGTCGACGCGGTCCCGTCGGTGATTTCAACGTCGCCACTGACGAAGATGTCTCCTTCGGTCATCCCCGCCTCCAGCGCGCCGTCCAGCTCGACGTCCATGAGAAACGACGACAGCTCAGCGAACTGCTGCCCGAAGTCGGTGCTCAGGGGGTACTCCATCTCCAGATTCAGCTTATTGTTCAGGTTCAAGGATACTTTGGCATCAAATTTCTCGAAGACCTCTGAGGTGAGGTCGTCTTCTGGAGCGGCGACGACGAGTTCACGAGAGCCGTCGTTTCGGTTCTGAATGGTGATGCGATCATCGAGTTTTAAGGAGGCGTCTGCGCTAAAGAAGGTAGAGTCGAGGTTGACGGCGCCCTGGTTGAGGGTGACATCCCCCCGAAGCGTGAACGCGGGCCAGTCCCCGGTCATCGTCATCCCGCCCGTCGTGGCAAACTGGAACTGGTTGGACGCGGCGAGCCAGAAGTCTTGCATCGTCATCTCAAAGCGGAGCTTCTCAGGGGTGAAGCCGTTGAGCGAGAACCCGCCGAGCAGCTCCAGCATGCCGATCCGGCCGACGTTGAGCTGCGCGTACCGCGGCGTCGCGGAGAAGCAGCCACCAAGCTGGCGCGGATCGGCGCCGGCCTGTTCCTTGTCGAAGCAGGGGTTCCGCAAGCCCTGGTCCTCGTCCGACGAGGGAGGCACCAGATGTCCACGATGGATCTGGAAGGTGCCGGCGTCGAGGCTCATGCCGATGTCCATGTGTTCATAGTGGACATCGACGGGGTCGGTGAGGATCATCTGGCCGTCGTGTACTTGAAGATCCAGGCGCGAAGATGGATTCACGAGGTCTTCCTTGATCTCGCCGCCGAACAGCAGGGTGCCCGAGACGTCGATGACGGCGTCGCTCACCCCGTTCATCAGCTCCATCGGGATGGCGCCGTCCTCGATCGTCAGCCGCCAGCCGGTGTCGCTCATCGGGTCTTCGTCGTAGATCATCTCGGCGAGGGTGACGGGGACGAAGCCATCGAGGGCAAGCCTGAGGGGCCGTCCGGAATGTCTCCCCTGCCCATTGGCGCGCCCGAAGGCGAAGTCGACGTCCATCAGATAGCCGTCTTTGTCAGACTCGTTGGCGGGATGCAGGTGCACTTCTGCCTGGTTGAGGCGGACGTCTCCGATCCTCCCCTTGACGATGCTGAGATCGCCGTGAACCACGGGCTCCCCGGGCGTCCCAGAGACGACAAGCGCCCCACGAAGATCGCCGTCGAGTTCGAGGTCTGCGCCGCCGAGCTGTGCGAGGAGCGGCAGAGAGACATTGGTCGGGGAGGCCCGCACCTCAAAATCGGTAATGATCGCGCTGGGATCGTTGAGGTCGATCGCCGGCCCTCCGCCAAGGGTCATGGCGAAGACATCGGCGAGGCGGTGGGTGACGTGACCATCCACCCGCATCCACCGGAGCCCGCCCTCGATGAGGTTCATGGCGAGGTCGAGGTCTTCCCCCTTCCGCTCGATCCGGGCGTCGAGTCGGGCATACTCTCCGTGAACGCCGACGGGACCGGAGAACATCCCGAAGACGTGAATCTCGGGGTCGCAGGCGTCGCCGAACACGTAGGCATCTCCGCTGATGCTTCCCGCCGGCATGCCCGCGAGCGCAGGGAGGCGCGCCCCGAGCGCATCGAGGCTCCGGGGGGCGAGGAGCGCGCGCACCCCGAGATCGCTCTCACAGTCGATGGTGTAGCCCTCTTCAACGTTCAGGGGCACCACCGCGTCCATGGCGGCGATGAGCTTCTTCGGCCCGCTCACCCGCATGGTCGCCGTCGGCCGACCGAGCCGCCCCTCCAGGGCGAGGTCGACGTTGATGTCTTCGGCCTGCTCGGGGTAGACGAATCCCTTCAGGTGCAGATCCCCATCCACGCTGGCTTCATCGGCTTCTCCCTCCAGGGCGACGTGCCCATCAAGGACGCCTTCCATGACCGGGAGGAACAGCTCATCCCCTTCGCTGAGGAACGTGTTGGCCATCGCGGAGACCCAGTTCATGTTGACCCGCTGTGCGTCAACGCGGATGTCGGGCAGGCCGCCGAGGGTGGCGCCGGTGAAGGTGAGCGTGCTGGCCTCTTGCAGCGAGACCTGCCGGGGGTTGACGTCATCGGGCCGCTGGCTGGACAGGACGAGGACCGCCTTGACGTTATCCACCCCATCCTCAACGAGGTCGAACTCGATGGGCACCGAGACCGGGTTGGCGAGGCCGCGATCTTCGGCGGGGAACACGAACAGCTCTTCGATCGTCCAGTGCCCGGCCTCCAGATCCCCGCGGGCGATGGTCTCTATGACCAGACGCTCCTTCCGGGAGAGGCTCACCCGGGCCATCAGGGCGTCTTCTGCGAGGGTCAGCTCCAGCGGGCCGCCGTCCAACGCGAAGCCGATGGGCTCCACGGCCATCTCTCCGAGGACGAGGTTGGTGGCCAGGACGGGCTGCCCGCTGGCATCGACCCCACCGTCGACGGTCCCAGACAGCCCATTGAGCACGAAGGTCCCATCCCCGACGATGAGCGAAGACAGGTCGACCGCGGTGGAGGCGCTCAGCTCACCGGTGGGGAGATACTGGCCGCTCAGCTCGCTGAGGGCGATGGATTCGATCAAGACCCCAGAGGCGTTGAGCCCCTCGACGGTGGCGCCGCCGCTCCAGCTGACGGTGGAGCCGCGAACCTTCACCGTCAGATCAGAGGACCGGACCGCGGCGAGTTCAAAGTCGGGGCTGCCGATGTTTCGGCCATCAACCCGGAGTCCGACGTCGACGGCCGGCTCATCGCCGCCGTAGCGGACCGCGACCGGACCGCGGGCGCGGACAGAGCCACGGAACCCGTCGAGGCCGAACTGGTCGAGGCGCTGCAGGGTGGGGAGGAGCAGATCGGTCTGAAGGTTGACGGTCTCCTGGACCAGATCGATCTGTCCGCTGACGATCGTGGCTTCCCCGACGGGATGTCTG
>JBCBLB010000863.1:0-3506 GCA_038520555.1 Myxococcota bacterium | reverse complement strand
CTGTAGTTATGAGCTCCGGAGCCTGTACACCGTGGCCGAGATCCTCTCTACACCAGACCGTACAATCCGCCGAACGCTACAAGCCACCATCCCAACGTTGTCGCTGTTGTTTGAAGATCATGTCGGCCATCTTCGGTAACCCCCACCGCCTCGGGCGGGGCACCGAAGGCGCTACCCACCCTCTGAGAACCGGGATTCGGAGTACTGTTCATACACCGCAACATCGATGGTGAATGGGATCGAGGCGCTGCGTCCGTCGTCGTGGTTGTGGTCGACCCCCAGACCGCGCGACCGTATGGTGGCGCCATCATTCGCCAGACTGCTCGAAGCGGTCCAATGAACCCGCGGATGGGCGGTGATCCCGGCGTCCTCACTGAGTCTCGGCGATCAGCTGGCGGATCGCGGCCACCACCTGTTCGGGCGCTCCCTCCTGGACCATGTGGTCCGACGTCGGCACGGTCTCTCTCGCCACGAGCGTGTCCTCGCCGAGCAACTCGACGAAGCGATCCGCGAACGGCTCGAGCGCCGCGCCGTCCTCGTCCACGCACACGAAGTACTCCTCTGAGGCGGTCGCGCAGTCCGCGTCGACCCGATCGGGCAGCAGTTCCGGATCGCACGCGCACGTCGTGGTTCCCGGGCAGGCGACCTCGCCGATCATGTCGCAGCGCTGGGCGCCAAACAGGATATCGGACAGGCCGAACAGCAGCGCATACGGCGTGCCGCGCAGCGCCGTCATCCGGGCCTCGATCTCGGCCTGGAAGGCGTTGTCGTCGAAGATCGACTCGGCGAAGATCTGCATCGGCGCGCAGGGCTCAGCGTATCGGTAGTCCCCGGTCTCTGGGACGATGTGGGGGGAGATGTAGGCGGAGAGCACAGCGTCATAGAGCGTCCCCTCCGACGGGTCGGCCTGGAGCGCGTTCTCGGCGGCCTGACCCGGGAGCATGAAGCGACAGAACAGATCGGGGACCTGCTCGGCCATCTGGACCTGCTCATACCAGCGGACCATCTGGTGAGCGTAGCCGGGGTCGTCGATGTCCACCGACCACGCCCAGGTGTTCATGATGAGGATCCGCCCGATCCGCTCGGGCTGCTTCGTGGCGAGGTCGAGACCGATGGGCCCGCCCCAGTCCTGGACGACCAGCGTGACGTCCTCCAGGTCCAGCGCCTCGACGAGCGCCTGGAGGTGCGCGGCGTGGCTCCGCGGCCGGTAGTCGAAGTCCGCTGTCGACGGCACGTCGCTCATGCCCATGCCGATATGATCCGGGATCACGACGCGGTAGCCGTCCTCCAGCAGGTCCTGGGAGATGTTGCGGTACAGGAACGACCACGTCGGGTTGCCGTGCACCATCAGCACGGTGTGCTCGGCGTCCTTCGGCCCCGCGTCGACATAGTGCAGCGTGCCGGCGGCGGTCTCAAAGGCGCAGTCGTCGAAGGGGTACTGCTCAGCATCGACCGCGAAGGGGCGCTCGAAGGCCGCGGACTCTGGCGTAACACAGTCCGAGACCGCCTCGGCGGTCTCGGTGTCGTCGCCTGTGGTGGTCTCATCGGCCGCACCTGTTGGCTCGTCGCCGCTGCAGGCGGCCAGCGCGGCGGTCAGGGTGAGGGTCGTGAAGAGACGACGTGTCTGCATAAACGGACTCCGGTGCGATCGGTGCTCCTCCAAGCTCACCGGGGACCTTTTGTTTGCCCACTGCCGAAGCGTTGCAAATTGTAGAGAACCGTAACGCACAAACGCGGCGCTACAGTTCTCTACAATTCTCTGCGCTTCGGCATCAGAGCGCCGTCGAAATCTGCCGCATCATGACCGTCACAGGCTGTCTACATCAGGAGGACGGGGCATGATGAAGCCAAACCTGGCGACCTCATTCGGGGCCGGGTTGAGGTCGATTTCATCGGCAATATCGGCGAGCACCACCAGCCGTTGGGCCGAAGACCTGTCTCTCTTCCCCTCAACCGATGCTCAACACTTTACCGATAATCCAGAACAGCATCGAAACGAAGTTCACAACCAACCCGGGAGCGGCGATGGCATCGCGTGTTCTGGTACTCAGCCTCTGCACATTCCTCTTCGCATGCAGCGACAGCGGCACAGACTCAAGTGAAGACTCCGGCACAGACTCAAGCGAAGACTCCGGCGAAGGGACCGAGGAGCAGAGCGTCGAAGATCGACGGTACTGCGAGATCCTGCTCGGCTATATGAGCGGCACCGTGATCGAGATCGAGGTCTGGGGCACACAGTTCGTCTCGGATTGTGTGTTGGAGAGCTGGTATGCGCTCGATGCAGCGAGCATCCAGGCGGAGTATGGTGCGCTCTTTATCGAGATGAACGGCCCGCGGGTGGGGCTCACCGACTTCTCCGACTTCGAGAGCACCACCGGAGAGAGCCGGATGTACGGCGATCTCGAGATGAAGGTCCAGTCCTCCATCATCGTCGACGGCCCGATGGAGAACGATCCCTACACCGAGGGCACCGTCGAGCAGGTCAGCGTCAAGGGCTACTGGGCCGGGAGCGAGGTCTACCAGCTCATCAGCCCCAACGGCGACGTCTACACCATGATCTCCATGTACGAAGGCGGCGATCCGCCCCAGGGTGTCGACGACCTCGACACCCTGAGCGAGCGGGTGAGCCCGCCGGAGGGGTGGACCTGGCAGTCGGTGGTCCTCGAGGAGGACCTCTCCATCGTCGCCGAGGGCACGCTCTACACGGTCCAGGATGAGTTCAAAAACACCTACCAGCGCGGCAGCTGAGGCCGACGACGGCGAGGATGTCGCTACCTCGCCGCCGTAACAACGAGGCTGGACGATCGACTCTACGCCATCGACATGCCCTACAGCTCTTCAGTGGTCTCTGCGTAGTTGGTGACCTGTTCCTTGTCTTTGGTCACCACCGTGGCAAGACATCCGAGGCAAGACATGCGAAGATTATGTTCTTCTCCGAGATTGTGATGGGCTCGATTCAATCGCAGGAGCATCCCGCCGCCTCTTCAAGCTGACTGGCGGTCTGTTCGGGGAAGCAGGCCGACTCCTCGAAGGGCAGCTGGCTCGCCAGGGTCTCGTTGCAGTCGCCACAGCACTGATAGAACTCCCCACAGCCGCCGGGGTCACACATCTCGATGGTGCAGAATCCTTCAGCCGTTCCATCCATCAGGCACGTGCTCGCGACCAGGTCGACGCAGTCCGCGTCCGTCGTGCAGGGGGTTCCCGTACCGTCGGATGTGACTGGTAGACGGGGCAGTTCGGTCTCGCAGCTCGCCTGATACCCGGCCGCGCCGCCTTCGCCCTGGAAGAACGCCACGAGACGTTCGGCGATCTCCTCTCCCTGGTCGTCCTGCACGAAGTGACTCGCTTCGGAGAGGCGGACGTGCGCCTGTCCCTGTGCGCCCGCGATGTTGCAGATGAAGTCGTCTTGTACCAGGCAGCCGCCGGTCTCCTTCGGATCGTTCGCGCCCCAGATCGTCAAGACCGGCCTTTCGAAGGAGGTCAGGTTGTCCCAGGCGTCTTGATTG
>JBCBLB010000103.1:0-18525 GCA_038520555.1 Myxococcota bacterium | reverse complement strand
TTCAGGTGGTCGCCAACCGCGCCGACGACCTGCTGCTCGTCAACCGGTACACAGAGCGAATCGTAACTGATAACCTCGCCAATGAGGTGATCGGTGCGGCGATCACCTGAACAATGGTTTCGCCGTTGGGCACAGCGACCTGGGTGGACGGATCCTCTCCGATCTGTTTGGGTGCGTCCAAAGGATGGCGGTAGCCGATCTGAAGCGTCTGCGCCCAATTGGCAACGACCTGGGCCTGGTACAGATTCTCCAGCGTGTAAGAGATCGGCTCCGGCTGGACGACGTCTCCGATATCGGGCCGGAAGTTCTCTTCCAACTCGACGACCAGGGTCTCCTCCAGCCGGTCCGCCCACTGCGGATCGATGGATGCGGTCGAATACCGGATCGGATCTTCGGCTGCGACATCCCGTCGCGCGGCCGACACCGGAGCATGCATCAGGTGTTGCGGCATGGTTGCCGCGGTGGGGTTGCTCAGCGAGGCCGCCGCGGTCACTTCTGCGGTGTCGGTGGCGGGCTGCCCGGTGGCCAGCATCGAGAGCATCGTGGCGTTCATGCCGCTCTTTGCATAGGTCACCATCCCGGTCAGCTCCGCAGGCATCGCGGCCATCGCAACCATCGCGGCCATCGTGTGGGTGCGGGTGGTCGGCAACAGCCGGATGGCCCCCGCGGCTCGGTTGTTCTCCACCTGCCATGCGCCGCTGAGCCCGTAGACGATGGCTGAATTGTCCTCCATGGCGCCGAAGAGGTTCTCCGAGAGGGTGCCGTTGCTCGCTCCGTAGCAGAGCAGGGCCCCGTCGAACCGGTTGCCGCGGATCAGCGGACCGCGCCCGCCCGCCAGCAGCGTGATGCCGTTGGGGAGCTGGTTGTCGACGAGCGCAACTCCGGCGCCATCCCCAAAGGACGCAGAGAGCACCGGGTAGATGTCGAACTGCGCCACCATGACGTTTTGTTGAAGGCGAAGCCCGCTGGAGGCGAGGTCGAGGACCCCGATTCCGGTGGCGCCGTCGTCCAGGCCGGTCAAATCGATGCGATTGTCGCTGACGACCCCGTCTTGCGCTCCCCACAGCAGCAGCCCGATCGCGACCGTGGGGCTCTGCAGCTGCAGCCGGTTCCCGCTGATCTTGAGGCCGTCCCGCTGGGCGGAGATGCCGAAGGCGAAGCCTTCGATGCGGTTGTCGATCAGGGATGCGCCACCCGTGAAGGCGCCATCGGAGACCGACTGGGCGATGACGCCGAAGTATGGGGTGGACTCACCACGCTCCGCCAGGACGCGGTTTCCATGGACCGAGATGCCAGAGAGAAACCCATCGGTCAGCGCGACGGTGGGTTCACCGATGGACAGCCCGCCGTAGGCGGCCTCCAGATGGCAGTCTGCCACGGTGACCCCATCGAACTCCCTTCGGAGGGGGTGAATGGTGGAGTCCAGGGTGCCCACCCCGATCGCGAACCCGGCGCGGATGGTGCAGGCGGAGGTGGTGATCTGCTGGCCGGTGATCCGCCACTCCAGCCCCAGGGTCTGCGCATCGATCTGATCGCCGATAATGCTGACCAATCGGGCCTGATCGATGCGCACGCCGATCGATTGGCCGGTATAGGTGTTCCCGGAAATCCGCAGGTTCTTCGCTGCCTCCAGCCACATCGCGGTGTCTGCGGCCAGGGCGCTGGCTCGGATCTCGCCGGCATCCACCCGCCTCAGGTGAAGCCCGACACCCTCGCCGGCTTCAGGGCCCAGGGCGCCGACAAGGGCATCATCGGGGTCTGCGACCAGCGCCTCTGCCTGGAGCCCGACGAGTGCGTTGTGTTGGAGTCCCGTCCGCAGCACCGCGTCTTCGATCGAGAGATCGCTGACCCCAGCCGCGGTGACCGCCCCCAGTGTGGCGGTCAGGATACAGTCCGACAGCACGAGCGTGGACAACTCCTGGGCGCAGATGCCCACATCACAGAGCACCAGACACCCCACCAGCCGAATGCTGGCCTGGGGCCCTTCCGGCTGCGGCCATGTCTCGCCGAGGGCGATGACGTCGGAGGGGGCGTCGGCGGGGGCGGGGATGGCGGGCACCGCGTCGTGGGCGCGAACCGCGACCGCTGGCTCGGCGGCGCCGGCCGCGCGGACCATCACCATGCCGACCCGCTCTGCCCGGAGGGCCGGCTCCACACCGCGGAGGTCGATGAGGCTCTGCGCGTCCTGCTCTGCTGGGGAGAGCAGGGTGAGGTCAGAGAGGGTCAGCTCCCCGCCATCAACTGTAAACAAGGTGGACGCGCCCACATCCACGATGACCGCTTCAGGACATCCCCGGATGGTGAGGTTGAGGCTGCCGATATCCAGGGGACCGCTGAACCGATACACCCCACGGCGCAGGCAGACCACACCGCCGGACGGCAGCGCTTCGGTGATCTGCTGGGCGATGCGCACGTTGTCGTCATCGTCCCCGGAGGGCTCGACGGTGATCTCGCAGCATCCGCCCACGCTGCGTTCATAGATACGCTCGATGATCTCCTGGACCGTATCGGCGTCCTCACCGATCCGGCCGCCATCAAACGAGATGTCGTCGGCATCCAGCTGGCAGATGGGCGAGAAGCGGTGGTCCAGCCAGGCCAGGAGGGTGACCGGCTGGGTGAAGGCCGCTGGCACGGACATCAGCGCCAGGGGAGCGAAGAGGCGCTCGGGGCCATGCGGCGTCTTCTGCCAGGGGCCGTTGTCGTTATTGGCGCGTATCCTGGCTTCATACTGCCACCAGTCGCCGACCCGGTAGCTGCCCTCCAGGGTGGCGGTCAGCCCATTCTCAAGGGCTTTCTCCATCAGCGTGCCGGTGCCCGGTGCGACGGTCTGGAACCAGCCGCTCCACCGTCGGACGTGGGTGGCGCCGGGTCGATCGGTGGTGCCTGCTCCGCCATAGCGGTCTGTATCGAGGGTCAGGGTCGCGCCGGGATTGGCGGGATCATCGAGGGTAAAGGTGCCATCGGTGCTGGCGGCTGTGCTGAGACGGGCGAGCACGCCGACCTTCCGGGCCGGAGGGATCAGCCGACCGTCGCCATCCACCGCCGCCGGTTGTGCGTCTCCGACCTCCACCACCTCGCTGAGGACCTCGACGTAGTCGCCCGCCTGCAGGTCTGTGCCTGCGGGGAAGGTCAAGGTGGTCGAAGTGGCGGAGGAGACCGCGAACAGCTCCGCGCCGTTGTCCCGCGACCACTTGAGCTGTGCGGTGCCCAATCCGCCGCCGACGTGGACTTCGACGCGATACAGGCGGTTGTCCCGACCCGTATAGCCGCCATCCAGCGGCAGATCGCAGGGATCCTGGACCTCTTGATCGGGCGCGGGGGTGATGAGGAGGGTGCCGCTGCTCTTCGAGATCGCCGCGAACGCATCGGTGACGGCCAGCGGGTACGCGGCATCGGTGAGATCGATCGTGTCGCTGTGGAGGATCTTGACCTGCCCGACCACGGCGGTTCGGGTGGTGGTGTCCACCTGTCCGCCGAGGGCTTCTTCTCGGATCCCGCGGTCGTGGATGTGGGTCAGGTGCCGCTCGTAGACCTCCAGGAAGGCCACGAACCGCTCATCGCGAGGCAGCGCAGGGAGCGGGTCTCCTGGATCAGTCTCCGAGAAGCCGGCGATCTCTGGGAAGGAGACGTTCGGGTAGCCGGCGGGGCTGTCGAGGTGGGTGACGAGGCCGTCGGCATGAAACGTCCCGGCGGCGGCCCACAGGCGCGGAGGGTTCGTGAAGGGGGCGTGGCCCTCAATGAGGCCGATCCAGAACGCACTGCCCGCTGGAATCCGAAGCCGGATTCGGGAGAATCCATCGTGGGCGCTCATATCGAGGAGCCGCCGGCGCCAGCCCGCTGAGGCGGTCACCTGGACGTCATCCTCCATGAGCGCGTTCGCGTTGTTCCGGAGGATGGCGCCGTCTTCATCGATGGCCTGTGCGGTCAGGGTGAACCCGGTGTTCGCCTGGGTCCACACGGTGAAGGTGTTCTCCTGGCAGGTCGCGTGGAGCGGGATGTCCACCACCGCCTCGCCGCTGTCGGCCTCGATGTAGAGGCTCGGGTAGCGGTCGAGGTACTTGCGGCTGTAGTCCAGCCACGCGGTGACCGGTGCGAGCGCTGCATCGATCTGCGGCCCGGCGCGGAGGTCCGTGATCCGTTCAAACAACCGAAGCAATCGGCCCGGTGTGATGAGGAAGCCGTAGTCTGGGCTTCCCGCAGGACATCCCAGCCCCCGCGACAGCGTCCGGAGTTGTTGATCGGTTGCATCGACCAACGCGGCGTGATCGCTGTCCAGCAGCACACGTCCCTGTTGAAGCAGGACCCTTCGGTATCGCGCATCGCGCTTCCGATCCGGGTTGAAACCTCTGGAAAAATCACCTTTCATCGACGTTTGCCTCAAAAACAGCGGGTCAGTCGACCCGGATCAGGCCAGTGCGAAGACCGGCAGGGGTGTACTCTGCGAGCCGCCGGAGGAGCGCCTCCTGGCGCCGCGCGGCCTGGACTTCATGAAATGCGCCCATCTCATCGCCATCCTCAGCACCGAAGCGGATCTCATCGCGGCTGTTGGCCGCCAGTCGGGCGTGCCCGGGGTCATGACGGGACGAGGAAACCAGCCGTGGCGGCGCACCGACATGGACCCGGTATCGACGGGGGAGGCTGGAGGCGGGGGGGACGCTGCTGTACCGCACGCACCCATGGAACGGATCGGTGGCCATGACCACATCGGTGAACACACACTCACTGGCGTGAAGAACCATGCACTCGGTGGTGCCCATCACCGTGCAGCGCTCCAGCTTCAGGGTGTCCCGGACCGCAGATAGCGCCACACCGCCGCTGGCATCGATGACGCTGTCCATGGCGGTGAGGGTGCCGGCCCCGACCAGCTGAAGCCCTGGCAGCAGGCAGTGGTCGATGTTTACGGTGACCTCATCGCCGCCTGGGATTTGCCATCGGCCAGCGTGCCCGGAGCAGTACTGTACGGTAAGGTCGATGATCGGGGGGAAGGGGACATCTGCTCCAGACCACACCACCCCGCGGAGGGTCAGCTCCGCATATCGGGCCAGCCCTGGCGGGCTCCAGGCATCGGCCACGACGATCGGACGGTGTCGCTCGGCGGCCTGGATGGTCAGTGAAGCGCAGCGGACCGGCCAGGCCAGGGAGGCTTCGGGGTAGGTGGCGCTGTCCTCAAGGCGGATGACCTCTGGCTGGATCGGATCGGTGGAGGCGTCGATGGCTGCAAACGCCTCCGCCAGGCTGTGATGAACGGTCACCCCGGCAGGCAGCGCGTCTGCGCTGGAGAGGACCCCGCTCCGAGAGACAACTCGGGTGGGGGTCGGCTGTCGGATGTTGAGCGCCGGCTCCCGGGCTGCGCTTCGGGCGCCGATGTGTGCGGTGTAGCCTTCCTGCCAGACCACGGAGACGTTGGGCGCCCGAACGCCGGATGCATCGGCGGACCAGGGCTGGGGAGGTTCAGAGAGGGCGAAGGCGAACAAGCCGTGGCCTGGATCCACCTCCAACCAGCCTGCCGCGCACCCCGCATGCGGGGTGCCGGATCCGGGTTCCGCGCGCCAGGGGCACAGGCTCCTCCAGCGGATCCGGCGGCGGAGGTGCACGGTGGGCGCAGAGAGCGGCGCGATGCCGCCGACCGCCTTCCGCGCCACCCCGGTCCCCCACCATGTGGTCCCATCTTCCGCGACCGTCACGATCTCGCTGTGGGCCGACCACAACCCAGGCGTGTTCCACAACGGCGCAGCCGCGCCGGCCGTCGCGGTCAACTCTGGGAGGTGAATGAGCACGCTCTGGCCCGACCAATCCGACCATGCGACCTCTGCTGGGGTGAAGATGACGCCGTCGAGATCGCTCTCCAGACGCACGGCCAGCCGAAGCCTTGTGGGGCCATCGTGAAGCGCCCACCTCCGGAGCCGCTCCAACCGGGCGAACGGACTCGCCGCCACGGTTCCATCGTCTTCGAGCACGGTCCAGGAGCCCGGGACGGGATCGGCGCCGGTCCAGCGCAGTCGGGTGAATGGGCGGTACTTCTGATGGCCGAGCTCGGTGTAACAGGCGGCGAACACCAGTGAGACGGAGGCGCCGGCTGCCAGGGCGCCGGTCGTCGTCAACGTCCGCCCCCCATGCAACACGGCGGGGCCGCGCCCGAACGCGCCGGGCAGAGAGGTGATGCGTTCCGTGGACGCAGACAGCGGCAGCGGTGGCCACGCAGGTCCCGGCCCGGCGACGAGTCCATCCGCTGGCAGCCGCGGCGTGGCGGTGACGTCGAGGGGGATGTCCGCGTCGAGCCCGACCGCGTTTGCAGATCGGGCGGGCGCCACGGAGCCGTCGGCGGCCAGATACAACCAGTGCCGCTGCAGCACCCAGGTGCGTGGGATGCGGATGGTCAGCGCGCCACGCAAAAAGCCTTCATCGACCAGGCTGCCCACCGTGCTGCTCCGGGCGGCTTCGGGGGTGCCGCCGGTGAGGGTGAGGACGGTCTCCGGCAGCAGCGCGCCGGCAGCGCCGAGCGGCTCCAGACGGATCATCACCACCCGACCGGTCCCGACCGGGGTGGTCGTGATGGACGTGGCGTTGCGTCCGCCAGCCGCATCCACCTCGATGCTGACCCGCTCCTCTGCTCCGCCAGCGGTGTCAGGCATCCCGGTGAGGGGATCGAAGGTCACCGCACAGACGGTCACCTGGATGGGTACGGTCACGCCGTCGGAGGTTGACGTCAGCACGGTTAAACGGGCCGGTCCATCCACGGCGATCCGGTCTGCAGGCTCCCGAATCCCCACGCGTCCCTCCTGCGGTGCGCCGACGGCTGCGGGCAGTCCGCAGACACGCACCGTGAATCGGCCGTCCTGATCGAACCAGTCTCCCGGACGGATCGCGAAGTGCATCGGCGGGATGCGGTCCGTGATGATGGGGTCGTCCGGTGAGGTCCGTCGCGCCCGGAGTGGGATCATCCGGCTGAACGGTGCATCGGGGGTGCGGTAGGGGTGAAAGGCGTAGCGCCAGTCCGGGTCGGTCACCCCACCGACCACTCCGGCGTTCGGCTCCCAGGCCGGATCGCCACCCGCGTAGCAGGGCGTGCCGTCCTGAACCGGGAACGCGCGGGTGGGATGGAACCAGTGGGCGACGTGGCGGGGGTGGTAGCGACCGGACCGTGACGTGATGGCCCGGAGGTCGACCGCGTGGAAGGTGGCGTCGAGCGGACCGGTCGCCTGCTCGGCGAGCACCGCGGCGCGCACATCGGGGACCACACGTTCCATGCGACGCAGGTTGAGATCCTGTGCCATCTGCACACGCTTCCAGCCCTCCACCATCACCGAGAGCTGACCCAGCAGATCCTCCGCCATGTTCTCCAGGTTGGGCGGCGTACCCTTGGCGCGTCGCCACCCTACGGTGCCCCGGACATCCAGTCGGTTGCTCTGTTCATCGGGAAAGATCAGCCGGGTCCCCACCATCTCTGCGAGGAGCGCGATGGCTTCTTCACCGCAGGTGTCGATGAACAGGTCGGCATGGAGCTCTTCGATGTTCTGCCGGATGCCGGCCATGGGGGCAGCGAGCACTCGCAGCAACCGCTCCAGATCGCCGGGTCGCCCAGGCTGTTGAGTCTCTCGATCCTGGACGCGAAGCATCGCTGGGAGGAGCGCGACCATCTGATTGGCCACCATCGTCCGGGTCGACTCGTCATAGGGCCATTCGTTCGCCATCAGGTGGTCCTGTCAGTGGGAGGCGTGGTGGTGAGGTTGCCTTCCGACATCGACAGCCACTGCTCGGGGCCGACCTGGAGGGAGTCGTGCACAGTGGGGTTGCCAGAGGCGTTGATCTCGGAGAGGGCGAAGTGAGTGATCTCGACGTAGCGGACGCCAGCGAGCTCCCCGAGCAGCGCATAGACCTCGCTGAGGTGTGCGCCCTGCCCGAGGCTGTGTGGAGCAAACGAGAACCGCCCCCGCTCGCCCCACAGCGCGTCGTGGATGTCTTCGTCGACGGCATGAGACAACCAGTCGGGGTCGTACTCAACGGAGATGCCGAGGTGTACCTGCACCGAGACCGGGTCTCGTAGCGTGAGAGGCTGCGCGGTGTCGCGTCGGGCATCCAACCAAACGCGGAAGTCTTCGCGGTCGGTGGCGGCAAGCGCTGCCCCGTCCTGCTGGGCCACGATCAGGACCACCCCGAGCACGGGATCCCAACGGGACGTCGCGGCCGTGATGCCGGGCCACAGCAGGGCGAGGTCCGCATAGTCCTGCACGGAAACCGCTCGATCAAAGGTCCGGATATAGCGGGTGGCCTGGGTGCGGATGCCCTCCGCACCGGCGGGGTCAGACCCGCCGGTGGTCTCGATGGGGTTGACCGCTCCCTCCAATAGCGGGTGGCTTCGAGCGATGCGGTGGATGCGTCCAGCGGAGACGTTTCCGACCGCGCCGATGCCGATGCGGTAGATGGCGGAGACGTTGCGGCGTCCGGCGGGCGGGACCGCCCCACGCAGCCCGTCCCCAAACCGCACCATCGCCTGCTGGTCGGCGTCGACCTCAAGCATGAAGTGCCGGCTGTCCGGGCCGCTGTCGTGGAAGGTCTCCACCCGCTGCCAGGCCACCGCGTTGACCCGAACGGTGAGCACAGGCGCAATCCGGCGGCCGGTGGAGAGGCGGGTGAGGGGACCGCGCTGAAGGGAGAAGGTCTGAAACGGTGTGACCCCATCGCTCCCGCCAAGGACCTCTTCGATGGTCTCACCATGGGAGATGGCCGCCACGTTGCCGCGGATGAGCAGGTCACCGAGGACCCAGACGTGCCCTTCGGGCAGCGCGGTGACATCGCGCCAGCTGATCGTGGTGGGGTCGGCCTGCGCTTCGGGGAACGTGATGTCTGCGAGCATGACGATCTGGCTGACCGCGCCATCGCGCGTCTGCAGGGCGAGGAGGTGGCCGGGCGTCATACCGGTCAGATCGCCCAGGACCGCCAGCGGCTCCCCTGAGGCGATGGGGGCTGTGTTGGGGGTCTCGGTGAGCAGCGGGATCTGACGGCGCCATCCGCCGTGAAACGTGGCTCCAAGGGGGTGAGATGTGCGATCGACCCCCATGCCGGTGTCGGTCTGCAGGGTCAGTCGGGTGACCGTGGCCGACAGCAACCGCTCCTGAGCTTCGTCGCTGTAGCGGGCCACCCAGTCTGTCCCGTCCTGTTCCATGCCCACGAAGACGGACGCCTCCCAGGCACGCACCAGGGAAACGGTCGCGGTCGTCTCAAAGGTGGTGGCTTCCGTGCTGGCGGGTACCCGGAACACTTCGGGGCGGCTTCCCCAGCGGAGCAACCAGCCATCGCCCACCGGATCGGTCTCGGCGGTGGAGAGGTAGAGGTCCTGATCGTTGTATCGATTGGTGCCGTCGTCGCCTTCGTGGACCCGCCAGCCGAATCGCGGGGTGCTGTTGAGCGTCGGGAAGCCGCCGTCCGGCTCCGCGGTGGCAGAGCGGATCTGTGCTGGAGAGAACAGCGCCGGGTCGGCGTTCCAACCAAACGACCGAAGCGTCCGCCCGGGATCCACCAACAACCGATGGCCGGGGGCGGTGCGTTCGGCATCCCACGGGGTGAGCGGGAGGTCGGCGGTGCCGCCGCGGGCCCGATCCAGGTGAACGGTGGTGGTGGTCTGCTCTTCCGTGACGGCGGTGATCCGGAAGCCGCTCCACTGCCCTGGGCCGACCAGGGCGACCAGATCGCCGGCAGAGAGTCGGTGGCCTCTGCCTCGAAGCTGGAGGGCGGTGGCCTCTGGCGCCAGGGGTATCGGGAGGGTGCTCTGGGCGGGGCTGATCGCATTCCAGGCGCCGCTGACCGTGGCGGCTGCGGTGGATTCGAACGTCTCCGACCGCGCCTCTCCGAGGGGGCTGCTGGTGAGCTTCAGCCCGGCATCGACCCGTCCGCTGACCGCTTCTTTGACCGTCAGCACAACATAACCGCTGGCCGAGCGCCCGCCGTCTGGGGAGTAGGCCAGCCGGCGGGCGTGACGGGTCAGGCTCTCCGCAGATCGCGCCGAGGGCAAAAACGCCTCTCCGGCGTAGAGGTCCTGATAAAGCGCCAGGACATGTGCGGTGCTGGCAGCGAGGTCAAACAAGGTGCGCGCGAAATCCCCGCTGCCTTCTGGCGGCGCGCTCCCCAGCTCGGCCGCTGCGAGGTGGAGTTGGAGGCGGAGGAAGTCTGCATGCTCCAGGGGCAGATAGTCCAGCACGCCATCCTGAACGGTCAGCGTGCCGGCGGTGGGGTTCTCCGGGGGGGGGCGGGGAGGACGACTCATCAGGGACTCGCAGAAGGTTCATCGATGAGGAATTCGCTCTCGTCGATATTGTCGAGACCGACAGCCAGGACTTTGAGCCGGCCATGCTCAGGCCGGCCGGGGGTGGCATCCAGCCGCGCGACTTCGGTGTCGGCCAACCCGATTCGGGCGAACACCTGCACCGTGGATGCGCTGCGCAGGGGGCGAAACCGTCGGGCGTGTACAGAGCGGACCCCCGGCACCCGGTGGGCGGCGGCCAGCACATCGCCCAGCTCGATGTCTTCCCCGAACGACAGCCGATCGGGATGAAAGAAGCCGGGGCGGTCGTCTCGGCCGGGTTGGAGCGTGGCGAGGACCCGATCGCGGACCCGGTGGCGTTGGAAGCCGGTCTGAACGCAGATGATCAGCTCCACATCCAGGGGCAGATAGTCCGGACCCTGCACCCGCACCTCTCGACCGGTCATCCGCCGGGACTCCATGTGGGCGATGACGGCTTCTTTTAGCGCCTGCGTCAGCTCAACCTGACCGATCGGGTCGACGAGGACGATGACCGTGTTGAAGATGCCCCCGCGCAGCACCGCCGCCGCGCGGGCCACGCCAGAGACCTGCTCGGCGACCGCTGCGTAGTCCGACAGGGTGACCGCCCGCTCCAGGTCTCCATGCCGCAACGACGCGGGGATGGCGAGGCGGGCAGCGGCGTTGGACTCGGCGGCGGCCGCCCCGAGGGCTGGGATGACGTTGGTGAGCGACTGGATGGTGATCTGGTTGACGTCCTGAGAGGCCTCACTGTTGGGATCTTGTGGAGCGATGGCCCGTTGGAGCACGCCACGTTGACAGTTGCCGGCCAACGGGCTTCCGACCCGATAGCGGATTTTGATCTCTACGGCGGGCTGACCGGAGGGCAACAGCTCGATCTCATGTCCGCGGATCCCGTCCCCAAACTGAAGCCAGAGGTGACCGTTGTTGTCTGTGGTGGCGACGAAGTGACGGTCGTAGGAGAAGGCGTTGTGGAGGTGCTCGACGGCATGCCATGCCTCTCCGTCGATGGTGACCTCCAGCGCGGGTCTCCGAAGGTGGTTTGCATCTCTATCAAACGCCACAGGCCCCTGTGGCAGGCGGAGGGCGCGGAGCAGGACGACCGTCACCGTGGCGCCCCCGGCAACCGCCCGCGCGACGCTGGTGGTGATGGAATTGCGCCGATTGAGCACGACTTCAACATGATCCCGGAGCACCGCCGCGGGCTGTGAGGGGCGAAGCCATGCGGTCTTCCATTCCCCATGGACGGCATCCACCAGGTTGGCCCGAATCTCAAACGCGCCTTGCCAGGGGGGATAGTCAGAAGTGAGCGGCTCTTGCCAGCGCACCGCGGTCAGAGGAACGGTTCCGGTCGGGGCGTCGTCGGGATCTTTCACCCAGCCGGGCAGGTTGAGCGGCTCGACGGCGGTGAGGGTGACCACCTGTTGGGTGCGGTCATGGACCAAAGCGAGGCGATCACCGGGCCGCAGGGTGTTCGACTGTCCCCACAGCAGCATCTCTGTGCTGCCAGCCACAAGCCGCGCGTCGTTGGCGTCTGGCCAGGCGGCGACATGGAGTTTGTCGCTGTTGTTGAGCGGATCCACGGCCGTGCGTCTGGTGACCGAGAAGACCAGCGGCGCCTCTCCTGCCCGCGGCTCGGTGCGGACCTGCAGCCCTTCGGGCACAAACCCTGCCGCTGCGACGTCGACGCTCAGGAGGGTCTGGGCCGCCTGGCCATCATGGAGGGCATAGCCCAGCAGCGCGCCGTGCTGTCGAAGGGAGAAGCGCTGGGTGGCGGTCTGGAGGAACGCTTCGGAGGCCACCCGGTCCTGGTAGTAGCTCAGCATGTCGCCCTGGTGGGCGAGCAGGTCGATGAACACCCGCTCCATCGACGCTGCGGAGAGGTCGCTCCAGTCCGGGTTGACCACCTGAACCCGCTCCGCGAGCAGCTTGACGAAGCCGGTGAAGTCCTTGGTCAGGAGGTCCAGCGCTGGCGCTGGCGCGCGCCTGGCGTCGGCCTCCAGGTCATCCTGTCGGCAGTCGCCGGTTTCACACTGAAGCAGAAAGATGAACTCGGACAGGGAGAAAAACGGATTGAGGTTGTCATCCCCCCCCGAGGCCAGCATCACCTGATGAGGGCCATGATCGCCGACGGCCTCGAACAGGATGTCGATGGTCGCAGGGGCAGCGCCGGGAATGGCGACGGTGAAGCCTTCGGTGAGGGGCTTGCCGTCCTGCATCACCACGACGTCCTCAGCGCTGATCCCGCTCGGCGGGAGGTTGAGGTGGACGGTCAGGCGCGCGCCGGGCAGCGTCTGCCCGGAGGGGATCAGGGCGATCGACAGATAGACGATCCCCTGCCAGCCCGGCTCCAGTGAGGCCCCATCCCAGGTCAGCCATGGTCGACTCACAGCGCGATCTCCAGGTTGCGGATGGCGCGGTCCGTTCGGCGCTGGTAGGTCAGCAACAGCGTGACCTGGCCGCCCGGCGCGTCCTGTCGAATGTCCACCCCCTGCAGATCCAGTTCATCGCCGAGATCCCGACGAAGTCCCTGTAGAATCCGGTACTCGATGGCCGCCAGGGTCAGGTCATCCATGGTCTCAAATACCACACGGTTCAACCCCACCCCGAACCGGGGGTTGTTGATGCGCTCCCCGGGCGCGGTGAACAGGACCGCGAGGACTTTGTCGCGGAGGTGCCGATTCGGATCGTCGGTGACGGCGATGCCACCCTGGCGACCGAGTCGGAACGGCTGGAAGATGAAGCGGTTGGCCATCTCAGAGCACCGGCTGGGGGGAAAGTGGTGGTGGAAACACGGCGATCGTGGTCAGCGCGAGGCCGCTGATGGCGGCGGCCATCTGCTGCGCCCGCACTTCGTTTCTGGCCTCCAGATCGAGGAAGACCGTGGTGAACGCACTCCCGGCGATGCCGACCCCCAGGGGCATGTTGGCGACGCCAGGGCCGAACAGCTGCCCCAGGCAGTACTGCCCAATCGCCAGCGAGAGCAGGGGACCGGCGGCGGATGCAGAGCCCGCGGACAACGCGCTGATCAGTCCCGGGACCATGCTCGGGCGCCGGATCGCCGCTGTGCTGCAGGGGAATCCCATCGCCGTGGCGTTTGCAAACCACTGGCTGACCACCGATGCGAGGCGGTCGGCAGAGGCGCTGACCGAAGCGTGGTGATTCCCACCTGCTGGGATCAGCCAGTTCTGTTGCAGCGCAGAAGCCAGCGCGGCGGTGACGAGAGGCATGATCACTCCGTCTTGCTGACCGATGACAGCAAGGAAGCGGACATCGGCTGCGTGGGGGTACCGGATGGACCCACCCCGGTCGGGTGGGTGTGCTGGTTGAAGAAATTCTTGAATGAATCTCCCAAAATGAGCTTCTCTGATGCGTTTTCACCAAGTTGGATGGTTCCCGCCGAGAGGATGATCTCGCCCTTTGCGGTCAGCCGGATGGTCGCGGATGCATCTGCGGCCGAGAGAATGACCACCCCGCCGTCATCATCGAACGCCAGGTGGTGTCCAGCCCGGGTGCGCAGCACCCGAAGCCCTGCGGAGGGCTGCGCGCCCTCCACGGTGGGGAGTTCGTTGCCGGTCTCATCGGCGAAGGCGGAGTCAGACTCCTGGCGGGTGGTGGTGGGCGCGCTCCAGAACCCGCCGACCCAGATCGGTCGCTCAGGTTGTCCCGCCGCAAACTCCACCCACACGGCATCGTCGATCTCTGGCAAAAACAGCATGCCGCGGTCGCGGCCGGTGTAGGGGACACACGGCAGCGCCCATCCTGAGATCACCTCACCGAGGACCGCCGGGATCCGGACGCGGATCCGCCCCAGGTTCTCCGGATCGGAATTGTCGACGACAATTGCGGCATATTTGCCGAAGAACAGCCGCCGCTCGTCGCTCATCGCGGCCCCTCCTCTTCGGCAGAGGCGCCGAAGTCTTCGCGCCCGGACAGATCGATGTCCAAACGCTCAGCGAGGAACGTCTGGGTGAGCACCCCTTCTTGAAATGCCGTGCGGACCGCGCGCACATACCAGCGTCCGGAGTGTCGGCTTCCAACACCCCGGATCAAGACGGTGCGCCGCGCACGGAGCAGCCCACGATACAGCGCCGTGTCGATTTCTCCGCGGGCTTCCAGGGCGAACCGGTCGGCGTCGTTGGCCGCCCGACTTCGCCCTTCCATCGCTGCGCTGCGCGCCGGCCCTGTGGGCAGCCAGCCCTCTGGCTCCGGCAGCCCTTCCTCGGCGAGGGATTTGGCGATTTCTGAGACCAATTCGGTGCCATCTGCCGACGCCAACAGGCCGTCGGCCTCTGCCATCAGCACGCGCTTCTCCAGGGGATCAAGCTGCTGTCCGGCGTGACGGATTGTTCTGGCTGCGGTGTACTGCAGATCGAGCCACTTCAAGTTGGCCCCGTCCTGAAGGATGATCAGGTCGGGTTGGGGCTCGGAGAGATCGGGAGGGCCAAACCATGCCCGGACCGACTCTCCGTTGGGTTCCAGCCAACAGCGAAAGCCGTTTCGGGCGGCCAACCGCTGGAGAAACATCCAATCCGACTCCCGCTGGATGAGCAGGGTGTGACGCTCGGGGTTGTCGAGGCTGGGCGAAGGGGCCATCACATCGGTGATCCCCCACTCATCCAGCACGGCGACCACCGCCGCTGCATCGGAGAGGTCTGGGAAGCTGGCGGCCCGATCTCCGACATTCATCCAGCCGCCGATGTCCTGAGCGATGACCTCCAGGTAGCAGTTCGCCTCGATGGTCTCGAAGTGGGGGCGGACGTGGGTGATGCGCCCATCGAACAGCCGGACCGGCCGACCGCCGGGAGCGACGATCTCAAGCCGCAGCCGGCTGGCAGGGACGAAGACGTCCTGGTCGATGGGGAACCAGGTGCCGTCTGGGCGCTGAGAGAGCTTGAGGCGTATGGTCAGCAAGGTGGGATCGGCATCGGTCTCGCGGACCTCGGCCATTGACATCGCTTGCCGCACGGCACGCCGGACCGACGCATCGATCCGGGTGTCATCGAGCAGGAGGTTGACGGCAGGCGCGGGCATGGTTCACCGACCCGGGGGGATCAGCAGGGGCTCACCGGCTTCGACGATGTCGAACGGGTCGAGGTGATCGCTGGCATCTGCGATTCGCCAGAACCGACGGGGATCGCGGTAGTAGCGCTCGGCGAGGTGATCGAGCCGCACCCCGGGCTCGGGGGTGGCATAGAAGAACCCCTCCGCGTCCGGCAAGACCCGCAGAGACAACAGGGTGGCCGGCTCCCCGTTGGCGAGGGTGACGGTCTGGGTGGGGGTGAGACGGTATCGAGAGCGTTTGTCGATCATGGCTACAGGGGGAGGATGTTGGTGTTCTGGGATGCGGTGCGGTCGAGGAAGTCCCGGGCGAGCCTGCGGCGGTGGTCGCCGGTGAACTTCAGCGCGTCGGTGACGGCCTGATTGTCCTTGGCGTCGGCTTCTGAGAGCACCTCAAGTTGGACATCCACGAGCGCCCGGGTGGGGTAGAGCTCGGCGTTGTGCATGGTCTCGTTGATGGTCATCCCGGTGATGCGGACCGGGTAGACGCGCTTTCGTCCCCAGACGAGCAGCACCGTCGGGCGAGGGGCGCGCGCCTGCACCGGCTCCCGCGCGTCGGAGCTGGCCTGGGTTTCGGACGGGGCGGGATACAGCAGGTCTTCGAGGGCGGCGATCTCTGGGAGGATCCCCAACGCGGCGTCGAGATCCCTGCTGGCTTCGTGGCGGTCGTGCAAATCGAGGCGGATCTGCACGGTGAGGGTCTCTTTGAGAGTGCCGCTGCTGCTGTCGGCGCTCTGTTGATCGGCGTCATCGCCACCGCTGCCGCCGGCACCCTGGGTGCCGCCGCTGCCCTGGGCCTGCTCAACGGTGATGCTCCGGGACAGCCCTTCTGGGTTGAACCGAAACGGCAGCACACGCTTCTTCGCGGCATCGTTGGGATAGCCGCCGGGATCATAGGCGATGAAGGCGCCGCGGAGATACTTTCGGGTAGCGGTCATCGAACCTCCGAGAGGATGGCGTCGAGCAGGGCGTCTGCGAGCAGCTCCGGTCCGCCGGGCTGGAGGAGCTGATCGACGGTGAGGGGGGTGGTCTCCAGGCGATCCACGATCACACCGGCCAAATCGGCCTGATTCCAGCCCGGGCGCGCTGAGAGCTGCTCAGCGAGGGTCTGCAGGGCCTTCCGGAGCACCCCCTCCAGCGCCGCCCCCTCGGATCGATCCGCGCCGCCGGTCAGGACGATGTCGCCGATGTTAAGGTGGAGATGGCTCATCTCACCCCCGCCGGAAGATGTTCGCGGAGGGGTCCGAATGCGGAAGGAGAGCGGGCCATCCCGGACTTCTCCAGCTCCTGATACGTCGCCCGGACCAGGTGCGTGGTGTGCAGCAGCCCATCTTCGCTGGCTGCGGCGAGGTGGGTGGCGGCGAGGCCGATGTTGCTGATGCTGCCGCCGGAGAGCTGGAAGCGTTGGACAAACGGCTCCAGGTTCAGCGCCGGCGTTCGGAAGTGGGGCTCTGGCAGCGACTGTTCCCATAGCCGCCGCCGCGCTGTGGCGTCTGGCATGGGAAATTCGAGGATGAACCGAATTCGACGGACAAACGCTGGATCGAGGTTGCTGCGCAGGTTGGTGGTCAGGATGGCCACGCCATCGAACGACTCCATCCGCTGCAGCAGATAGCCGACTTCGACGTTGGCGTAGCGGTCGTGGGCATCCCTGGCTTCGCTGCGCTTGCCGAACAGGGCGTCTGCTTCGTCAAACAGCAGCAGCCCATGCCCGGCCTCTGCCTCATTGAACACGGTCGACAGGGCTTTCTCGGTCTCACCGATGTACTTGGAGACCACCTGGGAGAGGTCGATGCGGTAGAGGTTCAGCCCCAGGGTGTTGGCCAGGCATCGTGCCGCGAACGTCTTGCCAGTGCCGGAGGGGCCGGAGAACAGCGCGGTCAGCCCCACGCTGCTCCCCCGCTCGCTGTGGATCCCGAGCGAGGCGTGGGCTTTGTCGGTGTGTTCGTACCAGCCGACGATGTCGGAGAGCTGCTCGGAGAGCCGCGGGGAGACCACCAGCCGCTCCAGCCGCGCCGCGGTCCGCAAGACCTTCACGCTGGGCCCCATGCTCCGGGCCCCACGGCGCAGCACCTGTTCTGCGATGGCGACGGTGCTCGGTTGGGTCTCCCGGGACAGCCCGACCAACTCCAACGCATCCTTCGCATCTGCGACCGCGGCGCGTGCCTCGGTGAGCCCCAGCCGGAACCGCCGGGCGAGGGGCTCGGCCTCTGAGGTGATCTGTGACCAGACCGCGCAGGCGTGGCGGAAATCCAGCGGCTCCACCTCCACACAGGGGAGCGTGCCCGCGTCCATCCGATCCGACAGCAGCAGCACAGTGTCGGGCAGCTGGCGGAGCGCATCCGCCAACCAACGCGCTGGTGGTGCACCCAGCCCGGTCAGGTCGAGCACCAGCAGGGCATGTGGCCAACGCAGCAGCGCGCCGACCGGAGGCAGCGGTGTGGTCAACGCCACCACCAGCATGGGCTGCTCGCGGAAGGTGGCCAGATCCAGCGCGAGCTGATGGGCGGCCCTTCGAGAGCGGCTGCGCAGCGCGATGCCCCCGCGCTCAGCGAGCAGCGTGTGGGCTCCAGCCACTCTGGCGGGGGCGTGAACCAGGACATCTCCGGGCATGTTGAGCACGGTGTGGAGCTGTCGAGAGGCACGCAGCTGCGCGCCCTCCTGCAACAGGGCGGTGATCTCGGATGGGTGCACCCGCAGCCCCCGGCCAGACAGGGGGCGCCCCGGGCTGATCTCGACGACCTCCAGCAGGCCCATCTTTCCGGGCAGGCCGCCCTGAAGCGCCGACGACAGCGCGGTCGTGTAATCTGAGAGCGAAGCGGCGACCGCGAGCCTGGCGAAGCTGGTCGGAGTGAGCAGGTGCACCGTGTTCTCTTCGGCGAGGATGCTCAGCGCCGCGGCGGCCTCGGGGTGAAGCTCCGCCGCGAGGCAGAAGCAGACCAGCCATGCGGAGAGCGGATCGAGGGCCAGCGCAGTCTGCAGGCGAGCGATGAGCCCTTCCTCTTCGGCCGCCAGCTCCTGGATCCCCCTCCACTCCTCGTCATGCGCCGTCCATCCCTGATGGGCATCGCCGATCTCGTCTTCTGGCTGGTGCAACGCGCTGGCGGCCCCGAGCAGGGTGATGTCCCGTGCCAGGGCGATGCTCGCCAGAAGCGCCGGGCTCATACCAGCTCCAGGATGACATACGG
>JBCBLB010000064.1:0-22015 GCA_038520555.1 Myxococcota bacterium | reverse complement strand
CTGGTGAGCCCAGAGAGCACCGACAGAAGAATCAACGGTCGCATGGGGTCTCCAGTGGCTGCATCCCCCTCGGCTGCACCGAGATAGGCTGCAACGGAAGCTATGAACTCACCTTCGAGGCGGACGTCTGGGAAGAGGGAGAGGTTGAGCTCTCCGTCGCCTTCGACGGCGTCGATGCGCTCCGCTGCACCTTCGCGGTCCCGTCAGATGATGGAGAAGACTGCGGCGTAAGCGGGGTCACCTTCGTCGATGGGGCCATGCTGGTGGCCGTGCCGACGCCGATGGATGAGCGCATCGCAGAGGCTGACATCGAGCTGATGGTGGATGGTGTGGTCTTGTTTTCGGATGTGGTCGAGCCGCTGTGGAGCGACCCGTTCTGGCCGAACGGACGGCGCTGTGATCGCGACTCCGGCTGCCTCTCGGCAGAGGACACCTTCCGCCTGTGAGGGGCGCGGGGTGCTCAGCGGCGGCTGTTGAACAGCGCCGCTGGAAGGTTCTGGCCATATCGCTGCAGCTCGCCGATGCATCGGGGACGGTTGCCCGTCGCGCGGTGGCGGGGCGCCTGGCCGCGGCGGGTCTCGTCCCAGATGAAGATGTCGCCGAGGGTGACGATCTCCCCTTCCATCCCCTGGATTTCGGTGATGTGGGTGATCCGGCGCTTGCCGTCCTGCATCCGCTGGACCTGGATGATGAAGTGGACCGCGCTCACCAGCTGGCGGCGCATCACCGGCAGCGGAAGCGCCACACCGCCCATCAGCGCCAGCGTCTCCAGACGGGCGATGGCGTCCCGTGGGCTGTTGGCGTGCACCGTCGTCATCGAGCCGTCGTGGCCGGTGTTCATCGCCTGTAGCATGTCGAACGCCTCGATGCTGCGGCACTCCCCGATCAGGATCCGCTCTGGGCGCATGCGCAGCGCGTTGACCAGGCAGTCCCGCATCGTCACTTCGACCGGATCTTCCCGGGTCGGCTTCTTGCTCTCCATCCGAACCACGTTGCGCTGCCGAAGCTGAAGCTCCGCGGCATCTTCGATGGTGACGACCCGCTCCCCTGGATCGATGTATGCCGACAGGGCGTTGATCAGGGTCGTCTTCCCCGAGCCGGTGCCCCCGCTGATGACGATGTTGCGACGGCCCCGGACCAGCGCCTTCATAAACATCGCCATCTCCTGGCTCATCGAGCCGAACCCGACCAGCGCGTCCAGGTGGAGCATGTTCGATGAGAACTTGCGGATCGTGATGCTCGGGCCGTCCAGCGTACAGGGCGCCACCGCGGCGTTGACCCGGCTGCCATCAGGCAGCCGAGCGTCGACCAGCGGGTTGTTCGGACCGATCGTCCGCCCCAACGGGCGGACGATGCGGTTGATGATCCGCTCGACATGCTCATCATCGACGAACTTATGGCCGGTCTCGATCAGCTTGCCGGCCCGCTCCACGAAGATGATGAACGGCCCGTTGACCATGATCTCGGTGACGTCGTCCTCTCCCAGAAACCGATCCAGCGGCCCCAGGCCGAACAGCTCAGCCAGGACCAGCTCGACGATGATGTGGCTGGGGATGTTGCCGAACTTCAGCTTCCCACCCGTCACCATCTGCTGGATGGTCGAGGCCACGATCCGCTCGCGCTCATCGGTGCGCTTGATGTTGGCGTTCAGCGGATCCGCGACGCCGAAGGCCTTCTTGCCGATGGTCTCTGCCAGCCGCAGGACGCTGCGAAGCTGGCGGGAGTGCATCGCATCAATGAACCCCCGCTGGGGCGGGGTGCCGTCGGGCTCTTCGGGCAGCGGCCGGGTCAGACCTTCCAGCATCGTCCCTCCTCCTGAAATCATCTATGGGGCGGTGCTCTAACCGCTTCCCGTCGCGGATTTATACGGGTGGTTGGTTTTTGTGATCATCAGCCGCCTTCCGGCCCACACCGCACAGCGGTGCCATGACGTGCCCCTCGAAGGATTCATGGAAGCCGATGCCCACCGTCACATCGACAAGCCCCGCAGACACAAGGGCGGCCTCAATGTCTTCCCGACGCAGGCCCATCGGCGCCTCATCCGATGGATTTTGCTCCCAGTCCCACTGCACCAGCAACCCACCCGGCGCCAGCTTCGCCGTCAGCTGCCGGATCGTCTCCGGGTAGTCCGGGACGAACGCACAGACCGACGAGCAGGTGATCAGATCGACCGTCACATCGAGCGCCGCCAGATCACCCGACGCCGTTGTGACGTTGGGGATGCCCTTCGCATCCAGCACCGCCCGCATCGCCAGCGAGATGTCAAACCCCACGATCGATGACGCGTCGTCGGCCATCGCGGCGGTCAGCAGCCCGGTGCCACAGCCAAAGTCAAGCACCCGGGCGCCGGAGAGGGCGGCACCGCGGGCATCCAGGACGTCCTGCAACGATCGGAACGCCGCCCGGCTGTAGGCCTGGACCGCGCCGTTGGTGTCCCAGGTCGCGGCCGCATCATCCCAACTCATCTCACCCCCTCGCCGTATCATACGCCATCCATACCGAACGCCTGAAGAAGGCTGCATCTCATGGAGGGAGCGGTATATGCGGAGCGGTGCGAATGCGCTGTCGTGACGGATGGGCGGTGACGTCCGACGAATCGAATCAGATACGAACGGCATCAGTGAGCCGTCGCGACACCACCAGGGCCAGCGCGTACGCGGACAGGGCCGCCACCATCGCCCAGGAGTAGCCCAGCGTGCGGGTGAGCAACACCGTCGTCATCCCCCCCACCACGCTCATCCAGCCGTTGACCGCCCACGCCCAGGGCACCACCCCGGCCGAGCGCCGGGTCGCCAGCCGCATCCCATATGGGAAGCAGGTGCCCATCACGAAGCCCAATGGCGCCATGCTTGCGCTGGCGATCGCCATCCGGACACCCTGCGGGGCCTGTATCAGCGCCCCGACCAGGAGGTCGGGCACCACGAAGGCCTGGAGAAGGCCAAGGCCCAACACCAGCACCAGCATCGTCTGCAGCCGCTGCGGCACCGCGTCGTCTGGTCCCCGCGCCGCATAGACGCTGCCCAGGCCGCTGCTGACCAGCATCGAGAGCACCACCGCGGCGATGGCATAGCTGGGATGGCCGATGAACAGCGTCAAGTGGTAAAGGAGCACCGTCTCCACAGCCAGGTACCCCCCACCCAGACAAGCGACATAGGCGATCACCGCACCTGCGCCGCGAAGCGACTGTCGCCCCCGGAGCAGCAGCGGGAGCCCGATGACGGCACCACCCACAGCGAGCACCAGCGCCGCCTGCAACAACAGGGTGCGGTACACCATGCCTTCGGGAAACGTGTTGTGGCGGAGCGCGTAGCCGACCCGCGCCGGGCTGTCGAGGAACGGGTGATCGTCGGTCTGCACCGGCGGCGCCGGTGCAGGCAATGCGGTCTGTGGACCCCGACCGCCGATCGCGGCGCCTGGAAGGCTGCGGAGGAGCGCGGTCGCATCCGCGACCGGCTGCCCGGGATCGAGGACCAGGGGCATCCCGCCAGTGTGGCCGATGACGGCGTACAGCCGGGCGCGCTCGGCGTCCGTCCATGGTCGCGGTCGAAGAAGGAAGACCGCGTTCGGACCATCGATATACGCCATATACCGATAGGGATCTTCGACACCCCGTGCGCGAAGCGCGGCTGCGGCGTTGCGCGGCAACCAACGGGTCTGCTCTAAGTTGGCCATGCTCAGCACCCCGTCCTCATCAAGCCGATCGAGGTACAGATCGAACGCCTCCTGCGTGGTCAGCAGCGAGGGCGACCACGCATGCGCCAACATGCCCGATGCCCCGAACAGGTTGGCGTTGAGCAGCTGGATGATGTGGTATCGGCCCCGCTCCGCCCGCATCATCGCCGAGCGGGCGTCCAGCGCGATCCGCCGGACCCGCGGGTCACGGTACGGGTTCAGCGGGGTGGTGTAGCGCTCAGCGACCAACTCGAAAATCTCCCCTTCGATATCAATGGCGTCGACCTCAGGGAAGCCGTTGTGCAACGCCGTCACCACCTCAGGGCCCGCTGAAGCCGCCAGGATGGCCACCGGGCCGGGGGGGATCTCGAGCTGGTAGACCAGCCCACGGTTGGCCATTCGCGTCACCCGATCCAGCTGCTGAGGACGTTGGATCACCGAAGACAGGGTGGCGTTGTCCAGCAGGATCAGCTCGTTGTCGCGTTGCTGGAAGACGGTCAGCCGTGTCAGTGGTGTCCACCGGGTCGCCACGACCTGTGCCTCAGACCACCCCGCAGACGCCTGGATCTGGAGCACCGGTTGGCCACGGAGGGCTTGTCCGCCCGCGACCAGCGCGCCGCATGCCGCAGCCACGGCCAGCCCGCGGCCTGCAGCATGCGGCGCCAGCAGCCCCGCAGACAGGGCGCAGCTCAGGACACTCAGCCAGATCACGTCCGCCCCCTGAAGCCATGCGATCGCCGGCAGGAAGGCGGCGACGCCCAGGCCGGCGCCGATCAGATCCGCGCCGTAGAGCACGCCGAAGTCCTTGTGGCGGTGCGCGAAAATCCCCGCCAGCGTCACCCCGGCAAACAGCGGGGGAAGCGATAGGATGGGGATCAGAAGCACGAACCACTCCCACTGCAGGGTCTCGGCGCGCATCATCACCCGCACCTGCCAGGGCGCGGGGGGCCCGCTGGGGGTCGACAACAGCGGGAAGTACAGCACACACGCGGTCGCCAGAACGATCGCGGCGCCCTGAGCCAGCGTCAACCCGCTGGCCGCCTGGAGCAGCCGCGGGGGCCGCAGCGGCTCGAAGAGGTGCTGGAGCAACGCCCCGACCCCCATCCCCAGCATCGCCAGAGACAACGCCAGGTGCGCCAGATCCGAGAACAGCACCACCGCGAAGAGTCGCGTCAGCGCCAGCTCATAGACCAGCAGCCCGAAGGACAACAACGCGATGGCGCCGATCAGCCGCGACATAAAGGGGACCGCTCTCCGGCAGTGGACGCTCCACTCTATCGCGATCCGGTCATCGGACGGTGCGGCCGGACCCGTCCCTCATGATGCGTATTGGGTGAGCGCCGCGAGCTCCGTCAGCTGCTCCCGGCTCAAGGGCTTGTTGAAGAAGCCCTGAACATGAGGTGACGCCTCCGCCGTGCGCCGATCACGCTCCAACAGCGATGTGGTGAACATCACGATCACGACACCAGAGCGGGTCGTCTCCGGGAGCTGCTCATACGCTGCCAGGAACTCGATGCCCGTCATGCGCGGCATGTTGATGTCGAGCAAAATCACGTCCGGCTTCTCTGCCTCACCGCGGGCTGCAGCGTTCAGCATCTCCAGGCCTTCCAGGCCATCACTGGCCCGATGGAGCGTCCCGACCATCCCGCTCTTTTGAACCAGTCGCTGCACCAGGAAAGCAGTGACGTCGTCATCGTCGATGAGCAGTATCCGATCGATCTGTGGCGCGTTCATCCTGTCCCCGAGAAACCCAGCACAAAGGTGGCGCCGCCACCGGGTGTGCTTTGGACGCTAACCGCGCCCCGCGCGCGTCGCATCATCTGGCGAACAAGGTACAACCCGATCCCGCTCCCTTCAAGGTCGTGGTTGCCGCCCCGCTGGAACAACTGGAAAATGCGCTCCCGATCTCGCGCCAGATCAACCCCCCGACCGTTATCGGCGAACCACACCTGCACACCGCCGTCTTTGGCAGGGCGCGCCGTCAACGTCACCACCAACGGACGCGCCGCTGTGTGGTAGCGGATGGCGTTGTGGAGCAGGTTCTTGAGGACGCTCTGAAGCTGAAGCGGCGGGAAGATGACCTGCAGTGAGGGGGGAATGTGGGTCGTCACCGTCGCGTTGAGCGCGTCCAGCTGCGGCTGGAGAGCCCGCTGAACCTCTGCAAACGATGCCGCCAGATCCTGCGGCGACGCAGGCGCGGTCTCCATCCGCTCCCGATTCTGGGCGATGGTCACGATCGATTGGATGGTGTTCGTCGCCTCTGAGGTGGAGCGCTGGATGAGCGCGATCAGCTCATGCGCCTCATCGTCGTTCGGATCCACGACGTCCGCAAGCGCCGCCGCCAACCCCGAGATGTTGACGATGGAGCTCTTCATGTCGTGGGTGGCGACATAGGTCAGCTCCTCAAGCTCCCGGTTGATCACGCTCAGCGTCTCGTTCATCTCCTGTAACGCGGTCTCGGCGTTCTTCTGGACCGTGATGTCAGTGGCGATGCCGATGTGCCGCAGGACGCTTCCGTCCGGCGCCCGCTCGAAGACCGTGTCCTGAGACAGCAGATGCCGCCATCCGCCCGACTTGTGCCAGATGCGGTAGACAATCTCCGCAACATCGCCATCCTGCAGTCTCCGGATCTGACCGAAGTAGTCAACGATTCGAGCCATGTCGTCGGGATGGCAGACCGTCGGAAGGAACGTGTCTCGCATCTGTCGGAGCTCTTCCGCGGTGTAGCCCATCATCTCACCCAGGCTACGGTTGGTATACTCATTGGACTGCGTGTTTTGGTTGAATACGTACAACAGTCCAGGTACCACGGAGATGATCTTCTCCAGCATCGGCTCAGCAGCCCACTGGATATGACCCCCATCACGACGCTTGTCGAGTGGGCTCTCCGACGAAACCTCAACCTCTACGTCTGAGTCAGAACGCGCCATCCGATTTCCCCATGGACCCCTATCGTGCCATGCCGGATGTTCTGAAGCGTTTTCAATCTGGATCTGTGACCGATCGGGGTTTGCTCATCGATGCCCCCGATACACAATGTTTTACGCTGTCTTCTGGCGGGCAGGCCGCGGTCGGCTGGTCTTCAACCGCGACGCGATCTGGGCCAGGAAGTCACAGGCGAGCTGACGATTGTCGTGATCGTTCGGGTGGAAGTCGCGGCGCAGATACGGCGCCATGTGTCGCTCGATGAATCGCGTCGCCCGGATGCCGTCTGCATTGGCGGACGCCCGCTCATCCATCACCCGGCGCCAGGTCGCCTCCGGATCCTGCCAGAGCAGCATCACCGTACCGCCCACCAGAAGCATCAGCAAAAACAACGTCGCCAGAAGCATCCCCACCACCCGAAGCCAGTAGCGGTCGTCCACCTGCTGAAGCACGTCGAACGCCACAGCCTTATGCTCGATCTCTTCCGCGGCGTGCCAGCCCAACAGGTCACCCATCGTCGGGTGCGCCAGCGGCATCCGACCTTCGGTCAGCCAACACTCCGCCACGCTCGCCGTAAAGTGCTCCACTGCAGCAGTGACGCTCAGGCAAAGCTTCGGAGACGCGAGCCGCTCAAACATCGCCATACAACCCCGGTATCCAGACAGCCAGCCGTCGATGCGGAAACCCTGCGCCCGAAGCTGATCGAGGACATCATCGTGGCTGCGGCCGTGCTGGACCTCCTGGCCGATGAACGCCTTCACCTCTGCGCGCTGCTCCGGATCCGTCACATGATCCATGTGCTTGCGAACCGAGCGAATGAAGAACCGCTCCGCGTCCGGAAAGAACAGATTCTGTGCGTTGAGCGCATGCGTCAGCAGCGCGTTGTTGGCGAACCAGTACCTGGGGAGCGTGGTTAGATCAAGGGAAAAGCGGCGGACGAGCAGCTCATCCGACCGCCCCGATGGGGCAGCGTGGTTCATCAGGAGAACTCCGTTGATGTCCGGCGACGTTGATCCCATATCCACCCCGCCGGACTTGCCCCAGGTTGCCCAACCACCGCCCGCCCGCTCATTGAGAGCCCTGGGCCCTCAAAGACGATGATAAATCTGGACAACTTGCGCCCGAACCGTCGCGGTAACAGGCGGTAGCAACCCCATTTGCCGCACCGCCTCAACGAGCGCGCCGGACCGGCGGTATCACGCACGAGTGACGGCCATAGACCGTCACTCTGGCTGAGCGTTGGCCGCTGCAGGATCGTCCCAGTCGAGCGATCCCAGGCAGACGTCTCCGAACGCCCAGCCCAGGTTGGCGATGGCGAAGGCGACGTCGCCCATCCACACCGCGACCGCCCCGGTGGCCAGCCGCCAGGGCAGCCGGGCCCACATCCCCGTCGAGAACGGCTGTGTGCGCTTCTGCTCCGCGCCGACCCAGGCGATGGCTGGGTTGGAAATGTGACGATTGATCCAAAGGATCGGGCCGTCAAGTGTGCGGCTGATCATCCGAGACAGTCCGCCGTCGATGCTCAGCAGGCGCCCGGCGATCGTCTGCGGCCCGCGGTCAGGGGTCTGTCTCAGGGCCTTGATCTCTTCTTGAAGGACAAACACCCCCCCTTCATAGGCCAGCAGGCTGGCGAGGGTGACATAGACACCGGTGCCGACGGTCAGGAGGTTCATCAGCGTCGCGGCGGCGCTGGCGTCGGCGGAGAGGACGGTCCCGCCGAAGGCGGCCAGCAGCACCCCGCCGATCGACAGGAACACCGAGCCGATCTTGATCAGGAAGGCGTTGGTCAGGCCCTGCCGCAAAAATGAGGACGCGATCACGAAGTGCGTGGCCGCGAGGGCGAGCAGGCTGGTGTCATGCGACAAGGCGTACAGCAGGATCAGCAGCCCAGAGACCGCCATGGCGCCTTCGATGAGATCGTCGGTGCCGCGGATCTGGGCCCGGGCGGTGGCGGCCTTGAGCAGCGGCGCGCCGACCACGATCACGCCGAGGCCGATGGTTACGGTGGCGTCGGGGTAGGTGGCCGTCAAGGTGAGCACCCGGTCGAGGACGCCGAGCCGGTCATCGCTCAGCACGCCGCCCACCTGGTTGAAGAAGGCAGACACCCCGCCGGCTGCAGCCATGGTGGCGAACAGGTTGCCGCCCTCATACCCCCAGAACTGACCCTCCATCCCATACCGCTTCGTCCATGAGATCAGTCGTTCGCGGAAGGATAACGCAGGGCGTGGTTCGGGAGGAGCAGGGGGCACGTGGGGTGGTCCAGTCGGAAAGCGAAGCAGGGCTTCGTAACCGAGCGGCCAGCGGTCGACGCGTCAGTCCGGTGAAACCTATGCGGATACATCGGCCTCTGATGGCGCGATTCACTCGATGCCGTCCGTCCGCCCGTTGTTCATGACCAGGGCCTCGAAGAAGGTGGTGTACCAGCTCAATGAGAGCGTCCCATCTGAGGTGTACCACTGCTCGAACTCAGGGTATGCGTCGTGGATGTCCACCCGCTCGATGGGATAGGCGAAGGTCTCCGGTAGGACGATGGCCCAGGGAAAGCCGTTGCGGTCGACGAACTCAGCGTCTCCGTCCAGAGCCGGCTTGCCCGGCAGGTGGATGTCATAGCCGGTGTTGATGACGTAGAGGTAAGGGTCATAGGGCGCTGCTTCGAGCTGTGATCGCGGGTAGGGTTCATCGAAGGTGAGGGTCCAGGTCGCGGTGTAGCCCTTGAAGATGGGACGGTGAGCCATTGCGTTCGCCGACCAGTGCTTCGGGTCCCGGAGGGCATCGCGGGTCTTTTTGAAGATGGTGAGGTCGGCGATGTCTTCGGCCTCACCGGATGAGCTTGAGACAAGCCCTCCATCGGCATCATAGACCTTGATCGTTGTGCTGGCCGCAGCGCCGGGGAAGCGGATCCGGTGCCCGAAGCGGTGGTTGTATCCGGCGCCGCGGGCGACCGCCTCGACGTTGGCGGTGATGCTCAGGACCTCATCGTCGGCATTGGCGGTCTCGGTGATGTCGAAGTTGACCACCAGGTCGTTGTAGTCACGGTCGCCGGGGCTCGGGTAGAGATCCTCGAAGGCGACGGTATAGCTGCCCGCTGTGGGGAAGCGGATGTCGAAGGCCTGAGTCTCATCCTCGGGATAGTCGTCCCGAGCGTCCGGGGCGTTGTCTTCGTCCGAGTCCGCCCAGGTGTCGTCGCTGTCGATGCGGCTCACCTCGATAATGTCGCAGATGCACAGCGTGTCGTCGTCGGTGCGCACCGTCAGCGTCTCCACCACAGCGTCGTAGCCGTTCATCTCCAGGGTGAGTTCCATGGCGCTGAGCGCTTTGGGGAGGGTCAGCTGGCTGGAGAGGAAGCCGGTGCGTTCGTTGACCACGCCGCGGAAGAGCGTCTGCTCGGTGTCTGGATCTTCGATGGTGACAAAACCGCCGATGGGCGTCTCTGTGGTGGCATCGACGAACTGGAGGTCGACGATCGCCTCCTTGAGAGTGTTGAAGTCGAAGTCACCGTCCGCATTCGGCGCCTCAAGAGGGGGAGGGACATCTTCGAGTCCGACGGCCAGGGCGCCTTCGGAGAACCCGGCCGCGACCCGCCGGACCCGGGCGTCGATCCCTCCGCTCGTTTCGATCGCAGCGCGTCCGGTGCTGAAGGTGTCATCGGTCAGTGAAAACAACGCCTCCTCATCGAGCCGGACGATGATGACCTCACCTTCGAGCGTGATATCGAGCACGTGCTCTGAACCATCCCAGGCGGCGGTCAGCTCATCGGCCGTGGCCAGGACCTCGTCGTCGATGCCGTCGAGATGGATGCCGAAGCTGGCGGTCTGAAGGACGGGGTTGATCTCGATATAGTAGCCAGAGAACCCGCCCTCGGCGTGGATAGACCGCAGGTAGAGGCGGATGGACTCGCTGGCTGCGCTCGTCTCGGCTTCGTGGACGTCGAATCGCATCCGAAGGCGATAGTCGCTCCAGGCCGCGTTGCCCCACGCGGAGAGGTCGGTGCCCGCGCTGGTGCCGGTGTAGTAGGGTCCGACATCGTCATCGTCGACGTCCCAGGTGCCGGAGAGAACCGTGAAGGCGTCGGCTCCATCGGAGAAATCCAGCAGGTAGTCCCAGGCGACCTCGACGATGCGGAGGCCGGCGATGCCGTCCGCGACCAGGAGCGCCTCGTCGGTGAGGACGAGGTTGTTGGCCGAGCCAGCGTCTTCATAGTCGAGGATGCCCAGCGAAGAGATCTCCTCGCCGACTTCATGGACCCGCACGCCCGCTTCCCCAGCGGCGAGGTAGAGCACTCCGTCGTCATCGAAGGCGAGGCCGTTGGGGTGGCCCAGGTAGTCCGAGGTCGCGATGGTCAGGGTCAGGTCTGTCAGATCCAGCCGCTGGATGCCCTCCAGGGTAAACAAGAACAACTCGTCGCCGTGGTGCGCTGCCCGGCTGGGCGCCTCGGCGGGGAGGCCGACGACCGAGACCGTGTCTTCTTCCTCCAGGGTCTTCGCGTCAAGCAACACCACGCCGGTGTTGGTCAGGACGCCGAGGGTGTCCTCTGTCGAGAAGGCCCAACGTGCATCGTCTACCGCTGCGTGGTCCACCAGCGTCGGCGCGTCTGGTGTCGTCAGGTCGTACCGGAACACTCCGCCGTCGTCGCCCGTGATCACGATGAGCTGCCCGTCTGGATCGATCGAGGCGTCCAGGCCGACGTGGCCATCGAGAGAGAGCCGTTTCTGGTGTGTGGGGTCAAGCGGGTCCGAGATGTCATAAACGTCCAGGATCGCAGCCGTCGCTTCGTAGCAGGTCACCCCGACGACATAGGCGTAGTCCCCTTCGATGATGAGATCCGAGTACTCGGTCGTGTTGAACAGGATCTCAGAGGCGATGGTCGGTTCGGTCAGCGAAGAGAGATCGAGCGCCTGCAAGCTGCCACGGGTGGGCAGCCCGCGGAAGTTGGTGGTGACCCAGGCGTACGCGCCGTCCCCGACTACGCTGGTCAGCTGCACTGCGTGCTCACCGATGACCGGTGGGCTCCAGGTGGCGTTGTCTGTGAAGGTCAACCCCAACGATTCGTAGCCGAAGTCGCCAGCTGCGCGCCGGTTGAGCTGTCCAGGGAGCGCATGGCCGATGGGGATGCGGCCAGACAGATCACCATGTCCGAGGTTGATCGTTGATGTGAACGCACCGTGCTCGGTCTTGATGCCATCGAACGGGAGAGCGGGCGTTGGGCTTGAGAAGAACCACTGCCATGGTCGCTGCACCAGATGTTGCTCCGAAGGTGCGTCTGTCGCCATGGGCTGGCCGCAGCCAACCAGCAACAGGGGAAGCAGGCCGTGTTTGGGCGTCATGAGGGACTCCTTGTGTTGGGAGGCCTCTGCCAGAGCACGAGTCGTTCCAGGGGCTGGCGCAACCAAAGCTGTTCCATTTGTTTCATGGTGGCACATCCGGGCGTCCAGCTCTGGCACGCCATGGCGACAGATCCCGTCGGCGCGGTCTGGAACACCCCTTGCTCTTCCAACCCGCGTGGGCGGAACCGTTCCGCCCACACCACCGGGAGTCAGGAAATGCAAGTCATCGAACTTCGCGAAGATCTCCATGTCCACTCGACGTACTCAGATGGTCGGGCCACGCTGGAGGAGAACATCGAGCGGGCCGCAATCCTGGGGCTGGAGCGGCTCGGATGTGTCGATCATGTGCGCCGCGACAGTGATTGGGTGGATGGATGGCTTCGGACCATCGAGACGCTCAATGAGCGCGCACCCATCCCGCTCCTCCCAGGGGTAGAGGCCAAAATCCTCAATGAACAGGGCATCCTCGACATTCCCATCGATCTCCCTGCGAGAGTGCGGATTTATGCTGCTGACCATCGATTGCCGCTGGAGAATACGTGCCTGGGCCTCGGAGAGGCGCGGAGGAGGATGAATTGCGGTGAGTTGACCGCCTCGCGCGTCGTGCGTGCCCTGGTGGACTCGACGATGGGCGCGCTCCGTAGGCATAAGCGTCTGGTGATCGCGCATCTGTTCAGCATGCTCCCCAAGCTGCGTCTGGACGAGTCGATGGTTTTCGATCGGGACATTGAAGTTCTCGCTGAGCTTGCGTTCGAGCAGGAGGCCTGGCTGGAGATCGATGAGCGCTGGAAGTGTCCATCGGTTCGGGTCGCACGCATCTTTGCGGCGGCCGGTGTTCCCATCGTGGCCAGCTCAGATGCCCATCGCATCGACGCTCTGGGCCGCTATGACTATGTCCGACACGTCGCGAACGCCCTGTGCGCGGCATAGCCTGGGGTATCGCGGGGCTGCTCTCGGTCCATACCGCCCCAGCCACTGCGGGTACCCCTGCGGCGGTCGATGTGGCGCTTCAGCAGGTTCGCGATGGGAACTATTTCGAGGCGATCTCAA
Source organism: Myxococcota bacterium (assembly GCA_038520555.1). GTDB lineage: Bacteria > Myxococcota_A > UBA796 > UBA796 > UBA796 > JBCBLB01. The sequence continues at coordinate 9,044 of JBCBLB010000064.1, read as the reverse complement.
CCCTCGACGATGCCCTTCTGGTGACTCCAGAAGACGACGGTGTCCGGATCCTTCGCGCATATGTGCTGGGATGGTCCGGGCGTTTTCGTGAATCTCGGGCAGCATGGAACAGAATGCTGGAGCACAACACAAATGAAGCCGGACTGTATGTCGGTCGCGCCAACCTGGCCCTTGCAGAGGGGCGACGCGCTGCAGCCCGCGCCGATCTGGAGCAGGCGCGCCGACATCAACCCGATCATCCAGAACTAAACAGTCTGGAGGCGTTGATTCAGCGCAGCTCTGTGGGCGAGCTGCAGGCGGGGCCTGAGCTGTGGTGGCTGCCAGATGAAGCGCCCATCGCTGGCGCCTTCGCCGCGGGCATATGGCGACCTCGGAGCTGGCTGTCGACACATGCCCAGTGGCGATCGTCTGCTCCGGCCAATGCCGCACAGCCAGGAGATGACGGCTGGGTGTCTCAGGCCACCGGGACCACCAGCCTGAAGACCCGCCACGGGGTGGCCATCACCGCCGGCATCAGCCATCTCAGCGGGGACACCCGCTGGACGGGTACGCCGGTGGAGTTGAGCCTGTCTGGACGCGCCGGGTGGGTCTCCGCGGCAGCTCGACCGGGCTGGAGCGAAGACGGTCGGACGGATCATCGTGTCGGACTCGGGATCGGGCTGAAGCTGCACGAGCACGGGTGGACACAGCTTCAGGGGCTGCGGTGGTCAGAGAGCACCGGTGCATCCGCCGACAGTCTCGTGTGGTCGATTGGGGCGACGCCGCGGCAACCCGATAGGCTCCGGGCGGATCTCAGCGTGACCCGGGATGCACTCGGCGTCTTGGGTACGAGCACGTTCTCATGGGAACATGACCTGGGGAGGTATCACGGATTCACCCTGCAGGGGGAAGGGATCATCGGTCGGTTCACCCGAGCAGGAGGGGCCGCCCACTGGCGCGTTCGCTTCTGATTCGAAACCTTCCAGGCGGCGTTTGTTTGTGTCGGAGTCACACTCAGTTGGCTTCGATGTTGATGGGTTGGCCGTCTGGTCGCTCTCGATGCGCCCGCCATGCGACCCAACAACCCCCCAGTATACCGACGAGGCCAATGGCCATGAGCAGAGCGTTGTCCAGGTCTCGGGCGCGCTCCTGCCGTACGGTCAGGGTGACCTCCGCGGCGGGGAGGGCTGCCGGCTCGATGGTCTTCCAGGAGACCTCGATCGGCGCCGCGTCGAGCATGACCCAGTCCGGCATATTCCATACCGCCTCTCGGCTGGTGAGTTGGCGAAGGGCGGGAGGGGTTGGGGGCGCGCTTGCATCCGCTTCGGGCAGATACACGCCCAGCGTCTGACATTGTTGGTCATCGCAGTCCTCCGCGCGAAGGACCGCCCGGCCACGGCGTGCAGTGATGGGCAGCCCGCCTTCGCCGGTGAGATCGTGCCATGCGTCTGTTTCATGATTCACAACGTGATGAATCGCGCTGTCTTCTGGGAGCGCCGCTGCGGGATGTGGTCGCACACAGAGGCCGTCACAAGCATCCGTTGCGTCCCATGGACCTGGGCTGACGCCGGGGAGGATGGCCCGCAGCTGCCACGCCGCGTCCCAGCCCAGCGCTGCGGACCACGCAATCGTCGGCCGGGTCGTCCGCGCTGCCGCTCCGATGCTGGCCAGATCCGGCCCTCGACGTTCCTCTCGGGGGATGACCATCGCAGACTCCGGCTCGACGATCATCCACGCAGCGGTTTCATCAATCGGTGCACAATGCTCCGGGCGAGTGGGCGAAAGGTAAGCTTCCAGACGGATCGTCCACTCTGGATCCTGAAGGCTGGCTTCCGGGAGCGCGACCGCCATCTTCACGAGCTCGTTTGCGTCATCGTGGTGTAACCGCCAGGTCTCCAGCGGCCGATCCCCCAACCATGCGGTGAGGCGGCTGCGACGGTCATCCAATCGGATGCCTTCGGGGAGACGCACCAACAACTCCAGCCGCGGCGGCGCAGTCAGTCGCCATGCGGCCGGCCGCGGCCATGTCACCTGCAGCTCGTGGCGGCCCGCGCCAGTGGCGATCCATCCGCGAACGATTCCCCGATCGGCGATCGTGATGGCGGCCGCGTCGTCTCGTGCCTCTGGGAGTCGTGGAATGGGCGGTGGGGCGCCGAGGGTGCAGGGGAGCCGATCGCAGCGGGCCCGGAGTGACCGATCCATCAACCCCCGCAACGCCCCTGACCAGTCGGCTTCTCGACGGGTGGTGACGGACAGGACCTGCTCTTCTACCCGAACCACAGCGCGTGCAGCGGGAGCGTGGATCAACATCGGATCGTCCTCATCGACGCGAAGTTGAAGGCGGGGGTGATCGGCCTCCCCGCCTGAAGAGACCATCAGGCCCCACTGCTCAAGCAGAAGCGCTCCAGTCCACAACGCTTCGACGGCGCTGGCCGTCGGCGAAGCGTCGATGTCGATTTCGACAGGATCTCCCTGCATCTGCCACTGTTCGGGAAGGATGCGTAGATCGGTCACCGCAGGTGCGTCGTTCAGCAGCACATCCTCGCGATCGGTCCAGAATATCGAAGTATCTGGCGAGACCGTCATCCAGGCGCCTGGATCATCTCGCCAGTCACAAAGGTCTTCATCCGGCACCCGCAGCTGTGCATCCAACTGAATCCGATGGAACCCAGACGCCAATGGTGGCAGGGTGATTCGTTGTGGCACAGGTGTGCCATCAGCTGTCATCTGGTCAGCGGACAGGGTTCGGTGCGGCACACCATCAACGGAGACCGTCAACTGAGACTGCTCGGTGTTCAACCACGCACTGACGTTGACGATCAGATTGAGGATCACCGGTTCGCTTCGTCGCGATGCGTCCGGAAGCGGCAGCGGTAACGTCACCGTGCCACTCTGGCCGCGGAAGACAGCGGCCTCCGTGAGGGGGTGAAGCTCCCCCGCAGAGGCGCTCAGCAGGAACACAAGCCAGGATGACATTGGATGAACACTCCGATCGTCGAGAGGATGACCAGGATTGCGGTTGCAAGTCCAATGCCGACGTCAGGGTGGTCCGTTTCCTGCATAAGACATCGTCGGACCATCCCCAACAACACATCACGGCCATGAATGAACCCGATACCCTCCCTGACTTTCAACAGCTGCTCCGTACGCGGCGTCGGCAGGCGCGGGTGCTTCGGCGCGCCGCCGGTGTATTGCTCGCAGCCCAGATGGTAGGCTGGATGCTCTTATGGTGGGGCGTAGACTATGGAATGGGGGCATGGTGAGCAAAATCATCAACCTCCATCCCCGACAACCCATGTTCTCGGTCGACGGCCCGCTCGATACACTCTCCAACGGGGCGCCAGTTGATGGGGTCTTTCACCCCACGGATGGCGACCCGGTTCCCATCCAGATCATCCCTCACGGCGCACACCCTGAGTCTGCCATGGCATCGACTGCGTCGGTTGCAGAGAAAGAAGCCACCTTCCGCCTTCAGCTGGAACTGGATGTCGAGTATGAGCGGCTGGTCCTGCTGCGTACGGTCCTGATTCTGGAGACGTTAGGGTTCTTCATCCTGCTACGACAGGTGGTCAGCGGAGGATGAGCCATGGAGATGTCGACGACCTATCTGGAGCAGACCATCGACTGGCTCAAGGTTCAGGGCTTCGTCGTCGAACGCACCGAAGACACCGCTGAGCAACATGGGAAGATACTCTTCACACGGACCCGATTCGATCTGCGCCGTGGCCCGGATGAGCACCTTGGTATCGAGGAACTCTGCTATCCGGACGGTCGCCAGATCTGGTATTTGGACATCGTCCGCTTCCATGGGCTGCGTTCGACGAGCTTCCCACTGGACTCCTGGAAGTATCGTGACGCCTACGTCGAGTTCAAGTACTATACGCACCCCGATACCGGCATGGGGTTGTCGGTTGTCCTGGAGCGACGTATGGAAGCGGACGACGTTTAGCCGACCTTGCCTGTCTTGACGGTCTTGTCCCAGGTCCTGGCTGCGCCGGACCATTCCTTGATGTAGGAAGCAAAGGTCACCGCGCAGAGGAAGGGGCCATACCCGCCGATCATCAACAGGATGAGGCCCAGCGTCGGATAGCCGTGGGCTTCGGCTTCTTTGGCCGCCCAGGCGACGAGCATCGACGCGCTGGTCCAGGTGTAGAGGAACAAGACCCCGAGCGTATGCAGCGGCTGGCCCGGTGACAACGGAAAATAACCAGGCAGGTCCCCGATGAGGATCGGGAACAGCGACACCAGGATGACTGGCAGTGAAATCAGCCCCGGAAACAGGAGCCCTTCCAGCCAACTCTTCCGCGCCGACTCGGGATCGATGACGTAGCTGGTGAAGGTGACCAGCAGGTACACCAACCCGGAGATGATCCAGAAGGTTCGGAACACCTGCCATGACCACCCCGGGTCGATGGCCCACAGGGTCAACAACCCTACAGTGGCCATGATCTGGAAGACCGGCATCAGGAAGATGCTGAACCAGAGCAATGCCATCGACACCGATCCCAGCGTCGGGTGGGCTGCAGTGTTGAACCACAGCTTCCAGAAGACCTGGGTGATCTGGACGTTTCCGCGCGCCCAGCGCAGCCGCTGCTTCCACAACATCACCAGACTGTCAGGTTCCTCGGCGTAGACCAGGGCGTTGGGTTCGAAGATCGCCTTCCGCCCCCGAAGCTGCGTCCGGAACGTCGTGAACGTGTCTTCGGCCAGGGTATCATCGAAGATCTTTCCCCCGATATCCAACATGTTCTCTCGACGATGAAGCTGTGCGCCGCCCGACAGGCAGGCCAGAAACCCGAGCACGTTCTGTGCCCGACGCGAGGCTCCCGTCGCGGTGATGTACTCGAAGGTGATGAACCGTTGAACGAGGTTGGGCGCCGCGGAGCCTTCTTTGATATATGCCGTCACCGCGCCGATCTCCGGATCAACCAGATGGCGGGCCATCCGTCGGAGCGATGAGCGGGTGTAGATCACATCTGCGTCCATAATCAGAATCGCTTCGGTCCAGTCGCTCATCCATAGAATGTCCAGGCCATAGTTGAGGGTATGGGCTTTGCCCTCCCCACCCGCGACCCGACGGATGTGGATAACCCGGCCGGGGTAGCGCTTGGTCTTCTCGATGACTTCATCGGGGGTCTGGTCGGTTGAGCCATCGTCGATGACATAGACCCGCAGCTGATGGGTCGGGTAGTCGAGGTCCATCAGCCGCTCAATGGTCGTGGCGATGACGGCGTCTTCGTTCCAGGCCGGGATCAGAATGCTCACCCGGGGCAGGTCGGGTCCGGTCTGCCCGAGGTGGGTGTGCATCATCGAGAAGCCGACGAGCAGGAACTGGTATAGACCGGTAAACACGGGCGTCGTCGCGATGATCACGGCGGTCGTCGCCAGCAGGATGACCCCGTCGATCAGGGAGATCACGCAGCGCTTTCCTGCACTGTTGCGGTGGGAACGCGCTCGAAGGCCCCCACGTCGATGATCCGTTCGTCCCAGTGGCGGACCACTGCGACATCCCGGAAGGGAAGGGGACCACTGAACTCCTGGCCTTGAATCAACTGCAACGCCAGATTGGGCATATCGACGCCCGCCGCGATGGTGAGCGGCATCGTCCCGGGGAACCGGGGGTTGATCTCCAGCAACCGCGGCACGCCGTCTGGGTCTCGCTTCCACTGGATGTTGATCACGTAGCGCAGGCCAAGGTGGGCGGCGAGCATCCGGCTGGTGCTCTCCAACGTGACGTCGTGCAACGTGCGTCCAGCGACAGCGACACCGGAGTCCACCTTCATACGGGCCCGGGGCACCGCTGCGAGGACCGACGTGCCCTTCGCATCGCAGAGTACGTCGACGGAATACTCATCTCCGGGCAGGTAACGTTGGACGATGTAGGAGCCGTCCCGTGGGAGCCCGGCCCAGTCCTCCCGGCCTGCGATACGGCGGACACCGCGTCCTCCAGCGCCTCGCCGAGGCTTGGCGATGACCGGCAGTTCGCAGTCGTCCACTGCGAAGTCGGCGTCGAGCAACACCGTTTCCGGGATGGGCACATACGCAGCAGCCACATTCATCAGCATCCATTTGTCTGCGCACACCTGCAACGCGTCCAGACCGGAGAGCATCACCCGAACCCCCCGGGCCTCGAACGCTTCGCGTTGGGCCGCGATCGGGGCCAGCTCGGTGTCGACCGTTGGCACCAGGATGTCGATCTGATGGCGTTCGCACAGTGCAAGTAGGGCGCCGACCATCGCCGGATCATCGCCGCGCGGGATCAAGGACCGGTTCGTCTCTTCGACCAGGTACAGACCAGCAGCGAGCGGATCGATGTCTACGGCAAAGCATCGGATCCCGGGGCCTTGGACCGCACGAAGGAAAGAGACCGCGGCTGCGCCGCCAGCGCCAGTAACCAGAACGTGAGTCGTCATGTTGAACTCCGTGAGTTGAGACGCTTCCCTGGCGAGCAAGTTCAGTGCCACCCCATGCCACCCCATGCCATCGTGATGGTCGGCATCTGGTGCACCATGGCGGCACACTGTTGTGTCACCTCAGGCCAGACCGCGCCTCGAAGAGGCGTATCCCAACCCGGCATTGAACTTGCTCTCCGACGAAGTGACTGTTTCCGCTCATCTGGAGTCTGTGATGCCTTCTCTCTCTGCCAGCGTCCTCCTTGTCGAAGATGATCCGTCCCAGGCACGCCTGCTCCGGCACTGGCTGACCTGCAATGGACACCACGTCGAGACGGTCTACGACGGCCATCAGGCGATGTGCAGCCTGGACAGCCACTGGGATCTGATCCTCTCAGACATTCAACTCCCAGGCGTCGACGGGATCAAGCTGCTCAGCGAGAGCAAGCGTCGGTTCCCTGAGCGGCCGGCGATCCTGTTGACCGCGCAGCCTGGTGCCCGCTTCGCCAGTGAGGCGATCGATCATGGTGTGGATGCGTACCTGCTCAAGCCCGTTGGGCGAGACGCGCTGCTGAATCGGGTCGAACAGCTCATCCGCCGCGCCCGGCTGCGCCGCCCCACGATCCTGGCCATCGGCGCCCATCCCGATGATGTCGAGATCGGATGCGGCGGCAGCCTGCTCCGCCACCATGCCATCGGCGACGAGATCTTCGTGCTGACCCTCTCCGGTGGCGAGAAGGGCGGCCAGAGCACCGTGCGCCAGGATGAGGCCCGCGAGGCCGCTCGCCTGATGGGGGCGACGCTGATCCTCGGCGATCTGCCGGACACTGCGATCCCTGCCGATGGAACCACCATCGCCCTCATCCGTGACGTTATCCTTCGCGTTCGGCCCTCGGTGATCTACACCCACACACACCATGACCTGCATCAAGATCACCGCGCAGTATGCCAGGCCACACAGGTCGCTGCCCGGGATGTCCCTTCGGTGCTCTGTTACCAGAGCCCTTCAACCAACATCGACTTCCGGCCCGGACGGTTCATCGACATCTCGGCCCAATTGGACAGGAAATTGAAATTGCTGCATGCGTATGCCTCTCAGGTCAACAACCGGCCTTACCTGAACGATGACCTGATCGCGTCAACTGCCCGATATTGGGGGCGGTTCGGTGGATATGGTTTCGTTGAGCCCATGGAGATCGTGCGCGACGCTCAGCCAGCCGTGGAGTCCACCCAGATGATCTCGACGGTGTCCAGGTAGGTCTCCAATGCGAGCGTGAGCTTCGCCGCGCCTTTCAGGTCGTTGGCCGTGCCCGCGATCTCTAGCTGACGCCCAAGCGTCGTGATCTCGTTGAAGCCATAGGCGGCGCCGTTGCCCTTCATCATATGGCCCAGGCGGCGGATGGTCTCCGCGTCCCCCTCCTCCAGCGCGTGCATCAACGCAGTGATGTTGTCACGTCGATCGTCGAGAAACAGTGGGACAAGCGCTCGCAGCTCTGTGTCGATCTCTGCGGTGGGGTGGGTGGACGGCTCAGACTGTGCCAGGTGTTGGCTGACCACCTCCAGTACTTCGGTGCTGTTGATCGGCTTGGTCATGATCGCGTTAAACCCGGCGGCCATCAGTTCGTGGTGCTTCTGCTGCTCGGTGTGGCCGGTGACCGCGATCGCTGGACGGGTGTCACCGTTGGCCCGTAGCTCTGCGATCACGTCATCGCCGGTTCGTCCAGGCATCTCCACATCCATCAGGATCAGCTGCATCGGGATACGGCGCAAGATTGACATCGCCTCGTCTCCGCTCGCTGCGGTGTAGACCTGGTAACGTGCGTCTTTCTTCAAATAGTGTTCGAGGAGCCGACGGCTGTCCGGGGCGTCGTCGACCACCAGGACCGCGATCTGGCGGCTGGCTGCCCGCGCCAGGGCTTCCAGTAGCCGTTGCCGCCGGGCGGGCTTGGTGACGAACTCGCGGACCCCCAACGCCAGGGCTTTCTCGCGTATTTCCTCCGTGGCATGCGCGGTGTGGGCCACGATCGGAGTCAGCGGCTGTCCAAGCTGTGCTTGCCCGGAGTGGATCTCTTCAATCGCCTGCAGGCCATCCATCCGCGGCATGTGCAGATCCATCAGGATCACATCGAAGGTCGAGGTCAGCGCCGCTGTGACCGCATCGACGCCGTCACGAACGATGTGAGCGGAGTGACCCGCGCCCTTCAGGATGGCCCGCGCCACAGCGCGGTTGTCTGAGTTGTCTTCTGCGACCAGTACCCGGAGCGCCGAACGCTGCCGGACGTTCTGCCGCGTGGTGTCTGTAGGGTTGGCGCTGCCGCTCAGCTCCAACAGGTTCTCCAGCAACGGCCGCTGCCGGAGCGGCAAATACAACGAGATGACCCGGGGATCCTGTCCGGTCAGATCGTGGCGGGGGCCGACCAGTGGGCGAACATGAACCAACGCAGCGTCCGGCTGTGCGCGCCCCAACACATCCGCCAGCGTGTCTTCGCTCAGCCCGTCATCGATCAGCACCAGCGACGCCGATCCCAGCCGGCGCTGCCATTCGATCGCTGTATCCGGTGCATGCACCTGGATTCCTGTGTACCGCAGGGGAGCACAGATCGCCTCGCGGGAGGTGGCATCTGTGGCGATCACCAGCACTGAACGTGGCGCCGCCTGGATCGCAGCGCGGAG
>JBCBLB010000865.1:0-3490 GCA_038520555.1 Myxococcota bacterium | reverse complement strand
CGGGCAACTCCGGTGCCCTGGTTCTCTCTCATAGTCTCAAGAGACAGGTTCTCGGTCAATTTTTGAGCCACTGAGAAGCTCGGTGCAGTTCGGTGCGCTCCCCGCAGGCATGCTGCGAAGTTGCTCCCGATACTGTCAGCAGAAGACCCGCGCACCAACCCCCTGTACGCGACCGGCGACCACTTTGACATCCTCGAAGCCCAGTTCGAGAACGTCACCGCCGCGCTGCTTGGGGGGCTGACCAACGTGGCCGTGATCACCTCCGGCACAGGGGGCGACTTCGGGTATGTCGACTACCGGCGGGTCTTGCAGAACATCTCCGGGGTCCCCTCCGGCACCACGCGCCACGATCTGCACCACGCCGCCGGCACAGGCACCGCGAACGCGTATGCGGATGGTGTGCACGCGGTGACCCGGGAGCACGTCCGCCTCGTCGCTGATCTGGCCCGCAAGCTCGACGCCGTCCCCGAAGGCGACGGGACCATGCTCGACCACACCGTCATCCTCTATCTGTCCGACAACGGCGAACAGCACCACTCGACCGCCTCAGAATGGCCGTGCCTGCTGCTGGGCGGCGGGTCGCTGGGCCTCAAGACCGAAGGGCGGACCGTGGTGTTCCCCGGCGTCAACCACGCCAACAACCGGCAGATGTCCAACCTGTTCAACACCATCGGCTACCTCGCCGGAGAACCCCTCGACAACTTCGGCATGGAAGGCGTCACCCGGATCGCCGAGGGGCCGCTGTCCGCGCTGATGCGCTGATTCAGCGCGGCGCACAGGTCGGCGTGATCGACAGCGCATACCACCAGGAGGTCGCCCCGGTGGTATCGATCATCCCCAGCGGCCAGCCCGGATCCTGGTCGCTGATGGTCATACAGAGCGTCTCACCGGCGATCAGCGGAGGGCTCATCTCGGGACAGGAGATGGCGATCGCAAAGGGCTCCGTGGGCAGACCCGCCGTCGACGAAACAGCCTCTACCCTGGCGAGCGCAACAAAATGGAAGATCCCACAGTGGGGCGTCGGGCGGGGCGCCTCGACGACCCGAACGGTCGTGGTGATCGGTGTGTTCGCGATCGCTGTAGAGAGAAGGAAAATCAGCATACGTCACCGGACACCATCTTATCCGGTATGGTTCCCAGCGCGCTCGAAACGAACCTGCGTCGCGGTGTTCTTCCCCACACAGAAGCGGTCTCCATAGAGCGGGTGAAGCTCTTCGGTGACCGACGGTGGAGGACGCACCCGCCCAAGGGGCGCGAGGGTCCGGGGATTGAAGCCAACATGGCCAAGGAGCGGGTACGAATTCCAGCCGTGCTCGATCACCGGCAGCAAGAAGAGGTCATCGAAGATGCCGATGGATTCTCCGAACATCAGCGATGTCGGCTCATCCTCCTCGAAGAGCCGCTTGCCACCGGTGTCCGGGCCGAGGGACTGGCGGAGGTAAAACGCGCGCACCTTGCGGGCATCCGGCCATGAAAACAGGGTCGCGATGCCGATGTCGTCCACGATGAGGAAGCGATCCGCGGTGACCATCGACGCAAACCAGAGCACCTCATCCAGGCAGTCCCGCACGCGTCCATAGAGCGTCGGGGACGTTGGGTTGAGGATGCCCGCCGCGGTGGCCTGGAGGGTGTACAGCGTGACGAAGGAATCGCCGACGTTGGCCCGAATCAGGCACACATCATCCCGCGCAGGGCTGACTGAGGCCTCCATCTCGCCCCAGGCCGCAAGACGTCCTCCGTCCCCGTACTGATCCTCCGGTGTGAAGGTGCCGAGCACCGCGAAGGTTCCTCCATCAAAAAGCGTCACCAGGGGACCATCGCTGCCGTGGCCAATGTGCCAGATCCATCGACCGCTTGGGCTCACGACCAGCTCCTCAACCGCTGCGCCCCAACTGTTCTTTGGAGGCACATGGACCGGATGCTTCCCGGCTTCGACCCCATCGCGAAAGAAGACGATCGTTGCGTCGATGATCACCGCACAGGCAGGGGGGATGGGTTCAGGAGATACAGCCACCCAGCGTCCCAGGATGGTCTTCGGGAGGAGAACATGTGACATGACGCAGACGATATCAGCATGTTGGAGGAAACTCAGCGATAGTTCGCCTCCACGAGGTTGAACCGCTCCGCGGTGATCTCTTCACCGGTGTGGAGGTAGTGTTCAAAGCCGATCATAAAATCTTCCAGATCAGAGCGGATGCCAGACTCTGCAAACACGCCGAGGATGGGTGGCGTCATCTTGTAGGTCATGGTCATCGTCAGGGTGCTGGAGTCGGCATCAATCGGCGTGACCCTGCTCTGCACCTCGCTCACCGATGTGTCGATGGGCACGTTTTCGGCATGAATGATCCGGAGGCGGGTGCTGCGGGTCTCGGGGTCATACGCGGTCAGCTCTTCGTGAAGGCGTTGGCTTCCGTCTTCACTCATCCACACCTCTCGGCGGACCCCGACCGCGGGTCCTTCCGCGCCATCGAGGTACTCAACATGGTGAATGTGAGGGTGCAGGTGGTTGTCCCCAAAGTGAGCCATCGACGTCTCAAACACCGTGTCTGCCGCGAAGGGAAAGGTGTGGGTGATGGTAAACGAACGGGGAGCGCTGGCACATGCGCTACACGTGAGAAGAAGCGAGAGCGTAAAGGCTCTGGACATGAGACCTCCTGTATTCTTTTAGATTCTTAGCGGACTCTCGCCATACAGAAGTGTGCTCGGATGGGGATCCGGTTGCGATTATGCAACGGCTGAAACACGGATCGCGGGTGCTACAAGAAGAGGTTGGCTATGATGACCGCCTCCCATACTGCAGGATGTTGGTCGATGCCCGACCTGATCTTTACCGATCCCCGCCTTGTGATGCTCTATGACGACTTCGATGGTCTTCGGGATGACCTCCCCCACTACCTCACGATCGCACGCACGCTCGGTGCACAGACGATCCTGGATGTCGGGTGTGGTACGGGAAGCCTCGCCAGTCTGCTCAGCGCACACGGGCTCGATGTGACGGCCCTGGACCCGGCCCGCGCCTCTCTGGACTTCGCCCGGCAAAAACCTCACGCGGACAGGGTGCGGTGGATTCATGGCGAAGCCGAAGATCTGCCACCGCTCTCTGTGGATATGGCAACCATGACCGGCAATGTCGCGCAGGTCTTCCTCACAGACGATGCATGGATGCGAAACCTGTCCGCGATCCGCAACGCGCTGCGACCCGGGGGATACCTGGTCTTTGAGGCACGGGATCCCAACGCGAAGGCCTGGCAGCGGTGGACCCGCGAGCGCACCACCCGGCGTATGGATGTCGCTGGCGTGGGCACCGTCGAGGGGTGGTGTGACGTCACCCAGGTCCGCGGCGAATTCGGCTGAGAGGAAATTCAGACAGCATATTTGGTCTGTGGTGGAGGGTGGTGGGGTGGTCTTGTCGGGCAACTCCGGTGCCCTGGTTCTCTCTCATAGTCTCAAGAGACAGGTTCTCGGTCAATTTTTGAGCCACTGAGAAGCT
>JBCBLB010000754.1:0-4485 GCA_038520555.1 Myxococcota bacterium | reverse complement strand
TGCTTCTCCATGTACTCAGACATGTCGATGCGGACCATGTTGTTCTCATCATCGAACATAAACTCGGCCAGCGCCTTGGCCAGCTCGGTCTTGCCGACGCCGGTGGGGCCGAGGAACATGAACGTGCCGATGGGACGGTTGGGGTCCTGAAGCCCCGCCCGGGCCCGGCGGATGGCGTCGGAGACGGCCACGATGGCTTCGTGCTGACCGACGACCCGCCGGTGAAGGTTGTCCTCCATCTTCATCAGCTTGTCCTGCTCGGACTGCTGCAGCTTGGTGACCGGGATCCCCGTCCAACGGCTGACGACCAGGGCGATGTCCTCTTCGGTCACTTCCTCACGAAGCATCCCACCGTCCTTCTGGATCTCGGCGAGCTGCCCCTTCAGCTCCTCGACCCGGCCCGCGAGCTGCGGGATGCGGCCGTACTGGATCTCCGCGGCGCCGTTATAGTCGCCCTGGCGCTTGGCCACCTCCAGCTCGTGGTGGAGCTCTTCGAGCTGCTCCTTTGAGGCCCGGATCTCTTCGATGGCGTTCTTCTCGACCTGCCAGCGGGCCTTCAGCTCATTGGCCTCTTCCTTCATGTTGGCCAGCTCGTCCCGCATCTGGGCAGCGCGGTCCTGGGCGGCCTTGTCGGTCTCCCGGCTCAGGCCCTGGATCTCGACCTCGCGGTTGCGGATGGTCCGCTCCAGGGTGTCGATGGGCTGCGGGAGGCTCTCGATCTCCATCTTCAGCCGGCTGGCCGCCTCATCCATCAGATCGATGGCTTTGTCGGGGAGCATCCGGTCCGAGATGTAGCGGTGCGACAGCGTCGCCGAGCCGATGATGGCGTCATCGGTGATCCGGATGCCGTGGTGGATCTCGTACTTCTCTTTGATGCCACGCAGGATCGAGATGGTCGCATCAACGCTGGGCTCCGCGACGTAGACCTGCTGGAAGCGACGCTCCAGGGCTTTGTCTTTTTCAAGATACTTCCGGTACTCGTCCAGCGTCGTCGCCCCGATGCACCGCAGATCACCGCGGGCCAGGGCGGGCTTGAGCATGTTGCCCGCGTCCATCGACCCCTCGGTCTTCCCGGCCCCGACCATCGTGTGCAGCTCGTCGATGAACAGGATGATCTTGCCGTCGGAGTTCTCGATCTCTGTGAGGACGGCCTTCAGGCGCTCCTCGAACTCGCCGCGGTACTTCGCGCCGGCGAGCAGGGCTGCCAGATCGAGGGCCAGCACCTTCTTGTCCTTGAGCGACTCGGGCACGTCGCCCGATGCGATCCGATGGGCGATGCCCTCCACGATGGCGGTCTTGCCGACGCCAGGGTCACCGATGAGGACCGGGTTGTTCTTGGTCCGCCGGCTGAGGACCTGAAGGGTCCGACGGATCTCGCCGTCACGGCCCACGATCGGGTCGATCTTGCCCTTGCGGGCGTCTTCGGTGAGGTCGCGGGTGTACTTGTCGAGGGCTTCATACTGCCCCTCTGCGTCTTCACCGGTGACCTTCTGGCCGCCGCGGAGGATCTTCAGCGCCTCCATCAAGCGGGGGCCGTTGAGGCCGTAGTCACGCAGCAGCTGCTGCGGCTTGTCGTTGACCCGCTCAAGCGCCACGAACAGCGTCTCGCTGGCGACATGGCTGTCGCCCATCTCGCGGGCGATGCCGTCGGCGGCCTCGATCAGCTTGTCGGTCTGGCTGGCCATCCGGACCTTGTTCGAGCCCGACGTCTTGGAGAGCTGGTCGAGCAACGCCCCGGCTTCCCGGCGAAGCTGGTTGATGTCCACGCCAACATGACGCAACAGCGAGGGGACCACCCCCTTGTCCTGCTGCAACAGGGTCATCAACAGATGGTGGGGGCGCAGCTCGGGATTCCCCATCTTCCCCGCGAGGTTCTGTGCGTCCAGCAAGGCCTCACGAGATTTGACGGTAAAACGATCATATTTCATGGTGATTGCAGTCTCCTGCGAGGTTTGCCGTAAGTGTATGCACCCGCCCGGCGCGCACAACCCCCCGACGCCGACTTCTCGGCGCTGCCGTCGGCCTCTGCGAAGGATCCCATCAGCGCGGGCTGTGCTGACAGGGGGCGCTCAACGATCCCTGACCGGCGCGTTTGTGGAGTAGTTTGTTGGCATGTTGTGGCTGTGGCTGATGCTCGCCTGTGAATCCCCGACGCCGACGCGCCCGGACCTCGGACCCGATCCCCATGTCGCGGCCGATGCTGTCCGCGGTGGCCTCGATCAGGCGCTGCAGCTGTGGCGGAACGGACACTACGATGACGCCCAGCAGGCTGTTCAGCGAACCTATGTTGAGCACTTCGAGCCCCTGGAGCCGGCCCTTGACGCGCATGATCCCGATCAGCGGCTCGCCTTGGAGTATGCCTTCGGTCGGCTGACCTGGCAGATGCGCCGCCGTGGGCAGGACGCAGCCGTGGCCTCGGCCGTCGATGCCCTTCAGCAGGACACCGCGCGCGCGCTGAAACAACTCCAGATCGATCTTACGCGCGCCGTAGGTGAGGCGCCGTGACTCCCCCCCCGTATCCCCCTGAGGTTAGTCTGTGGGCGCACGGTCGTCCCAGACACCTGCTGGAGAAGCGCACCCGATGATGCAGACGAACCCGCCTGTTCCGTCCCTGCTCGATCAGTCGCCGCACCTGGGGTGGTTCCCCATCCTGGGCGCCATCGGTGACGTCGATGAAGACTCGCAGTCGCTGCGCATCTGGCACACCTTCCATCACCAGATGTGCGACGTCCGCTTGCTGCCATGCACCGACGACGCACAGCGCAAGCTGATGCGGAAGGCCATCCGGCGCCTGCACCGCCTGGAGCACCCCAACCTCCTGCCAGTCCTCGACCTCATCGTTCGCGAAAACCAGATCGGTCTGATCGAACCCGCCGCCAATGGCTACACCCTCCGCGACTCACTCAACGAGATGGGGGCCCTGAACCTTGATGAGGCGATGACCATCATCAAGCAGCTGCTCCAGGGGGTCGCCGCCCTGCATCGCATCGGCCTGATTCATGGCGCCATCATTCCAGAGAACGTCGAATTCGATGTCTCCGGTGGGGAGCTGGTCGTCCACCTCCGCGGCATCGGGCCGGCGCTGCTGGGGGCCGATCACCCCGATCCCAACTACCAGGCGCCCGAAGGCATCAGCGGCGGACGCCCGGATCGCCGGGCCGACGTCTTCGCCCTCGGGGTCATTTTTTATGAATGCCTCGCCGGGGAGCGGCCCTATGAAGGGGATGATCCATGGGCGCTTCGGAAAGCCATCCGGTCCGGAGAGTACACCCCCCTTCAGGAACGGGTCAACAACCTTCCCCTGGACGTCGCCTTCGCCGTTGACAGCGCGCTCAAGGGCGATTCCGGGCTCCGGTTCGCAGACGCCGGCGCCTTCGCCCGCGCCTTCATGAGCGAAGAAGGGGTCCTGCCAGAGGCGCCGCGCGCCGCGCGGTCTCCGCAGGATGCGCCCGCTTCTCGGGCCGGGTCCGCGCCGAGCATGGCGCCGCCGCTCGCGCCACCGACGCCCGCCTTCCCCGATGCGATGGCGACGCCGATCCCTGCGCCGTTCGCCTCTTCAGACAGCTGGGCGGATCCGTTCACCGATGAAGAGACCGTCGATCGGGAGACGATGGAGGTGCCCTCTCCGGTTCGTCTCGATCCGGACGCCGATCCCGCCGCCGCCGCTGCGGAGCAGATGTTCCGGGATCTCCCCGATACCGAACAGCCGATGTCGCTCGAAGAGCTCGCCGCGCAAGATGCGCCTGAGGACGCTCGGGCGCCCTCTCCGAGCATCGACTGGGACAGCGACGACGAGCTCTCGAAATATGTGGTCACCGAAGATGGCACCACCCAGGCAGAGCAGGAAGCCGCCCAACAGGAGGCCCTTGAGCGGGGGGAGCCACCGGTCGACGATCGCGCTGCCAGCGAGCGCGCCTCTGAAGCGCTGGTCAACGTCATCTTCAACAGCACGCCGTATCTGAAGGTGATGGCCATCCCTGCCGTCCTGTTTTTGATGCTGCTCGCGGCGGCCTCTCAGCAGAACTTCAGCAAGGCGCGTGAGCTGCGCGAGCAGCAGGACCGCGCCGCCCAGGAATTTGACATGATGGTCGGTGAGATCGCCCAGATCGGCAATGAAGCGGTCTCAGCCGGGGTTGAGGCCAGCGCAGTCCGCACCCTCGTCGTCGATTATGAGCAGGCCGGCTCTCCGACGGACCGCGTCACCGCAGCAGAGGTGATGTCCAGGAACCTGCTGCGGATGGTCCGCTCGCTGCCGCCGGCTGAGAACGTCAGCCAGCAGCGCGCCCGCCGGAGCCTTGAGCTGCGTCTGAACAAGCTTGCCGTCCAGGTCAACGACTACAAGAGCACCCAGCGCGAATCCGATGAGATCAACAGCAACTCTGTCGGTGGCTGGCTGGAGCAGCTCATCCGCTGAGTCGGCGCCCGCTGAGTTGGCGCCCCGCTCATCGCCAGCGGGGCGGGAGGTTGCGCTCGGGGTGGTGGTCG
>JBCBLB010000612.1:0-5872 GCA_038520555.1 Myxococcota bacterium | reverse complement strand
GTGGGGACGTCTCCAACGCCTCTCCACCGTGTAAGGGTAATAAAAGATTGGCATTATGTCAATAAATTGAGCTTACCACCAGATCGCACAGAATGAAGTTTCGCTGTTCAGAGGTTTCGCTTTGAGCCGCCCATACACGGTGGAGAGGCGTTGGAGACGTCCCCACCAGCGGCGATCCACTCATCGGGCGTCAGGGTTTTCATGGTCAAGGCGTGGATGCCGTCGTTCATCTCCACGTGGAGAGCTTTGTAGACGGCGCGCTGTCGGCCGACCAGCCGCTTCCCGGCGAACGCCTCTGAGACGATGATCAGGTTCCAGTGGGTCTCGGAGTTTTTCGGGACGCTGTGCTGGTGGGACTCATTGACCAGCTCAACGTGGATGGGGTCCAGTGCGTTCTTCAACGAGACTTCGATACGATCGGCCATGCTCATGACAACCTCCTTCTGAGGAGATGTTTTATCCTCCTGAAGGGATACGTTGCCTCGCCGACCACAGGGAACCGTAGATGAGCCAGCCCCGAACCGCCGAGCAATGGGCGAAGCACGCCGCGAACGCTCAAACCCCCGAGGAAGCCCTGCGACGCTACCAGGCCGGGCTCGACGCCTTCCCTCACCATCCCGACGTCCTCAGTGGATATGGAGAGCTGCTTGATCAGCTGGGTCGGCTGGATGAGTCGGAGGCGGTCCTCCACCATCTGATCAGGCTTGAGCCCGACGATCCTGACCATGTCTTCAACCTTGCGCTCTTCTATGAAGAACGTCGGAGCGCTCCCGAGAAGGCGGCGCCGCTGTATCGGCAGATCCTCGCCGCAGACCCCGAAGACGTGGAAGCCTTGAGCGCTCTTGGCCGCCACCTGCTCGCAGTGGGCGAGATCGATGAGGCCGAGCATTTCCTGGGCCAGGTCCTTGAGCTTGAGCCTGACCACTTCGAGTCGCTCTACAACATGGCCCACTTGCTCCAGGGGCACCGCGATCAGCCTGAGCTTGCGGAGGCGTTGTATCTGGCGGCCCTGGATCTGGAGCCTGAAGACGTGGAGGTGAACGGCGCACTGGCGGAGCTTCGGGTCATCCGCGGGAACCTCGCCGGTGCCGCGCCGCTTATCGCAGTGGCCATGGAGAACGCAGAGCGGACCGCTCCCGTGCAGGCGCCGCTTCTCTTCTTGCACGCGTTGGTGGAGACCTTGAACAAGAGCAACGCAAACCGCACCCTCCAGAAGCTGGAGGCGATGTTGGATGGTGGCATCCAGGAGCCTGACTGGGAGCTTCAAACGGTCATGTCTGCGGTGAAGGAGCGGCTCGGAGACCAGTCGGACCGCTTCGCGGCGTTGGCGAAGCGCATCAACGGATAACGGTCAGCGTTGCTGTTGTTGCCGCTGAGCGGCGCGTCGCGCGCGGTCGAGATCATCGCGGACTTCCTCACGGGCCGCGAGCCGTTGTTGAATGTCTTCAAGCTGTTGAACCGACGCGTCATGATCATTCGCATCCATCGCGGAGAGCATCGCGAGCCGGGTCCCTTCCAGCGCATGGAGCAGCTCCCGCTCCTGAGCGACCAGCCGATCCCGGCGTTGGCTGGCGGCGCGGAGGGCGTCGAGTCTTGACTGGAGGGCGTCTGCCTCACGCAGAATGAAGCCACGATCCGCATCATCGTTCGATGCCCCGGCGGTGGCGATCCGCTCGGACAGCTCCTGTTCGAGCAGCGAGAGATCGACGACCTGAACCGCGGCGTCGAGCTGGAGTCGCCGCTGATGAAGTTCGCGCGCCTGTTTTCGGATATTCTGCACCCCCTCACCCTGCCCTTCCAGATCCGCGAGGGCCGTTTCCAGCTCAACGAGAAACGGATCCTCCTCTCCCGCTGAGATTTCGGTTTGAGTCGTTGACATCGGTGGGGAGTCAGGCTGTCCAAAGAGGCCGCGGATGGCGGGGATGGTCTGGAGGGTATGGGCGATGACGCCGATGCCCCAGAAGAGGCCCCACCAGGGAAACCCGAGAAAGATCATGACCGCGAGGAAGGCCGCCATATGCCCGAGGTAGCCGTTGAGCTGCCGGCTCCAGGCGGCGCGTCGGGGATCGCCGTCGTGGGGAACTTCCTGGCTGAAGATCGGTCGCTGGTGGAGAGGCGTCCACTCCATCTCATCATCCCGGCGGCTCATCTGCATGCCCGACAGGTCCCCGCTGCGGAGCTTGCGACGAAGTCTGCTTTCGGACATCTGTACGGTGGAGCTTCCGTCCTGAATATGCCATATGTCGCTCATCGTGCGAGTATACGGCACCTGTCCCGGATTATTCGCGCTCAAATAAGGAGAGCTGTCCGGGGGTGAGTGCGCGAAACGGTTCAGGGGCGTGGGCAGACGGCCGTCCGTCGAGCAGCGCCCGGATCATCTTCAGCATCCTTTGTTGCCCCTCAGGATCGGATACATAGTTCCAATGCGTGGTCTCAATACAGTAGACCGGCGCGAGGTCATACCGTCCCCACAGGTCGTAGTACGCCCGGCGAAGGGCATTGAGGTATTCCGCCTCAATCCGTTGCTCTGACGCAATGCCTCGCCGATGGATGCGTTCGAGGATGGACGAGGTCGGCGCGTCGAGGAAGAGGACCATCGCCGGCCTGGGCACCGTGCTCCCCAGCAGGCCGGCGAACCGATCGTAGAGCGACAGCTCTTCGCCGGAGAGGGTCTGCTCGGCGAAGAGGCGGTCTTTCTCGAAGAGATAATCGGAGACGACGGTGGTGTGGAACAGGCCTGCCTGCATCAGCCGTTGTTGCTGCGCATAGCGGGTCGCCAGATAGAACATCTGAGTGGGAAAGGCGTATCGGTCGGGCTCGTTGTAAAAGTTGGCCAAAAAGGGGTTGTCCTCTGCGGGTTCGAGGATCAGCTCGGCGCCCCATTCCTGCTCGATGAGCCGGCACAGTGAAGTCTTTCCGACCCCGATGAGGCCTTCGATGACGAAGTAGTGTGACATCTCCGATGTATACCGCGAGCGCCCCTCGACGTCGCGGGGAAGGCGGTCATCGGCCGAACGGGCGATGGGCGGACGGTCAACGAAGATGCTCACCAACCGATGACTCCAGGGTACCGACCGCCGCAGTCGCGTCGAATCACCGCTACACTCCGATGATGAGACGCGATGAATCCCCCGGAGGCTCCCGATGAGGCGTACCTGCGTTGTCCTGTTCGTTTCCCTGACGGCGCTCGGCTGTGATCCGACGGATCCCTACGATGACTCCAACCTTCAGGCGCGGGTGGACATCCTGGAGCAGAACCTGATTGCCCAGTCCGACACGATCGCCGCCCTGGAGACCCGCCTCTCCGCGCAGGCCGATCTCATCGCCATCCTTGAGGCGAGCCAGACCACCTTCCTGGTCGACGACGATCTCACCGGCTTCGCGACGGAGTCCTGGGTCACCGCCCAGGCCTTCGCCTCTCAGGAGGATCTGGACGCCGCCGACGCGGCGATCCGGATGAACACCCTGGACCTCGATCGGGTGGAGGCCAACTCGGATCTGTTCGCCCTCGAAGCCTACCTGTCCGTCGATGCTGAGGCGGGTGAGGTCGCGCTGAGCGGAGCGAACCTGCGCATCCGCTCTGGAGCCGGGCGCACCGATGGAAAACCCAACGGCCTCGGCAACCTGATCATTGGCTACGACGAGTCAGACGACAGCGAGAAGACGGGGTCGCACAACCTCATCATCGGCCCAAACCACAGCTACACCGGCCACAGCGGGCTGGTGGCCGGATCGGGCAACCGCATCTTGAGCGACTATGCGGCAGCGCTCGGAGAGGCCAACCTCGTCAACGGCGCCGGGGGGAGTGTCCTTGGCGGGTCGAACAACACCGCGTCGGGGGAGCACGCCGCGATCCTGGCTGGGCAAAACAACCTCGGGAGCGGGCGATGGTCGTCCATCACCGGAGGGGTGGAGGGCACCGCGAGCGGGCAGCATTCATCGGTCACGGGCGGCCAGCAGAACATCGCCCTGGGCGCCGCGGCGGCTGTGACGGGCGGCCGGGAGAACATCGCCGATGGGGTGAACGCGGCGGTCCATGGCGGACGGATGAACGCGGCGTCGGGCGACTACTCGGTGGTCAGCGCCGGGTTCACCAATGAGAGCCTGAGCACCTATGCGTCGGTCAGCGGCGGCGGGTTGAACCAGGCCACCGAGATCGGGGCCGCGGTGACGGGAGGCCAGACCAACCGCGCCGACGGTCCATATGCAGTGATCGGCGGCGGCAGCCTGAACACTGCACAAGCCGAGTTTTCCACCATTGTCGGCGGAAGCACCAACCAGGCGGGCGGCTACGCCTCGGCGATCCTCGGTGGGTTGGTCCAGACCACGACGGCGGACTACGCCACGGCGCCTTAGGGGGACAGCGCCTTACGGGGACGACGCCTGCTTTGCCCCACATCCGGTGTCCGAGGTGGTCAACCGGACCGTCACCCCTGAGGGGATCAGGGGGTGGTCAGGTGCGGTTTGGGGACGAGATTCGGTACACGTGTGATCCCACATTCCGTTTTGCATCTCCCGAGGCCCCCATGACCACTCCCCTCACCGAGCGGTGCGTCCAAGTCGCAGCGCAAGCCCGCTCCGTCACCCTCAACGAAGACAAGCTTGCAGAGCTGGCGGCGGGCGCGCCGGCGGAGCTGCTCACGACGCCGACGTGGCACGAATCGGTGGGCGACTTCGATGGCCACGCCGACGCGGTGATCACCTGGCTGGTGACGTACAATGCCATCAACTTCAGCTACTTCCCAGACCCCGGCCAGCCGCGATGGTTCGCCTCGGTCGGCGGCGAACGGGTCGGCGAGGATGATGAAGCCCTCGCCGTGATGGCGATCATCGGCCGGGCGCTCAAGAACGGCGTGCCGTTCGGCGACTGGAGCTGGCTGAAGACCATCGACGCCGACGATCTGGCGCCGCTCCTCGCCCCCGCCCGGACGGCCGGTCCGCTGCCCCTGTTCGAGCAGCGCCTGGCCGCGCTCCAGGAGCTGGGCGAAGGCCGCCGGCTGTATGCGGGCCCGCCGAGCCTGTACACCCGTGCGCAGGGATCCGCTCAGGCGTTCGTCGATCGGCTGATCGAAGTCGCGCCGAGCTGGTCGGACGTTCGCACCTATGAGGGCGTCACGCTTCCGTTCCATAAGCGGGCCTGGCTGTGCGCTGCGATGCTCTACGGCCGCTTCCAGGACGATCCGATCCGGCGATTCACCGATCCGGAAGTGATTCCAGTGTTCGCGGACTACCGACTCCCGCAGATTCTGCGGGGCGCCGGCGCGATGGTCCTGTCTGAAGACCTCGCAGAGCGGATCGATGGTGGCGCGCTGATCGTGGCTGGCAGTCCGGAGGAGATCGAGCTCCGGGCGGGAACGGTCGCGGCAGCCGTGAAGCTCCAGGCGATGCTCGGCGAGCGGCTGGGCACGGCGCCGATGCTGCTTCAGATCGACCACTTCCTGTGGCGAACGGCGGTCCGGGCGCAAGCCGATCTGCCTCCGTTTCATCGGACGCGAACCACGGATTACTGACGGATGTGAGTCGTTCTGGTCGATTCCCCCGAGTCAACCGGTCGCACGATACGGCTCTCTTCGGGAAGCGCGCCAGGCCGATAGGGTGCTTCGGTGGGGCGTCACCGGCTGAAGGCGGCCTGTGCGACCCGACCATCCTTGTCCAGGTCGAGCAGTGCCCGGCTCATCTGGGTGGCCGAGTGGAAGCCGCCGTCTACCGCGGTCCGAAGGACCTTATCCAGACGCATCGGAAGGCTCGGAGCGGGCGGAAGCAGAAACGCCTGCCCGGGCTGAACGCTGCGGGACGATGGCAGGCGTCCCGCGGCGAGGGAGAACAGACAGATCCCCAGTTTATAGAGATCGCGCTCAACGGGGGAGAAGCG
>JBCBLB010000551.1:0-6738 GCA_038520555.1 Myxococcota bacterium | reverse complement strand
CCCCCCCCCCTTCGTAACACACTCTTCCCCACCCGACGCTCTTCCTACCTTCGGCTAAATCAACCGTTGCGTGCCGCGCACCGGTTCTTTCCCCCTCACTCTGCAGTACGAAATCTGTCTCTGGAATACGCCATGCCATCAGAAGATAAGACCGCTCTCCTGTGGTCTACAGCGGGTCGGACCGCGGGCGTGAGAGCGTCGACGACGTGCAATACTCTGGCCGGTGCTGGGCTGACCTGGCCGGTGAGACTCGCACGTCGTACGATGGTCTGACTTGAAAAGGACTCCGATGATATGGGGAAGTTGCCGCACGACTCCTATCCTCGGAGCCCAGCTGGCGTACGCCCAGGGGATCTTGAGCGGTCTTCTGTCCCCACGTAGCAGCGGCCATCCCTTCATCCCCGGCGCGTCAACGTTGGCTGCGGGCTCACCGTCCCGGAAACGACCGCATCGGTGATCGGGGTCGCGCTCAAAGACGCGCCGGGCCACCGAGCCGGAGTACACTCACGGTGTTGGAGGAGAACTGCCGATGCGACTTCGTCGAATCCTGCCGCAGGTTGTAGAGAAGGTACACAGTCATCGGATCGGTGAGCACGCTGCCTTCGTGGAGGGGGTGCTATGGGATCCGGTGCGCCGCCGGTTGCTGAGCAGCGGCCTGCATGGTGAGGTGGTGTGTCGCGCCTTCCAGCCGACCGGCGAGTGGGATGTGGTGGCCACCGCATCCCCCGATCTGTCGGCCAGCGGCGGGCGGCTGGGGATCACCGGGTTTCTCCGCATCGGCTCGGATCGGGTGCTGGTGTATGGCCGGCCGAACGTCGCGGGGGTGCTGTCGCTGTCGGACCTGACGACGTCGCATGTGCTGGCGGGGCACACCGACAGCATCATCTGCGCCGCCGTGGACGCGAAGACCGGCCGGATCCTCACGGGCTCCAATGACCAGACGGTTCGGTGCTGGGACGCAGAGCGTGGGGCGTTGTTGTGGACCTCGCCGCCGCAGGCGTTCTGGATCTGTGGTGTGGCCTGGCTGCCTGATGGAGACGCGGCGGCGGTGGTGCTCCATGGCCCCGCGCTGCGGATTCGTGACGGCCGCGTGGTGGGAACGATCGGGCCGGAGACGGTCAGCGGTCGCGCCGTCTGCGTCGATGCCGAGCAGTCCCACCTGTGGATCGGAGAGGTGGGGCAGGTCACCGCGGTGCCGTTGGGCCATGGCGAGGTCGAGGTGCGGGAGGTGCCTGGGGAGTGCGTCGCGCTTGTCCCCATCCCGGACGTGGATGCCGTGTTGTTCGCCGGCGAAGACGGCACAGTCGGGGTGCTGGATATTGAAGACTTCCACGCGGTGGGGAGTCATCGGGGCAACGCGCTGGGGGTTCGCCCGATGCTCAATGCGCAGGGCCGGCTCAAGGCGGTGATGAGCTGGGGGCTGGACCAGCGGGTCTGTGTCTGGAGCCGACGCGGGCTGCTGCTCGACCAGCACACCGATCACGCCAACCTCGTCAAGGACGCCGTCACATTCGACGGGAACGTGATCACCGCGTCGTCGGACCATACGCTCCGGCTGTGGCGGCCCGTCCTCGACCGCACCGAGGCCCTGACGACGCGCACGCGTGGCCGGGTGAACGCTGTGCGCTTCCTCGACGCAGACACCCTGATGTCGACCAACAACAGCGAAGACGGCGGGCACATCTGGGCGCTGCCCGATCCGCGCCCGATCCACACCCTCCATGACACTGCGGAGCTGGTCGACGCCGTCCTGCTCGGCGACCAGGTGGTGGCGCCGGCGGAGGATGGCACGGTTCGGTTCATGTCCCGCGACGGAGCGGTCCACGCGCGGGCCGGCTGGCCCGGCATCCGTGATATGCTCGTGATGGACGATGGCAGCGGGGACGTGGTCTTCGCCTCTGAGCAGGGTCCGGTCTGGCGCGCCCATGTGCCCACCAAGACGGTTCGCTGGTACCAGCCGATGCACGGAGACGACACGTTCCGGCTCGTGTCCTGCGCAGCCGGGCTGCTGTGCCCCGGGGTGGGCGTGACCATCCTCGATCCAGACACCGGCGCAGTGGTGCGGATCTTCAAACGGCATCCTCAGCCCGTGCAGATCGTCCGGATGTTGGACGAAGAGCGGGCCATCAGCCTGTCCCGGAAGGGCAGCCGGGCGTGGGTGTGGTCCGTTCATACCGGCGAAGTCATGCCCACACAGCTCCCCCACGGGCCGAAGTATGTCGACCTCCATGTCCGCGGGGACCGGCTGTATGTCACGCTCAACGGCGGCGCGCTCGAAGAATGGCCGCTGGATCTGAGCGGCCCGCTGGCCCGGATACCGCTCGATCAGAACGGCTACGTCTATCCATCACTCCTGCAGAGCACGCCGCGGTATCTGGCGGTGCACCATCAGGGCACGGTGCGTCGGATGGAGCGGACCGCCATCCAGACCACGGAGCAGCTCCGAACGGCGAACAGCAACTGGCAGAGCGAATATGTGATGGACTCGGACGGCCGCATCGGGCTCATCACCGGCCTGGAGATGAAGCTGTTCGATGAGGACGGGGCGGTGCTGGCGCAGCAGGAAGGGGAGTGGTCCGGCGCCCTCTTCGTGGGAGACGGCCTCGATCGCATCTTCGTGGCCGGGGAGAGGGAGATGCTGGCCATCGACGTCCACACCAGAGCGGTCCGCTGGCGGGTTCAGACGCCCCACAAACGCAGCATCCAGTCGATGGTGGCGCTGCATGACCCGGATCAGATCCTGAGCGCAGATTTGGAGGGGCGGGTGTGTGTGTGGGATCGCGCGACCGGTTCGTTGGCTCAAACGCTCGGCGGGATGAACGGGGAGCCACAAGGCATCGTCTCGATGGGCGCTGACGCCATCACCTGGTCCAAGACGGGCGACGTGATGTTGGTGCACGCCGACGCCTCGATCGGTTGGGTGCTGCGAACCGGCCACGAACTCCGCCATGGGACCGCTGCTGGCGAACGCCACGTCCTCATCGCACACCAGACGGGGGCCCTGCTCATCTCTGACGCGGGAGAGGTCGTCGACGAAGTGAAGAACGAAGGGTGGGGCACCTGCGCGGCGAGCAACGCAGCGTGGGCGTCTGTCGGAACGTCTGAGGGCGAGGTGTGGGTCTGGGACTGTCGGGCAGCGTCCTCCCGACCAACACGGGTCAACGCCGCGGTCGAGGGAACGTATTTCATCGGCACAATGGCCTGGCACCCGACCCAGCCGGTGCTGATCAGCAGCATGGCCGGGCAGCTGGCTCGCTGGACGCCAGAGCGCGGCTGGTCACCGTTCGCAGCGATGGCGACCAGCGCGCGATACGTCGCGGTGACGCGTTCGGGCGCCGTCGCTGTGTGTCTTCGCTCGGGGCTGCTGATGCTGCTGGACGCAGACGGTCAGGAGCAGGGATGGGAGATGATGTCGGAAACCCCGACGGCGATGGCACAGCACGCCGATCTCCTGGCGGCTGGCGACCACAACGGAAACGTATATGTCTGGGTGGTCGAAGACGGAGCAGATCCGCACGATCCGGAGCCATCTCCGACACGCCAGGGGTGATCGCTGCATTTGACCCCCGCAAACCAGCACACATCATTCACCCGTCGTGGACCGTGAGCGCTGCCCCTGCTCGACCCAGTCCTCTTCCACAATGTCGAATCGGCCGAAATCATAGGGCTGACCCGGGGCTGGTGCAGCCGGCACCAGCCGCTCCCGGCGTCCTTGCTTCTTCAACGTATGCGCCCGGTGGTAGCAGAACGGGTTGTTCCCACGACGCCCCAGCGTGCAGTGCGCCGTAAACGAACACCCCGCCCGACAGATATCCGCGTAGTAGCACCGCTTACAGAACCCCCACAGCTCATCGGTGCTCCGATCACGGACAAACCGAAGCGCTGGCGAATCTTCCCAGATCTGCGCCAGCGGAAGATCGCGGACGTTGCCGCCGACATAGGGCGCCGACGGCAGCGAGGGGCAGCCCTTGATCTTACCGTCAGACTCAATGCCGATGGTGTAGCGGCCGGCCTGGCAGCCCTGCCAATAGCTCGCCGTCTGCCCCACCCGGCCGCGGAGGATCATCTCATGCGGCCCGTAGTAGCCGACGTTGTTGCCCGCACGAATGTCCAACATCCGCTTCGGGGAGATCCCCGCCCGCGCCGCGCGCTGGGCCACGTCGACCTGAAGCTGCGCCAACGTATCGATGACGTCGAGGATCTGGTAGGGCTCCAGGATCCACTCCGGCCGATCGGCGGCGCGGCCCATGGGAACCGTCAGCTGCGTCCGCCACACCTGAATCCCGGTGGGCTCCAACAGGGCCAACGTCTCTGGCAACCGCTCCGCATTGAGGCGGTTGATCTGCGTGTTGACCGTCGTGGTCATCCCTGCATCCCGCGCCGCCTGCAACGCGTGAATCGCCGCCTGGAAGCTGCCCCGGGAATTTCTCAGCACATCGTGGACGTCTTCGGGCCCATCGATGCTAACACCGATGGCATCCACTCCGTTCTCTCGAAGCTTCCGAGCCAGACCGTGGGTCAGGCCCCGGCCGCCGGTCTGGATCCCGACCCGCAACCCGCCGTCCGACAAGAACCGCACGATCGAGAACACATCGGGGTGAAGGTAGGCCTCGCCACCGATCAGGGTGACCTCTCGCGTGCCCAGACGAATCAGCGCCTCGGCCACATCCAGCAAGTCGTCAAGCTCCAGCTCATCCGAACGCGCACGCCCCGCCCGAGAGCCGCAGTGCGCGCAGGCGTGATCGCACCGCATCGTCAGCTCCCACACCGCATAAATCGGCTTGTCTCGATCCCGCTCTGGGACGATCGCGCGAGGAGAGGTCACGTCGTTCCCCGCTCAACCGCCGCTGGGCGGCGGGCTCCCCGGCGGTGGACCACCCGGCGGCGGACCACCACCCGGTGGTGGACCACCCTGCGGCCCTCCAGGGGGCGGACCACCCGGACCACCGCCTGGACCACCCGGACCACCCGGACCACCCGGACCACCCGGACCACCCGGACCGCCGCCTGGACCGCCGGGACCACCCGGACCGCCGGGACCGCCGCCGGGACCGCCGGGACCGCCGCCTGGAGGACCGCTGCCGATCTTCTGAAGGTTGAGGGTCACGTCTGCCTTGTCCGCATCGACCTTCCCGATCGAGGTCCCTGGTGCGAGGGCGTCGTCATTGTTGGTGATGATGCCGTCCTTGTTGTTGTCACAGAGAGCGGCGAGGGTGACGTCTCGTCCCTTGGGCAGGGCAAGCGAGAAGTCACCGACAGCGTCCATCTCCAACACCGTGATCGGTCCACGTTTTTCCCCGCTTCGCGGGGGCGGCGCGCCGACCAGAGCGGAGTCGATGGCATCGATCCGAATGTTCCCCCCACACTCTCCGGTGATGGTGCCGGTCACGGTGACATGTTCGGCAGCGATGATGGCTTCCTGAGCCATCTGGGGCTGAACGTCTGCGAGGACCATTTTCATCGAACCCGCCGGACCACCCGGACCGCCCGGACCACCCGGACCGCCCGGACCACCTGGACCACCTGGACCACCTGGACCACCCGGACCACCCGGACCACCCGGCGGACCGCCGGGGCCACCGGCGCCGGGTCCGCCCTGGTCTGGCGGGACCGGGCAGCCGGCGAGGGCGCCGGCCAACAGGATCAGCATGAGAGATCGAAGCTGCACTGCGCACCTCATCGGAACAAGAAACCTGGGGATCATACCTGAACGGGCCGCAGAGCGTCTCATCGCAGCGCGCAGTTCAGGCCATCCATCTCTGGTGTGGCGGTCAAGGGGTCGAGGCGATCGGGGTTGAGCAGCCCGAGGATCGCAGGCACCCGCGCGGCAGAGGCATCGACGGTATCGGGCCGCAGCCGCTCGTCATGGCGAGCGATCAGTTGCACGGCCCCATACACGGTCTCAAGGCTCACCGGCTGCCCATCCTTCACCCCGGTGTCAGGATGAACGAAGGCGCAGGCGTCGAGCGGGGCGCTCCGGTGCAGATCATCTGGTGCGCGGTCCACCCGCGATGAGGTCCGCAAGAACAGGGGCCGAGCGGCATCGGCGACAGGCGGCTCGATCCGCTGGAGGATCGCCTGGATCCCGTTCGGCAGCAGGTCGAGGCGCTCATCGGGTGTCGACGGCCGCCATGTGGCCCGATCTGAGGCGCCCTGGATCACGCGATACGGAGGGCTCCCGAGCTGTTCTGGGGAGACGTCGCCGGCCCACTCCAGGATCCGCGCTTCCCAGCCAGCGAGGTCCGCGCGGGCGAGGTACTGGGCGAACAGCCCCAGGTGCCGTCCCCATACGCTCCCCCGAAGCCCCGGCCGCACCGCGGTGAACAGCGCACGCAGGATCTCCGCGGGGGTCCGGGCTTCGGGCGGCGCGGTGCTGACCGACGGCGTCCCGAGCACGCCCGTCAGGGGAAGCTGCATGGCGTTGTGGAGGGTCTTGTCGTCGCGCTCCCAGGGGTGGGTCGCGGGCAACAGCCAGTCGGCGAGGGCGGCGCCGTCGTCCTGGACACGGCCGATGTGAACCAACAGCTCCAGCGAAGCGAGCGCGTCTTTGACCCGCCCAGGGGCGGGCAGCCGACGCAGCGGGTTCCCACCGATGTTGATGAGGGCCCGCACCTGTCCCTCACCCGGCGTGAGGATCTCATCGGCGAGCAGGGTGGCGGGGGCCTGCATCAGCATCGGTGGGAACCCGCTGCGTCGGCTGCCCGCCCCTGGGCGGGTCAAAGACGCGCTCGCTTCGCT
>JBCBLB010000680.1:0-5118 GCA_038520555.1 Myxococcota bacterium | reverse complement strand
TAGAAAATGCGCAATGTCATACGGAATCGAGATGAACCGGAACGGTTCAGAACGATGCAGGAGGAGCTCCGGTGTCTTCGACACCGGAGATAGCATTGACAGATGATGAGAGCCGAAGGTATCGAATCAGATGGAAATGGTATCAGAACTCGATCACCATGCTCACCCGCGACGGCGTGGAGCGGCCATCTTCAGAGGGCAGGCGGTAATCTGGCGCCGCGAGCACCGCCAGCACGCAGTCGCGCTGCCCAAACGTCAGCGTGTCCGTCGCCTTCACCGGCTCAAGGGTGTTCTGAGAGACCTTCCCGGTCGAGGGCTCTACGAACGTCGACCACCGCAACGCGCCGGGCTGATTGGCGCCCACGAAGCACTCTGCCAGCCGCGGGCTGCGCGCCGACACCTGCAGCCGAAACGCCCCCAACCAGGGCAGCGCCTGCGCCGCGTTGAGATCGTACTCCGGCCGATCGCGCCGGGCCATCCGGCCGCGGAGCGGCTTCGGTGGCGGCGCAGCCTGTTCCGGTGGGGCGGCCGGGCCTGCCACCGGAACAGGCGCCTCGGGCACCTCTTCGGGCGCTTCAGCGCAGCTACAGTCTGACAACATGGCCAGCAACAGCAGCAACAACAACAGCAGCAGCCATGGCCAGCGCTTCTTTTTCTTCTGTGTCTGCTTCTTCTTCTCACGGAGCCGGGCTTTGAGCTGCGCCTGCTTCGCCCGGGCGGCGTCCAGACGCGCCTGCTGGGCCTTCGTCAGCCGGCGGCTCATCCCTCGATCCTCCACCCGAAGATCACCTCACCGTCTGCGGCCCGGCGCTCTTCGGGGATCAGGTCCACTGGAGCAAAGATCGACGGCGCCGCGATCTCTGCTGGACGGAACGGCCAGGGCAGCGGATCGGTGGGGGCCAGCCGGAGGCTCCCGGCGAAGACCTCTGTGTCCGGGTTGAGCGCCCGCGCCCGATCCCGACGCGTGGTGCTCATCTGGTACTGGCCCAACCCCTCGACGATCGCCTGGGACCGATCCATCAGCTCCGTCGCCCGACGGCTCTGCCGCCCGGTGCTCCCCGCCTCGATCGACAACGGCCGCAGCAGCTCTCGCAGCTCCGCGAGCGTCCGGATGTGGGCGGACCGGATGTCTGCGTCCTCCGCCTCCAGGCGATTGAGGAACTCTTCCAACAACTTCAACGTCTCGCCGGGCGTGTCGCGGAGCCCACGCCGGGTGTTCCGCAGAAACCGCCCGATATCTCCCGCGGCCAGCGGCTGGATCGCTTCTGCCCGGCGCTCCAGGGCCCCGCGGCCGACCTGCCCCATCACGGCGCGGTCGAACGACGACCGATCCGCGCGCAGCGCCGAACTCCAGAGCATATCTTCCAACAGGACCGCATAGTCCCGGCGCGGCACAAGCTCCTGGAGCGTCACCAGCAGCGACTCGGAGACCTCGAACTGAGAGGAAATATACGACAGCCAGCGCAGGCTCAGGTTCTCGACCGCCTGGCGCTCGCGGGACTCCGGCGCGTAGCGGATCGCATACGCCATCAGCCGGAGCGCGCCGGGCAGATCGCCCGCTTCCAGCAGGCTCACCCCACGGCGGAGCGCGATCACCGACCGCTCCTGGAATCCGCTCTCCGGGTCAAGGGCCAACAACCGCCGCCCCCGCTCTCCGCTCCAGATCGGCGTCTCCGCATCGAGCGACGCCTCCACGCCGCGGTGGGCGATCCACTTCTCCACCTCTTCCCCGTCGCCCTGAACGATCAGCGCGTCGATCACCCCCAGCGAGATCCGGTCGATCTGCTCTGGATCGTCGACGAAGTCTCGGGCGTGGCGGAACAAAAACAGCCGCCGATCGGCGCGCAGCGCCATCCACTCGGAGATGGGCCAGGTCACGCTGTCCCGCAGGATCCGGGCGGCATCGGAGTCCGAGGGGAACGCATAGGCGTCGGCGTCGGCGCGGATCACCTCCAGATCAGTCCGCGACATCCCCAGCAACCGCCCCTGGCGGACATCATCTCGGGTCTGCTGGCGGGCCTCGCGCGCGGCGATGGCCATCAACTGGAGGTTGATGTCGAACAGCCGCGCGCTGATCACCGAACGGCCCCGCACCACGTCCTCGTCCAGGTTCTCCGCGGCGCGCTCCAGCAGGTTTCCCAGCAACCGCGCGGCCACCTGTCGATCAGACAGGTCCGCCGTCGGCAGCTCGCCGATCGTCGTCAGCGCCAGCCGCGGCCGAAGGCAGCGGCCGCGGAACAGCTCGACCGTCCGCATCTCCTCGGTGCTCAACACATCGCCGACTGCGACGAACCGCTGCTGCCGGTTCAACGTGAACGCATCGAAGGGCCGCGGCTGCTGGGGGCGCATGCGCCGCCTCAGGTTGCGCACCACCCAATTGTGAAGGGCGAGCGTCCACAACCCAGCGCCCTCTTTGTCGGCTTCGAGGCCGTCCTGGCAGACGCCCAGCTCGCCCAACGCCGCCCAGATCAGGGAGTGAAAATCCGGATCGTGCGGTGAGACTTCGCCGGTCTGGTCACGGACGGCGTTTCGGAGCAGCCAAAGCTTGACCACTTCCTGAGGCCGCGCTTCGCGCAGGGC
The DNA here is from genome assembly GCA_038520555.1 of Myxococcota bacterium. Classification (GTDB taxonomy): domain Bacteria; phylum Myxococcota_A; class UBA796; order UBA796; family UBA796; genus JBCBLB01. Next base: position 2,538 of record JBCBLB010000680.1, on the reverse strand, counting down.
CATCCGGGCGTTGTAGTAGATGACCGTCTGGTCACCGGGCGGTGGGGATGCGAACAGGGCGCCGACCAGCCACAACCACATCAAAACGCCACGCCGACGGCCAGCGAGATGTCCGCCCAGAGCAACAGCTCGGTCTCGGTCGCCGGCGCCAGGATCGGAACCGCCAGCATCAGCCGCGGCGAGATGAACAGCCCCTGCCGAAAATAGATGTCGTTGCCCACCCCGGCGAGCAGCCCATACCGGGCCGGATCAACCTGCATCGCATCCAGACGGTTGTCTTCGAGGTTGTCCAGCTCGGATCGGGTGATGGTCGGCGAGAAGACCGCGCCGGCGATCTCGCCGATCCGCATCCCGGAAAAGGCCGTCGGATACAACAGATAGCGCACCCCCGCATAGGCGCTGAACACCAACTGGACGGCGGGGAAGAACCGCGGATAGGTCGTCACCACCCCCTCGGCCAGCGGGACGCCGATGGTGAAGTCGATCTCGGTCCGCGGCGGTCGGCCGGGCTGGCGGTAGGGGGTGAGCGCCAACAGCTCGCTGCTCGGAGAGTCCCAGACCCACACATAGCTGACCCCGACCTCGAACATCAGGGTCTGTGCCGGGAAGCGGCCCACCACGCCGCCCCGGATGCTGTTGAAGTTGTTCAGCTCGAAGGGATGGTGGCCAGACAGCCCGATCTGTGCGGTGGTGTCGCGCCAGTTAAACTCGACCGGCGTCGAGGCGGTGCCGATGGCGCGCTCGGCGAGGACCTCAAACGGAAGCCGATAGGGAGCCAGGACATCGTCATCCTCGCCTGTCGGCTCCTCTGCGGCAGGTGCATCGTCCGACCACGCCGGCGCAGACGCTGCCAGCGTCGCGAAGACCCCCAGGACGCGCAGGCTATGGGTCACGCGGGAACCCCGAGTCACCCAACACCGGAAACGTCGGGTTGAAGCAGGCGCGCGCATAGGTGTCCCGGAACGGTTCGTTGATCCGATACACGCCCGCCGAATCAAACGTCGGGTTGTCACAGAACCGACGGCACTGGTCCAGCGAGTTGCCGATGGGGAAGTTCTGCTGCTGCCAGAACTCGGTTCCATAGAAGCTCTCCGCGTCGCTGGCGAAGCCGAACGGCACCGTGAACCCGAACGCCGTCGCCGATACCGCGGCGACCGACTCATATTCTGCCCGGAGCAGGAACGGGAACTCCCAGAACAGCCCCATCTGGTAATCGTCCTCACCGACCAGCTGGTGCCATTCAGCGATATTTTCCAGCGGAAGGGCCAGCTCGCCGTCGCAGAACGTCTGCGGGAGCCCCAGCTTCTCACACTCCACCCCGAGGAGACCCAGGATCTCGCCGCTCTGCATCAGCTCTGTGCGGAACACATACCGGATCGAGTCTTCCTGCACACAGAAGGAGAACGCGTCGTCTTCGTCGGTGCTGATGATCTCGTTGTTCAGGAAGGTGATCGTTCCGAATTCGCCGAAGGGGATGCTGTCTGCGATCGTCGCGAACTCCGGGGCCCGGTAGGTCAGCGTCTGGATGCTTCCGGCCTGATTGGGCGAGAACTCATCGATAAAGTCGAGGTACTGCTCGCGAGAGGGCAGGATCGGCAGGCCACTGAACGAGAACGGTCCCAGGTCAAAGGCTGGGTTGTCCGGCGCGATCGCACATGAACGCACCGAGGCGTCCGGGATCGCCTCCGGGTCGGTGGGAATCACTGACGGGCACCACAGCGTCGAGGGGGCGATCTCGGTCCGGGTCAGCCCACGGGCGTCGCTGTCCAGCACAAACGCGCCGGCCAACCGCGGCGAGGTCCGGAGCTGCTCCTCTGCCAGCACCTCAGCCAGGGCGTCTTCTACGGCGCCGGACACACCCGCCTGATCCTGATGCAGCCCGATGACCAGGACCATGTCGTCGCCTGCCGGCCGCTGCGCCTCGATGGCGCGGGCGAAGTCCGCGGACAACGCGCCGATAAAGTTTGAGCTGCGCCAGTCGTCGATGCAGTACGCCGGCTCATTTTCCATCTGAAGCCGCTGACGCTGCATCATCTCATGCTCTTCAGAGATGACCCGATCACAGGGCGTCAGGAAGAACTTGATCGGGGTCGCATCGCGGACCGGGCTGCGGAGGACGGGGAACGCCTCACGAACCTCGGGGTTCTTCCGAGCGAACGCGGTCGAGGCGAACTCGCCGATGGCGTCGGTCACGATCGCTTCCCCACAGACCAGCGCGAAGCCGGACGCCGCCTGCGGCACAGCGCGCGTGTTGAACACCGCCCGCTCATTGGTCTGTACGACGTCCAGGTCGGTCTCGATCAGGAAGTCGGGGCAGACCTGCCCGTAGCTATAGGGGTTGAAGATCTCGACAATCGGCAGGTCACCGTACCGCTGGTTTTCGATTCGGAACGTCCGCCGAAGCCCCAGCCGTGAGGCGTCCTGGTTGCGGACGGTGGGGAACTGGTGCCGGGCGCGCCACTGGATCTGCTGGTTGGTCTCGTCGAACACCCCATAGACGATGAGGCTCCGGTTGGAGTGCGGAGCGCCGGGGCCGAC
>JBCBLB010000365.1:0-9774 GCA_038520555.1 Myxococcota bacterium | reverse complement strand
TCCGCCTGCAGCTCGGACTGGAGCGGAAGCTGCTCGTCGCGGCGGTCCGAAGCACGGCTCAGCTTTCCCTGCTGGCGATCATTCTCACGCCGGTCTTTTCCATGGCGCGCCCGGCGCTGGTGCTCGGACTGGGCGCGCTGATGATCGTGCTCGCCGGGTTCGAGGCGGCGCGGCGGGCGGGCCACCGGTACCCGGGCGTCGGCGCGGTGTCGGTGGGGGCAATGGGCGTCGCCGCCCTGACCACCACCGCGTTCGCTGTGCTGATCGTCCTCCAGTCTGATCCCTGGTGGACGCCGCGGTACCTGATCCCGCTGCTGGGGATGATCCTGGGCAACGCCCTGACCGGTGTGAGCGTCGGCCTGGAGCGGTTGCTGTCCGGGATGACCGACCGGCGCGCTGCCCTGGAGGGGCGGCTGGCTGCGGGGGCGACCTGGTGGGAGGCGGTCCGGCCGCTGGCGGCCCACGCGATCCGGACCGGCATGATCCCCATCCTCAATACGATGAGCGTCGTCGGCCTGATCACGATCCCCGGGATGATGACCGGGCAGATCCTGGCGGGTGCAGACCCCGGGCAAGCCGCGCGGTATCAGCTGCTCATCCTGTTCCTCATCGCTGCCGCGGTGGCGATGGGCACGACCGCAGCCGTCCTTCTCAGCGCGCGGATGATGTTCGACGCCGACCACCGGCTGCGCCTGGAGCAGCTCACGCGGTCGGATGGATGAGCATGGCCATCATCTCGATCTGGGAGCGGACCTCAAGCTTACGAAACAGCGCGCGGATGTGGTTTCGGACGGTGTGCACAGAGATGTCGAGCTGCTCGGCGATGCTCTCGGCGCGGTCGCCGCGCGAGATCTGGCGAAGGATGTCCGCCTCCCGCGACGACAGCCGCGCCCGCATCGCAGCAGGGAGGCGATCGAGGACGTCTTCAGGCGCCGCCTGCTGAGGGGCGCCGTCGATGAGCGGTATCCAGCTGGGCCGGGGCTGCCTGTGCGACGTCGCCAACGCACGGTTCACCGCGCTGCGAAGCGCGCTCAGCTCAAACGGCTTCTCCAGATACTCGAACACACCGGCCCGGAGGGCCGTCAACGCTGTCTGGTACGACGGCTTCGCAGTGATGACGATCATCGGCATGCCCTGGAGGGGCGCCGTGATGCCAGCCAGCTCGCTGTTGTCCGGCAGGTGGATGTCCGTGATCAGCAGATCCGGGCGCGCACGAGACACCGACGCATACATCTCAGCGGCCGAGCCCGCGGCGTCCACTTCATACCCATCTCGCTTTAGTGACTTGACGATCAGCTCGCGCAGGGTGCGGTTGTCCTCTGTGACCAGGATTCGTGTTGACATCACTACGCCCTCCGCACTTCATTTCGACTGCGGGGGTGGTTTCTTGAGCGCGCTCTCCCCCGGACTCACCGCGGGAGCCGCACGGTGAACCGGCTCCCCACACCCAGTGTTGACGTACAGTGGATTTGACCCCCCATCTGCTCAACGAGCTGTCGGACGATGTATAACCCCAGGCCTATCGATGGCTCGCCCCCGGTCGGCTGCGGCGTCAGCCGCTGGAAACGCTTGAACAGGTTCCGCTGGTCTTCCGTAGACAACCCCGGGCCATTGTCTTCCACATCAATGCGCACCTGATCGGCGTCGGCATCGACCGCTGCGGTGACGCGGACCGCGCCCCCCGGCTGGGTATACTTGAGCGCGTTCACCACCAGGTTCTCAACCACCTCACGGATGGCGACCGGATCGCCCAACGCGGACATGCCAGGGGCGCACATGACATCGAGGCCGATCGCCTTGCGCGTGGCATGGTCGCTGTGGGACCGGACGATGGCGAAGAGCATCGGCGCGATGTCGCACGGGATCTGCTTGAGCAGAACCGCGCGTTGGTCGGTGTTCTGGCTCATCATCTCAGACAACATGCCCGTGAGCTGCTTCTCGGCGCTCAGGATCAGTTGCAGGTGTCGGGTGATGCCTGGCTCTCGATGGCAGAGCTCTTTCTTCGCCAGCTCTGCGCTCAGCCGGATGACGGCCAGCGGAGAGCGCAGATCGTGGGCGGCCCGATCCATCAGCGTCTTCAGCCGCGTGTTGATCGATGATAGCTGCGTATTGGCCTGGTGAAGCGATGTGTTGAGCTGCACCATCTGCTGCCGCTTGAGGTTGGCCGCCCGCGCTTCGGACCGAAACCGCTCCAGCTCGAACAGCGCCCGTTGGTCGTCCGCGCTCCCATGCAACCGCCGCTGAATCCGCTCCCGATCGAGCTGGTGGGAACGTCGGACGCAGCGGTAGGCCAGCGCGTATTGACCGATGTCTCCCAACAACTCGCCGAGGCGCTCCAGACAGAATTTCTGCAGGCGCAACGGCTCCACCGCGTCGGCGATCTCCAACAACGCCTCGAACGCAATGCCGGTGATCGGCGATCCCAACGCGGTGTGGACCAGGATGACCTCGCGCTGATGTTGAAACCGGCTGAGGAGGGGCAGCGGCTCGGGCACCTGCAACGCGGCGAGCTGGGTCCGCGCATCGGTGAAGTCCCCCGCCAGCCGGCAGAGCCGGGCCCGGTTGAGATCCACCATGAAGCGCTGGACGTCCCCCAGGCTGTCGAGATCGAGCGGGTGACGGAGCATCTCCCGGATGCGCGCCGCATCGTCCGCCAGCCACATCAGATCCAGCTGGGTGTTCAGGTAGTTTCCGAGGATCTCATGAGAGTGAAGATCCGGAAGCTGATGGCGGACCTCTTCAAGGGCACGCGCGGCCTCATCGAACATCTCGAAGAGAATATAGCTGCCAGCCAGGCTACACAGCGTATGACACAGCTGCGCCGGCGAACCCGACTCACGGCGGTAGTCCACCGCCCGCTTGTAATTCTCCAACGCTCCCCGCTCATCATCGACAGCGGTCAGCACAAAGCCCAACATCTGGTGGAGGGCGCCCAGGTGGGTCGGGCTATCCCACAGGCTGTCAAACGCAAAGCAGTTCTGGAACGTCTGGATCGCTTCGGGGTAGTGCTTCTGCTGGACCTGGGCGATCCCCAGGTTGAGCAGGATCGGGATCTGGGTGTCGACAAACCCATGGTCACGACACAACAACAACGCCCGATTCAGGTGCCGCTTCAAGGCATCAACGTCATGGCTGAAGATGTGACGGATGCCCATCACGTTGTGGAAATTGATCTGCAGCTCCACCTCACCGAGCGCTTCCACCTCCGCCTCAAGCGCCTGAAGCGATTCGGGGGAGGGGAAATCGTGCAGCTCGATGTGGGAGTGGAGGCGGATGACCGCGGCGCTGGCCTGGATGTACGGCGATGAACAGCGCGCCAGCTGTGGGGCGGCGCGTTCAAGAAGATCACGGGCGATCGAAAACGCGCGCTCGATGCAGTACGACCACGCCTGGATCAGGATCGCGAAGCACCGGACGAACGCATCTGCATCATCGGTGAAGCGAAGCGCCACGTCCCGCGTGGACGCCGGTGAGCGCTTGCGTGCCCGCCATGCAACGTATAACTCACGTGGGAGGCGCTCTTGCAGCACAATCGGTTGTCGGAGATGATCCGCTTGCACGATGATGTGGCCCAGACAAAGGAACGAAAGACGACACCGATCTTCACTATACTGCTTTGAAACCGTCCTGTCTGATCCGCTCGGGCCAACAATCTGTTCGCCGACCTGATGCGTGGATGTTGATAAAGGTTTTCTGAGGATGAAACATCAAATTGATCAGCTCAAAGACCTGAATCGGCGCGACCTGCTCCAAGGGCAGATCGACATCCCATTTCGGATCGTGGAAGACGGTGACGCGCTGACGGTAGGGTGGCTCGCGCATCAGGGCTTCGAACCCTGGCACCTCATGGTGCTCCTCATGGGTGTTGGCGGTATCGCAACGAGCGTCCTTCCTTTTGCAGTGCTGCTCTCCTCAGGGGGATCGTTCGTTGCCCTTTTTTCACTCATCATCACATCAATGATCGGCGCGGTGGTGATGTTGCGGTGGGTGGCTCGGCTGTGGTTCCCTTATCGCCCCGAAGAGCTCTCGCGCGCCTACTATCGGGTTCATCTGCGCCCGGGAACGATGCGACTGGAGGGGCCACAGAACAAGGTTCAGGATGTGCTGGCGGAAGACGTCGAATCGATCCACGTTGGCCCGGATGGCCGACTCCAGATTCGTGACTGCTTTGGGTTTGTTCACGACCTGTTTATCCAAGCCTGTACCCCCAGACAACGATCTGCGTTGGCCGACCTGCTGGACGCATGGCACAACGCGCCCCAGCCCCAGCCCCAGCTCGCCAGAGACGTTGATCAGGACGCCTTGAGGCAGCTCCAGGCGCTTCGGCAGCAGACCTGATCAGCGCTCAGCTTGGATCGGGGGGGGCAGCTACGGGGGCACGAAGCCCGTTGAGAAACACAAGCACCGCGCCTTGCACTTCCGGAGTGGCGTTGTGCCATGCCATCCGGGCCGCATATGCCTCGCCGCCGTGGTGCTGGATGGCATCCACGAGCGTCGCCGCCCGCCCGTCGTGGAGGTAGGGCGCCGTGTCTGCGACCCCCCACAGCGGCGGCGTCCGCCACTCGCGAGATCCAGCCGGACCGGTTCCCTCACCAAGGACCATCACATCCTCCCGACGCGCCCCATAGCTTCCGCCAGCACCGTCGAGTTCGTCGCCCATATCGTGAAGCAGCAGGTCGCTATACAGCCCGGAGACCGGCCCGAGGCGCTCCATATGACAGCCGGCGCAGCCGAGCTGCTCGAAGGCCGCCCGCCCGATCAGGTGCTCCCCATCGCGCTGCGGCGCTGGCAGCGTCTGGACGTAGCGGGTCAGGGCGCGCAGCTCCGAGGCGCTCATGTCCAACCCCGGTGGCTCCGCCTGCGTCGCATCCGGGACCGTCAACCCCAGCTCGTTGCTGCATGCCTCGCGCACGAAGGCGTCGACCCGGCCGATGTCGCCCTTCCAGCCCAGCCGTCCGGGCTCGCCGTCTGCATCGACGCTCATCCGACCGCTGATCCCCTCCGAATCGGTCGAGACGTTGGCTTCGATGGCCTCTACCGGGATCGACTCCAGCAGGCCGACGCCCCACAGCGCTGGCGTGTTGCGATCGCTGCGGGTCAGCTCGCCAGGTTGGATGAGCACCATACAGCCCGGGTTGACCATCACCGGCTTCGCCCGCTCCAGCTGCTCCACGCGGAAGGTCTCATACTGTTGGTCGAGGCTGTAGCGGTGGAGGACCCCACCATCAATCAGGGTGACGTTGCGGTCGATGCCGGCCGCCCCACCGCCGCCCACATGGCAGGCGACGCAGGAGTCGGCGTTGTACATCGGACCCAGGCCGTCCCCATCGATGGAGCGCGGATCGTTAGGCGCCCAGACCCGATGAAACAGCGCAGCACCCTCTGCCACCAGCGACGCGCCTGTGTCTTCGGCACGCGCCCCGCTCGTTGAAGCCGGGATCGCACAGCCAGAAATGAAGCAGAGAACCAACCATACCGAATGGTGTTGCATGACCATCCTCCTCTCGTTTGGTTGTAGACGATCGTCAGTCGATGGGGTTCCCATACAATCATGGGAGCGATGACAAAGATGGCGACACCAGGACCCGATGTGGAGACCGCGCGTCGCTTGATCGCAACGGTTGCTGCTGCTCCATCGTCGCTTCGGCGGTTGGGCGCCGGGGAGGACTGCGTCATCTACCTCGCCGATGAAGAGTGGGCGTATCGGTTTCCACAGGCCCCGGAGATGGCCGATCAGATTCGCGCTGAGATCGCCATCCTCCCCCACCTCCAATCGTTGCCCGTGCCGGTCCCCCTGCCCGAGCGGGTCGGTGTGATGGAGGGAGAGCACTCATCGCCGTTCTTCGGGTATCGGTTGCTCCGCGGCTCGTTCTTGAGCGACGTCGAAATTTCACGGCCCGAGCCCGTCCTGGCGCAACTCTGGGCGTTCCTCGATGCCCTTCATGACACACCGTATCAGCCGCCCTTTGATCTGGCGAAGGGGTACGCCGAAGATCCCCTTCGGTCGATTCCCCATCCCACCGCACAGGCTGTCCTTGGCTTCTTCGAGGCGAACCCGCTTCCCGCTGTGGCGTCCAGGCTTTGTCACAATGACATGGGCATGGAGCATGTGCTGATGGATCCGGAGCGTGGTCGGCTGACCGGCATCATCGATTGGGGCGACATGACCTGGACCGATCCCGCAGTGGACTGGGTGGGGATGGTCTGGTCGTTCCCGGATGTGTTGGAGGCACAGCAGGGACGCAGCCAGCCCGATCGGGTCGCCCGGGCGTGGCTGCATGGGCTTCGGTTCGGGCTGATGCATTGCCAGGAGCAGCTGGACATGGGCCGCAGCGAAGACGAGATGGGGCCGATCTGGGCGGTCTTGCAGCGGCGACTGGAGCGGGCGCGTCGGTCGCCGGTGTTCTGACCATCAGCCCGCGGTCACCTGACGGAGCACCGCCCGGTAGTGGGGGGCGACGCTCACCGCGGGCAGCGCCCCGCGTTCCTGGAGCAGCCGATGCATCCGTGGCAGGTGGTAGTGCGGCACCGTCATCAACAGGTGATGCTCCAGGTGGTAGTTGACATGGTGCGGCGCCACCGTCAGCCGGGCCAGGAGGTTCGCCCGCGTCGTCCGGGTCCCCCGAAATGGATCGGTGGGATCAGGCATACAGGCGTGCTCTGCGATGGAACGGAGCCGAAGAAACAGGCTGTAGGTCGTCAGGTATGCGCCCACCCACAGCAGATACAGCAGCGGGTGGCCGAGCACCGTCAGGATCCCCAGCAGCATCCCGTTGGTCAGCAAAGTCGGGCCGGTGTGCTTCACAAAATCTCGTAGCCGATCCCGGGGGGTGCGATCGGTCTGGTCGATGCGCTCCGGGTCGACAGAGGCGGTGTATCGGAGGTACCCCAGGTCCATCATCAAGATCGCGATGATCCGCTTCACCCCGGTAACGCCGATCAGGTCCCGCCGGATCTTGCGCGCCATGCTGCGGCGGGTGGTCGGGAACGGCCGGACCAGCCCCAGATCCGGATCGTCTTCGCTGCCGGTGTGGCGGTGGTGCTTGATATGGTGCTTGCGGTACCGTGACAGCCTGTTCCCCGTCGGCGCGCCGCAGATCCAGGTGCCGACCATGTCGTTGAGCCACGGGGTCTTGAACAGCGACCGATGGGCGCACTCGTGAAGGAGGATGGCCAGCCCCAGGTGTCGGCCGCCGATGAGGATCATGGCCAGCAGGACCGCCCACACCGACGGGGATATCGCGACCAGGGCCATGCTCCCGGCGATGATGCCCAACGTCGTCGCCACAGCCAGTGCGCCCCGGGCGTCGCTGCGTGCGGTCAATGATTGGATCTCGTCCCGGGTGAGGACGTCCGTGGCCCGTGTCGGCGTCATGGTGCATCATCTCCGTGTAAACCGGTGAAGAAGGCGTCCCACAGCGCCCGACCTGCCCGGTCATAGTCGTCGAGCGCCGCCCAGAAGTCCTGTCGACACCCCGGCGCAAGCCATTCCGTGGGGATCAGCGGCGCATGCAGCGCCACCTGCTGGCCCCGATGGCCGGTGAAGAACGCAGCCGCCACCGCATCCGCGTCAGTGGGCAGCGTCCGCAGGCTGTCCCGCAGCCGCTGGGTTTCCTGGTGATACAGGCCGCTGCGGTCGTCCGGCGCCCACAGTGCACGCAACACATCGTCCCCCCATGGGGCGTCCTGTACGGTCAACAGGTCGCCATCAAAGTGCAGATCGGACAAAATCGTCGCCAGCATCTGACGATCCAGGTCCAGGTTGGCCGGACGCAGATCCAGGCCATCCCGGAAGGTCTCAAACCCCAGCCGCTGAAGGGCGGAGCGGCGACGGCGAGCCGCCTTGCGATCAGAGCGGGGCCGGTGGCCGGACAACGCCACCCACCAACCCCCGTCCCAGGCCACCAATCGATCCAGGCGATCCCGCCAGCCACCAAGCAGCGACCACCGAGACGCCGCCCGAGCGGTCAGTCGATACCCGTCATCATTGCGACGGATACGACCAGATCGGGTCAGTCGGGACAGCCCTACCCGGACCTGATTGACCGATAACCCCAGGGCTTTACCACAGTGAACCAGCAGCGACGCCGCGCCGGGATGGGGATGCAGCGCGTTCAACAAACCCAGGAGGATTTCAGCTGCCGTCATTTTTTGATATTACCTGAAATGTCGATATCTGTCAATTGCTGTAATCAATGGAATTCCAACCGGGTTTGAACACCATTCACGTGGTCATCGATGCGAACGGTTGTATGGTCCCAAAATCTTCAATCGGGTGACAGCTCTCTCCTCAAGCGGTGTCTCACCAGCAGACACCCAAGACGGAGAATCCCCATGACCCACCGTATTTTGATCCCCGCGTTCGGCCTGCTTTTCAGTGGATGCATCGTCGAGGGGCAGACCGACGCGCAGACCTTCACCTTCGATGAGCCGATCACGGACATCCGCGCAGATGTCAACGCTGGAGACCTGTTCATTACGGGTGGCGACGTCGCCGCTGCAGAGGTCTTCCGGGAGATCGAGTGGTCCGGCGACGAGCCCCGTGCAGTGGTCTGGGTCGACAATGGTGTCCTCAACATCGAGCTGGAGTGTCGCTCTGGGCAACTCATCTGCAGTGCAGACCACACCGTCACCGTCCCCGCCGACGTCGCCGCTTCGCTGGTCACTGGCGCGGGCGATGTCTCTCTTGAGGGGCTGAACGGCGTCATCGATATCGACACCGGCGCCGGTGACATCGACGGTCGCGGGTTGAAGAGCCCAGACATCATCGCCGTCACCGGCAGCGGCAGCGTCGACCTGGGGATCGTCGATGTCGTCAACCGCGTCGAGCTCGATTCGGGCGCTGGCGACGTTGACCTGACCGTCCCCGCAGGCGACTACCGGGTCGATGCAAGCTCTGGCGCAGGTGACGTCGATATCAACAACATCAACCGCGATAGTCAGGCCGACAGCGTCATCATCATCTCCAGCGGCGCCGGTGACATCTCGATTGTTGGGCAGTGACTGCGGCGTTTTGGGATGATGCCGCCGAAGCTCCCCTCACCATACAGCCCAGAAAGCAGCCGGGCTATGGGCTGGCGTTGGGAGCACATCGGTGGTGGCATGGCATAATGGGCCAGCCTCATCCCGGAGCGGGCTGCTGTGTTGCCTCAACGGATCGCGCTGCTCGCCGCGTTGGCGCTGACCACTGGATGCCAATCGACCACGAAGAAGACCGTCGAGAGTGGCGTGCTCGACCTGCGAGACTGGTCGTTCGAGGCGGAGCCGATCCTGGAGCTGGAGGGGGAGTGGCGGTTCTATCCAGATGTGCTCTTTGATCCCGAGCAAGGCCCCCTTCGGGATCCCGAATGGCTGTTTGTCCCGTCCCGCTGGGAAAATCCGGTCGGTCGTGGGACATACCGGATGACCGTCCTGCTCCCTGAAGACGCGCCGCCGGTGCGGTTTGAGTTTGACAGCATCGCCGGCGCATCCCGGGCCTGGATCGATGGGGTGCCGCTGCCAGAGGCGGGTGTGCTCACCGATACGCTGGAGGAGACCCGTGAGGACCTCCGCCGGATCGGTTTGACCGTGATCCCCTTTGACACGCTGCTGGAGGTCCATGTCCAGGTGGCCAACTACCGGTATCGGCGGGGCGGGATCCAATACCCGGTGTTCATCGGCCTCCCAGAGCATATGGAGCGTCGCCAGGAGCGGCTGCTGCTGGTGACCGCGGTGAGCAGCATCGCGCTGTTGACGATGGGGCTGGGGTTTCTGGTCCTGTTCGCCTACCGGCCC
>JBCBLB010000347.1:0-10249 GCA_038520555.1 Myxococcota bacterium | reverse complement strand
ATGTCGAATGACGCCCGGGCCTTCGTGGTCAAGCTTGAGACCCACACTGCGCTGGACACGTCGGCGCTGACGAACATCGACGCCAACCTCAGGGCGGCCCATACGAAGCTCGACCAGGACTTCATCGATCGCGCCAGCCGGGCCCACGCGGCGATGTTCGACGCTGGTTTGCTTAACGGTACCGATGAGACCAAGCTTTTCGCGGCGCTCCGGGGCATCGGCGCCTACGGCGCCGACGCGCTGGCGCTGGTGTACCGCAGGAAGAAGAACCGCGACCTGTATGCGGACGTCTACAACGACCTGACCCGCTCCGAATACAAGATCGCCAAGGCGTACCTCGACAACCGTGACGGTGAGGGGGTCAAGCTTGAGCTGGCCTATCACCGCAGCGGCTTCTGGGGCCCCGACGAAGACGCCATCAAGAACATGCTCAAGGACCTCAGCCCCGAGCAGCTGGAGTCGGTCAAGCAGCAGCCGGGCTGGGAAGAAGCAGAGAAAGCCCTGTATCAGGATCTGAAGGGCGACGATCTGAACCTTCGGGTCGTGCAGTCGCTGGTCGCCGGCAACAAGGCGCGCGCTGAGGCGCTCGAGCTCATCGACAAGATCGTCGATGCCCGCTGGGACGAGAACGAAGACGCCCTGCGGACCGCCATCGAAGGCATCCCCGCCGACAAGCGCGGGGAGATCCTGGTCCAGTTCGCGGTCCTCCAGGAGCTGGCCAACCAGCAGGGCGGCATGGACAAGATCGACTTCACCAAGAAGGAAGTCGATGAAGAGCTGGCCAAGAAGATGGGGGAGACGGCCACGGACAAGGACGGCAACGTCATCACCTCGACCAACGACGACCTCACCGAGCGCAACGTCACGGTGGCCGAGCAGCGGTTCGGCGAGTGGGCGACCAAGGACAAGCTCCAGGGCGACAACCTCTATAAGGAAGGCGGCCCGGGCTTCACGGACGTGGCGCAGACCACGCTGGCGCTTTCGGTGGTCAACCCCATGGGCGTCGGCATGAACGCGATGGCGGCGTACCAGATGGAGAAGTCGGGCGTCAGCAACGACCGCTCGCTGAACAAGGACTTCAAGGATCTCGTCCGCAAGCAGTCGACCTACGGCTCCACGTCGATGGAGGGGCGCTCGGCCGGGATTCGCTACGAGTCTCAGACCGGCGGCAACTCCGAGCGGGCCTACAAGAACCTGAAGAAAGATCACCTCGACGAGAACGGGAACGTCAAGAACTCCGCGTTCAAGACCGACCAGGAACGCGAAGAATCGCATGAAGAGTGGCGCAACAAGCTCAATGAGGTGCACCAGAAGCAGTATGGCACCTCCGTCAAGCGTGAGCTGAGCTCATCGGACGAGTTCTCTCGAAAAGAGACGAAGCTTCTGCAGGAGGCCCGAAAGGGCGGCCAGGGCAGCGCGGATACGATGTTCGACTACGCCAAGGATGGCAGCGGCTTTCTGGGCATGGGCACCAACGAGTGGGCCGCCGAGAACGCGCTGGAGGGCGCGAGCCGCAAAGACATCGACGCCTACTTCAAGGCCCGCCCCGACGCGCGGGCGGATCTGCTCAGCGAGTTCAGCGGCGACGAGCTGGAGAAGATGCGCATCCTGATGGTCGGCAAGGTCACGACCGACAAGCAGCGCTGGGAGATCGCCAAGATCCGCTACGACTTCACCCGTGGCTCGGGGGCCGGTGACCTCAACATAGTGGTCGCCGCGGCGATGGGCCCGATGGGCGGCGCGCTGATGCTGCCGGGTGCGCCGAAGATCTCCACCAATCACTTCTGGGACCTGCTCAGCGGTGCCGGAACGGTGATGGACTACAACTTCGAGCAGATGTCCAAGATGATCGAAGATCGCGGTGGTGAAGACCGCGCCTTCGATGAGAACGGGATGCTCATCGTCATCGGCGGCGATGAAAACGCCTATGAGGAGCAGCGGGAGTTCCGCGGCCAGGGCGAGTCGCTGGAAGACGCAGAGACGACCTATAAGGCGACCACTGACGCCTACACCAACCTCATCGCGACCGTCGCCGGCATCGCCGCCGGCGCGCTCTTGTCGATCGTGACCGCGGGCGCGGCGGCGCCCGCGGTGGTCGCGCTGGTCAGCGGCCTGACCACGATGGCCACCAAGGCGGCGCTGAAGGGCGACCGCTACGGCTGGGAAGAGATGGCCAAAGACGGTGCGATGCTCGGTGTCGAGGTGGCGACCGCCGGCCTGGCGTCCAAGCTCACCAAGGCCGCCAAGATCAGCCAGCTCAAGAAGGTCGAAGGCATCGTCGCGGCCAGCGACGAGGTCATCGCCGCCTACAAGCTGCCGAAGACCATCGAGCTGGGCCTGCAGGCTGGCGAGGCGTTCGTCTCGTCGACCGGCAAGACGCTGATGGACGAAAAGACCTACGAGAAGGGCGTCGGAGAAGGCATCCTCAAAGCGGTTGCCGAAGGGGGCAAGGGCGCGGCCGGCAAGTACGTGGGCGCCTTCTCCGAGAAGATGTCCGGCGAGATCTTCGGCGGCATCGAGAAGCAGTTCAACATTCAGAAGGACTGGGCGCGTCAGGCCCTCTCGGTCCCGCAGGCCGCGCTGAGCAACTACACCGAAGGCCAGATCAACCTCGCCATCTCGGACATCGTCACCAACGAGAACAACTTCAAGAAGGATCAGCTGAAGGTCGCAGAGTCCGCCATGTTCACCGGCGTCTCCAAGATGTTCACCGCGAAGCGCGACCTCGAAGCCGGCGACCTCGGCCAGCAGTATGAGAACGACAAGAACAACTCCCAGCTCAAGCAGCAGCTCGACAACTCGCAGGAGAAGCAGAATGAGCTGAAGAGATACGTCGACCCCTCGATCAAGACCACCCAGGCGATCTACGAGGAAGCCAAGAAGACGCCGGACCAGAGCAAGAACCAGAACAAGTCGGAAGACGACCTCAGCGTCGTCACGCCCATCAAGGTGCTCACCGAAGAAGACATGGAGAACGAACGGCTCAACCCGTAGCGCACCCTGCCCCTCCACGCGCCGCCTCCGGGCGGCGCGTTTTTTATTTCCGCCCCCCAGCCACCGCGACGATCTCCGACGACGTCAGTCACCGTCGAGCAGGTCGATCCGCGCCAGCGCCCCATCGAAAAAGCAGAGCCGATCGAGGAACACCGTGTTGTGCAGAAGGGGGATGACATCGCTGCCGTCTGGACGGAACCGACAGCAGCCGGCATCGTCACACTGCGGCGCTCCCACCACCGATAGGCCGTTCAGCCACCGACAGGTGCCCGCTGGCGGCTCGCTGAAGTCTGCCGGGCAGGCCTGGAGCTGCCGAAACGACGCCAGCCATGCCGACACCGCCGCCGCATCGTCCAACACCTGCGCCTCGATCCCCTCTGGGTCACCGTCCTCTGCGAGCGAGTGCCGAAGATGGACCGTGAGCGGATTTGACGTCGTTAACGCGCCCGCCGATTTGCGGGACAGGATCTGGGCGGTCGTCGTCGCCACCTCCTCAAGCGAGGACGATGCATCGTCCACCGGCGCGGACGGGATCGGCGCGGACGGGATCGGCGCGGACGGGGCGCGACAGGCAGAGAAGACCACGATGGACCCGATCAGATGAAGCAATGGTACCTCCTCGACGCCGCACGGCTCAGCCTCATCGGCTCACGGTATC
Organism: Myxococcota bacterium; assembly: GCA_038520555.1. Classification (GTDB taxonomy): domain Bacteria; phylum Myxococcota_A; class UBA796; order UBA796; family UBA796; genus JBCBLB01. Next base: position 6,597 of record JBCBLB010000347.1, on the reverse strand, counting down.
ACGCCGTCATCCGCCGGCGAGACGCTTCCGCTGGGGGACGTCCATCTTCCGGGTGAGATCGGGCAGCTCCAGCTCTCGTTTATCGGCGTCGACCTCTTCCTGGCTGCGATGCCGCTGGAAGGCGCTCCACAGGATGCGGGCGCTGGACAACAGGCTGGTCAACAGCATCGCCGCCCCTCCCAGGACCGCGCCGACAACGATGAATCCGTTGTCCCCCATGAACAGCGGGACGACCATCAGCAGCAGCGCCCCGAACGCCGTGACGCCGAAGAAGATCCCACCGGCGGCCAGGACCTGGGCGCGCCGCTGGAAGCTCATCGGGTGGTCTGCGTGGCAGACCACCCCGTTGGCGGCATCCACAACACACTTATAGGTCCGCCCACTGTAGCGATACTTTACCTCATACAACGGGTAAAACACCTGTCCGGCGTCTTCGGCCACGATGCCCTGGTCGGTGGCCTTCATCCCGCTGAACCGCTTCTTGTCCCGAGAGAGCAGCGCACGGCCAAAGGCCTGCGCCTGGGCCGTGGCCTGCTGGTCCGTGAGCTTCAGCGGGTAGACCTGCGCCTTGATCTGTGTCGGATCGACCCGCTGCTTGACCCGCATGGCGAACGGGTAGCGCTGGAGCGCCTTGTGGTACCACAGCCCCGGCGCCCGGATCACCGCGTGGGTATCGGTCTCGATGATAGAGGCGTTGAACCGGGCGGTCACATGGAACAAATGGACGGGCAGATAGACAAGGGCGCATGACTCCAACGACCACTTCTTCTGGAAGTCCCCTGGAATCCCAAAGCGGTTGAGCAGAAACCGCAGCAGCCGCGCCTCGGTCTCACCCGCGCTGAAGTTGACCGGGAAGTATGACGGCTGCCCATCGTCGTCTTCGCTCTGGAGCGGCGCGTCGCAGTACGGGCAGGCCAGCACCACTGCCTCCGGCGCGGACGAGATCCCACCGCCGCAGCTGGGGCAGGTGAAGTTATGCCGACCGCATTGCGCGCAGGTCGCGTCCTCGAACGTCGTCGGCGCACCGCAGGCGCAGCTCATGGGTCAGCCCTCCAGATACTCGATGTTGACGCTCTCTGTCAGGCGCTTCGCGGTCCGCCAGGAGAAGAACATGCACACCACGATCGCCCCGCCGAGCGCCACGAGCGCGCCGGCGCTGTCTTCTCCATCGATGGCGGGCAACACCAAAAAGGTGATGAAGACCAGCGCCCCCACGCCGTAGGTTGCCCCGATGCCGAGCACCAACCCCCACAGCCGGCGCCTGAAGAACGTCGGCTCCATCGCCGCGAGGATCTCGGCTCCACCGCCGCTCACCGCCACCCGGTAGCTGCCTCCCTGGACCCGATACAGCACCGTCCACAACGGAAACAGCAGCAAGAAGCGGCTCTCGATCGTCGGCTCTACCACGAAGTCCGTGATCGCCGTGAGGCCGTTGTCCGACTTGACGGCATCGCCCAGCCGATCGATCAAATCGTCCCGGACGACCTGATCCACCTGCCCTTCGCCCAGCTCCACGGACAGCACCGGCATCGCCACCGACGTCCAGGTCACATCCGCGAACGGAACCGGGCGATGCGCGAACAGCACCTTCCCCAACATGGTCAGCCCGAACTCATGGGCGTGCTTGCGGCCGAGGACCGGGAAGTCGCCGGTGTGATCAATGGAGCCCGAGCGGTTGACCCGCCGCTTGTCCTTCGTCAGGTAGCCCGCCCAGGAGCCCTCAACCCGGGCACGGTTGATATAGAAGGGCACATAGACCCCGTCCGCCCGCTCGATCTGGATAGAGACGTGCTTCATCTCTCGATCGGCGGCCATCCGATCCTTGACCGCCTGGAGGATGGTCGCTTCATCCACAGAGGGCACAATATGAACGGGGACGTCGCCGATGTCCTGAGCGGGGTAGATGTGGCCGCAGTGTCCGCAGATGGTGAGCAGGTTGTCGGGCTGCACCTCGATCCCGGCGCCGCAGCTGCGGCAGCTGAAGACCACAAACGACACCCCTTCCTCCCTCGCGCGCGCCCAGCATCCAGAGCATAGCCCATCTCTGCGGACCGTCCGCGAGTCCCGGAAGAGCCCCCCGGCTCCGGGGAGAGCCGAGGGGCAGAGAAACCGCCGGTTCAGGGCAGGTGAACCGGGCTCAGCTTCCCGGGGGAGGCGGCAAAGCGTGACATCGATGGCACCAGGCAGAGTGGTGGCCGTCCGCGGTACAGAGAGTGGGAAGATGAAGCGGAGGACCGCCTCCCCTTCTTGAAGACGGCTCGGCGTCTCATCCACAAGAGGGCCCACCCTTTCCACAAACATTACAACGGGCCGGGTTCATCGGCGGCCCAATACACCGTGAACCAGCCCCCTCAAGACCGCCCGCAACCGCGCCGCGCCAGGATCGGGCGGCGAACCCGAGCCCGCAAGACCATCTGGGATCGCGATGAGGAGATGCGACACCATCTCCGCGTCGATGCCATCCGGGACCTGGCCACGGTCCATGGCCTGCACAATCGAAGCGGCGAGCCGATCGACGAGCGCACGGCGAGAGCGCTCCAAAAGCGCGCCAATCTGAGGGTTTCTGGATCCCTCGGCGGCGACCTCAAGGAAAATGCTGGCGTAGTCGGGCTGTGAAACCGTGCCAACCGCAACAAGCAGGGCATCGATCAGACCCTCATGAAAATCCTCCTGCTCACCCAGCTGATCGAACAACGCGACCGCAGACAACTGATCTTCTTCCACAATGGCGCGGATGATGTCGTCTTTGGACCCATAATACCGGTACAACGTACCCGGACTCATCCCAACCGCCTTGCAGATGGCCGCGATGCCCGTGTTGTGAAACCCGTTGATCGAAAAGAGCGCCTCCGCGGCGCGGCGAATCTCGGCCTGCTTCGAAGCAAACACAGCCTCATCGCGAGTGCGAGCCATGAAAATCTCCTCGTTGAAAGGGAACAGCGGCAAAAATCCGTTAACCTGATCTTAAATAGAGCGAACGATCACTCTATTAAAGGAGACCAACATGAACCCACCGACAGATCTTCCCCTTCTCGTCAACGGGAACCCGGTCGTGATTGACAGTCTGGAGTTATTGGGTGGGCTTTTGGTGCTGGTCGGCGCCCCGATCTTCATCGTCGAGCTGGCATCGCTGTACCGCTCAGGGCAGCTGACTGTGCGGCGGTTGGGGGGCATTCTGACGAGTCTGTTCACCCTCCTTCCTGCGACTGCGGTCCAGGTTGTGCTTGGCAGGGTCCTGGTGACGTTGTTCTTCGCGGTCCACGCGTTGGCCCCCTGGCCCATCCCGACGACCTGGGCGACCGCCGCGTTGGCGTTGTTGGCCGTCGACTTCGTCTACTACTGGGATCATCGACTGAGTCATGAGGTCAATGTGATGTGGTCGGCGTACCATTCCGTCCACCACTCCGCCGATCACTTCGACCAGAGCATCGCGGCCCGGATCTCGTTCGTCGACATCGTCTCGGTGGTTCTGTACTTTCCGCTGGCGCTGTTGGGCCTTCACCCGCTGCTGATCCTGGGCTGTTACGGGGTGGTTCTGGGTTGGCAGCAGTGGATCCATACGGAGCTGATCGACCGTCTCCCCATGCTGGATGGGTGGTTGAACACGCCCTCGAACCACCGGGTCCACCATGCTCGCAACCCGGAATACCTGGATCGGAACTATGGGGGCATCTTGATGGTGTGGGATCGGCTGTTCGGCACGTACTCGGCGGAGAATATTCCGGTCGATTATGGACTTGTTACGCCGCAGACCAGTCAACATCCCTGGACGGTCCACTTCTTCTCTCTGAAGATGCTGGTGCAGCGGCTGAAGCGCTCCCCGTCGTTGAGCGACGTGTTGCGTGTGCTGCTCGGAAGGCCCGCTGACGCAAAGCGATGATACACATGGTTTAATGTTACGTATCTGAGTAAATGCAGAATCTTTTCAGGGAGAGGTGACGGAAGAGGATGGGCGCGGTGTCTTGGCTATGTCTGAGGAGCCCGGACCGTACCGTTTGTGTTTTCTCAGCGCCTCCTGTATGAGTTCAAGCTCATCTACCCATCACTATCCTTCATCGAAAAACCATGCTGCATTCTGAATTCCTCATGAGTTCGGTGTGGGCACCTGCTGCTGTGTTCGATGAGTGGTCTACCCTGGCGAGAAACGACGTTGAAGTCTATCGGTATTCGATTCTCCAACAAGCGCTCACGCGCGTTCACCAACGAACTCAAGTCACGAGTCGACCAGTACTTTGAAGAGAACGGGCTATCGAAAAAGGGAACCGGTGAGGTGGCGGTGAAGACGGTCGTGATGCTGTCGCTGGTCTTCGTCCCCTACGGCCTGCTGATGAGCGGCCAATTCTCGCTTGGGTGGATGTGGTTGTTCAGCTTTTTGACCGGCGCGGGGATCGCCGGGTTCGGCTTCGGGGTGATGCATGACGCTCTCCACGGCGCCTACTCCTCCCACCCCCGGCTCAACGCAGCGATGGGATACGTCCTGGACCTGTTGGGGGGCAGCAGCCACCTGTGGAAGCTCCGCCACAACCAGATGCACCACACCTTTACCAACATCCACGGCGCGGACGTAGACCTGGAAGCGTCCACCCTGCTGCGCCTGACGCCGGGCGCGAAGCACTACTGGTTTCACCGATACCAGCAGTTCTATGCCTTCGCCGCCTACAGCCTCGCCAGCCTGCAGTGGATCTTTGTCAAGGACTACAAGAACCTGTCACGGGCCGAGATGGGTCCCTACCGCCAGATCACCCACAGCCGCCGCCGGGTCGCCTTCGAGATCGGGATGAAGGCGCTGTACTACGTCAACTTCATCCTGCTGCCGCTGTTGATCCTGGACATCACCATCTGGCAGTTTCTGGTTGGTTTTTTGACCTTACACCTGACGACGGGCACGATCATGACGCTGGTCTTCCAGCTCGCCCACGTCGTCGAGGGCCCAGAGCACTTCGTCTCTGAAGGAGACGAAGTGATGGCAGAGAGCTGGATGGTTCACCAGCTCCAGACCACCGCCAACTTCGCATGCACCAACCGGTGGCTGACCTGGTCGCTGGGTTGTTTGAACTTCCAGGTCGAGCACCACCTGTTCCCCCGGATCTGCAGCGTTCACTACCCCGCCCTGCGCCCGATCGTGAAGGAGGTAGCCCAAAAGCATGGTTACCCCTACCATGAGCAACCTACGCTCCTGACCGCGATCGGCTCCCACTACCGCACGCTCAAGCGGCTGGGAGCCGGCGCCGTGCGCCTCTGAGGCTTCATGCAGCGGACGTCCCAGCACACAACCGCGCGAGGACCAGCTGGAGCGCCTCTGGCTGAAGCGGCTTGGTGAGATAGTCGCTCATCCCCGCCTCCAGGGCCCGCTCCCGATCACCGCGCAGGGCGTTGGCGGATCTGCCGGGTCAGCTCCGCCGCATCCTGGATCGACCGGTCCGGCGGACTCAATGGGTCTTGCACCAACCCCTGCTCCTGGAGATACATCAGGTATCGGGGCGACGCCGTGAAAATGCACCCACAGATTCAGCCGTTCAACGGCTTGCCATACACCATCCAGGAAAATTGGCTTTAAGTTACCCGCGCCAACCACCGAACAACTCCGGGCGTGAACTCACCTCACGCAGGAGTTCGGCGGATGCAGAGGCGCATCATGGTTTCACGGTTTTCTGAGCGGCATCTCGTTCACACCACCCTGAAGGTCTGTGGGGAACTCATCGGAGAGACCCCGACCCCCCTCAGCGGCGAACATGACATCGCCGAAGAGGGGTTCATCAGCGGTCTGGAGATCGTCAACAGCTTGAGCCGCCACCACATCGGGCTCTTCTGTGAACGCGGCGCAGCACACCGCACCACCCAGAAGATCTTCGCGCTGGACGCTGGAGCCGTCAGCGAAGACGATATCCGCGACTGCCTGGGGGAGGTCATCAACCTCATCGGCGGCTACCTGCAGCAGTATTTCCACCAGGAGACCATGCTCACCGCCCCGACCGTCTCCACAATCCATCACGACACCCCCGTCCCTTCCCACGGCCCGATCCTCTGTCAGGCGTGGTTCACTGTGGACGGCGGCTCGTTCAATGTATGGATCTCTGATCAACACACAACGGTGGCACAAGCCACCGCGGAGGGAACGCCGTGAAGATCCTGCTGGTCGATGACAGCCGCAGCACCCTGGTCATGACCCGACGGACCCTGAACGAGCTCGGCTTCACCGATGTCACGCTCGCACAAGACGCGCTCGTGGCCCTCGACCTGATCCGAACGGACCGGCCCGACCTCATCATCGCCGACCTCAACATGCCCGGAATGAACGGATTCGAGCTCCTCGTCGCGGTTCAGGATCAGTTCGGCGCCATCCCCATCTTCTTCCTCACCGCCTCACACGACGTCGTCGCGCACCGCAGGCTCCGGGACGCAGGCGCGACATGGGTCTTCAAGAAGCCCCTCAAGGCAGAACTGTTCTCGATGAGCCTGGACAGCATCGAGACCCCGCAGAAGTCCGCATAGCCCAGACACGATCGCCTGGCGATGAAATCAACTCCCAATACTTAATGTCGAACAAAGAATCAGAGTAAGCTCATCAACTACAAATAATGTAGAATAAAATATGTT
>JBCBLB010000827.1:0-3882 GCA_038520555.1 Myxococcota bacterium | reverse complement strand
GTAGGCGATCTGTCCGGTCCCCGAGCCGATCGGCGAGCGGATGTCGACGAAATTGGGGTCATCGGGGGTGAGGATTTTCTTGAGGAAGGTGGCCGCGGTGCCTTCCATGATCTGGACGCCCTGACGGTTGAGCTCCAGGATGTAGTCGAGCACCTGTTCATAGAAGGCGAGGTACTCTTCCATGGTGTAGCCGATGATTCGCCAGGTCTTCTGGGCGAAGCCGAACGGGTTGAGCGGCCGGATGTGGATGTTTCGGATGCCCAGCTCGACGTAGAGATCGACCAGAGACTTCCAGCCGTCGAGCGTCTTACGGGTCGTGGTCATCAAGGCGTCGACGTGGTACAGCTCGGGGTCGTGGCCCAGCTCGACGTAGCGGCGGTTGAAGTACTGGATCCAGCGGAGCACCGACTGGTAGGCGTTGCCGCCTTTGCGCCACGCGCGGTTCCAGTTGTGCAGGTCTTCGGGGCCGTCCAGGCTGGTGCACACCCAGACGTTGTTCTCGATCAGGTACTCGGCCGTCTCTTCGGTCATATACGTCATGTTCGTGACGATGGAGTGGTCGAGGGTCTTGGACTCGTAGCGGTTCTTCTCGCGGCTGTACTCGATGATGAACTTGATGACCGGCATATTGACGGTGGGTTCGCCGCCGGTGAACTCGAAGTTGATGTAGGGCGAGGGGCTCTGCATGGCGAGGTCGACGGCGCCACGGGCGGTCTCAATGGACATGTCGGTGTCGACACGGTCCATGTCGGTCCGCGAGGCATGGCAGTACTTGCAGCTCTGGTTGCACCGCAGGGTGGCGATGATGATGTGCAGATGGGGCCCTTGTCCCAGAAACCGCTTCTTTCGACGAATCCGGGCAGCCATGGCATCGGCGTCGAGGTCCTGGCGGAGGAAGCCCTTCTCGGTCAGCGCGCCAAATCGCGGATGGTCCTCGGACAGCTGCCCGGCGAGCATGGCGTGGAAGTCTTCATCTGAGAGGACCTCCCACTCGCCGGCGTCGTTGGTCAGGACGGTCCGCCCGGGCCGGAGCCGGCCATAACGGAAATATCCGAGGGTCTCCGCAGCGAGGGCGGGTTTGGGCAGGGCCAGGGTGCGTCGGGTGATCACAGGCGCTCCCCATTTTCCGCCCGATGCAGCTGGATGGTCTCAAACAGCACATGGTTGCGGAAGGCGTCGGCGAGGGTCGCCGCGTATTCAGGATGAGGTTCGGTGACCTGGACGATCATCTCATCGCTGTCCAGGTCTTCCAGGGTGAACGTCGCCAGCGTCGCATAGGCGTCTGCGGCGGCCCGGACCGCGTCCGGCCGATACAGCGATCGGGAGAACGTCAGGCGCTCACTCATCACCGGCGTCCTCCCAGGGGACCGCGATCTCCAGATCGTCTTCTTCCATCTCTTCCTCGTCCAGCTCGGCGAGCAGCTGATCGATGCTCGCCTGGGCAGGGGTCGAGAAGAACGCACGGGCCATATAGTATTCGCGGATCTTGGCGGTGGATTCGCCGACCCGCATCCGGACCACCTGGTTGAGCAGCTCGTTGGCGAAGGCGCCGGCGAGGGCTTCCAGTTCACCGCCCTGGGGGTCGGATTGAGGCTTGAGCCGGACCTCGACCTGCTTGTCGGCGGGGCGGGTCAAGAACAGAAAGCAGCGATCGACGAACAGGTATGCAGCACCATAGATGGCGTCTAACGGATAGATCGTCTCATCCAACGTGAAGCTGACCCGGCGCCCATCGTCCAGGTAGCTCAGCTCTTCGAGCGCAGGCTCGCTCATACAAGGGTCTCCGGTCCATAGCGCGTCACGCGCTGACCGTGGGTCTCGAGCGTGGCCAGCTCAAGCAGGTTCAGCGCGCTGTCGAGTTCATGTTCCCGTAGCCGGTTGGCCAGAGAGACGAGGACCCGGCCGAGATCTTCTTCGGTGGGGCGGTCGCCCTGTCCGCCATCCATCAGGATGAAGTCGAGCAGGGCGGTGTGGGCCAGCCCGCGCGGTTCGCCGTCGTGTGCGCACAGGTGGACCCGTGCCAGCCGTCCGTCTTCGTGGCCCAGAGACAGCACCATGGCGCCCCGCTGGACCGCAGACATCCGAACGATGAACCAGCCCAGGCCCAGGTGCCCGCGCTGGGCGCCAGCGAAGGCGGGCTTCATCCAGGCGGGTACGCCGGCGATGCCGGCGGCGGAGTCGGTCATCGACAGAAGCGCGCCCGCGGCCTGTCGCCGCAGGGCCGGATCGATCGCCAGCGGCGCGGTGGTGGCGGCCGCTGCCGACAAGCCGAGGTTCTTCAGGAGGTCGCGGCGCGTGCTCATTCCCACACTCCGTTGGTGATCTCCAGCTCGTAGCCCTGACAGGAGCTGACAGTGTCGCTCAGTCGGACGATCTGGATGTAGTAGTCTTCGCTGTTGTCTTCACACTGATTGTTGATCGCCGAGCCATCGGCACAGGCGCGCGTCTCCGAGAGGCTGTGCACCTTGTCTTCCTGGAAGTCGCTGTATTCGGTCGCTCCGGTCGAGCATTCCCGATCGGCGGCGTCGGGGCTGCCGGTATAGACAAACATCTCATAGGTCGAGACGCCGTCGACCATGTCCACCGCGAAGCGGAAGTAGTCGATGCCTTCGCTGCGATCCTCGCTGACATCATCCGATGCGGAGATCAGGTACCAGTCCTCTTCATCATCAGAGAGGATGTTGGCTTCGATGGTGATCGTGTCCGTCAGATCGCCGTCATCCTCGATGGCTGACCACTCGGCGATGGCGTTGTCGCCGTTGTCGCCGTAGTCCCCATCGTCTTCATATTCGTCGCCGGGGTCGCAGACTTCAGTCTGGACGCTCGACGACAGATCGGAGACGTTACCGGCTTCGTCCTCACACTCCGCGGCGCAGGACGTGGTGTTGCCAGCGGTCAGGGCGGTCTCATACGAAAACGCACCGCCTCCCGGGCAGTCGAACGTGTCGGTCCAGGTGATGTCGTCGTCCTGGCAGTACATGGTCAGCACGCAGCCCGGCTCACAGGTCCCGGTCAGGGTCACGTCGGCTTCGTTCCGGTAGGCGGTGGGCCGATCAAGCTGGGGCGCGTCCGGCGCGACCGTGTCGCGGATGGTCACCACATCTGAAGAAGACGGGCCGTCGGCGATGCCATCGTTGGGGGTCACCACGCACTCCCAGACGTCTCCCAGCGCGGTCTGCTCGGGGCTCACCACGTTGCTGAGGATGCCGGCGTCGGCGCCGTTGACCAGCCACGAATAGGTATAGGTGACCGTGTCGTTGTCTGCGTCCTGGCTGTCGCTGGCGAAGCAGACCAGGCTCTCGGTGATCTCTGGCGCCGAAGGATCGACCAGGACCAGCGGCGCCGTCGGCAGCGAGTTGATGATGTCGACCGTGCCGCTGCGCAGCGTCGGCCCATCGCCGTATTCGTTGAACGGCGTCACCTCAACCTGGTAGCGGTCGCCCCGGGTGGTCTTGCCAGACGGATAGGTCGCCGTTGTCTCATTGATGTCTTCGACCATGTCACCGCTTTCGTCCTCTTTAAACCAGCGATAGCGGTTGCGGGGCGTGCTGTTGTCCGGATCCTGCCAGCCATTCACAGTGGCGATCAGATCCGCAGCGGTGTCCGCGGGGGTCGGCGTGATGGTCACTGAATCGATATCGGGCGGAGCGTGGGCATAAATCTCCAATGAGACCGTATCCTGTGCGGTTCGCCCATAAGAATCCGTTGCCGTGAAGGTGAGCAGGTGATCGCCCGGATCCAGGACGCTGGCGCCGCTGAACTGGCCCGCAGAGGACGGCGCCCCTTCGAGGATGGTGCCAGACTGGACGTTGGAGGTCACGGTGACGTTGAGGGCCTCAGCGCTCTCTTCGGCGTCGGACAGCTGGGCTTCGAAGACGATCG
>JBCBLB010000238.1:0-12661 GCA_038520555.1 Myxococcota bacterium | reverse complement strand
GAAGGGGTGTGGCTGATAGGCCGGCTGCCAGAGGATCCCGAACTTCGGGTCCATCCCCAGGCGGAGGGCGACATCGACGCCGATGACCATGATCGCCATCCAGCGCTTCATATGCTCCGCGCCGGTGTTCTTGGTTGATGGCCCGATCTGGGCTTCATCTTGGTGCACCTGACTCATTTCATGCCGCCTTCTTTGGGATCATCTCACCTTCTCCCCACGCCAGCCAGGATGCAGAGCAGTCCAGCGCCTTCGCATACGCGCTGATGGTCGCCAAGGTCGGGCCCCGCTTTGTATCGCCCTTGAGGTGCCGTCTCAGCGTCTGCCGATCGACACCCGCGAAACGGGCAAGACGATCCGTTGGGATCTGGCGTTTGGCGTGAATCGCACGCAAACGAACCACGAACCCGTTGGCGTCCCACTGCATCCTCTCACTCCTGGCCAATACAGGTACGTTACCGAGACCGGTGCAGTCGCGCAACGGTGCATTCTTGCACCGTCAGGTCGGGGTCTTAGGCGATGGGTGGAAACCGTTTCCACCTGCTGAGGTGTACAGGTGACGCAGTGGTGACGCTGGATGACACTGTAAATGTTGAGTCCGTCACCCATATAATCACGTTGGGGTCGGCAACGTTGCTGCATGGTGACGCTGATGACAGGTGACGCAGACCTTTTTTATATAGAGGGTAAAATTAATTGTTTTCCTTTCTGGGGTTTTTGAAAATATCTACCTCTACACGCGTTACCTGTGATTTCTGCGTCACCTGCGTCTACATGGAGCAAAAATGTGCTCCTGATCGGCGCTTCGAGGGTGACGCTTGGGTGTGGCGATGCGTCACTCTCCGTCACGATGCGTCACCCAACAAGAAAAGCCGGAGACTCTCTTAGGAGCCCCCGGCCAGTCGGCTTAGTAGCATAGGTCTTTACACAACGACGGCTTCGCCGACTATGCGACACCTCACCAACGTTCGCTCATGGGCGGTGTGTCCATGATGACGCGGAGACCTTGGAAGCCGCGGAGCGTCTTCGTCCTGAAGGGTTTGAACCCCAATTCACCGAGACGATTGCTGAGAGACCGCTTCGTCCCTGAGTACTCGCCGTTCTTCTCGCACCAGCGCTTGTATTCGGCGTAAACAACAGCCGAGGGGCACCGGGCGACCGGATCGAGTTCACACCGATCGTCCAGAAACCGGCCGACCTGGTCGCTTTCGGTCTGGTATTCCCGCGTCGCTGCCTTGACCTGCTCGGGCTCGTTCAACCCCTGGCGTTGCCATTCGAGGCAGCCCTCGACCAGCCACCGAAGGATCCCCGGACGCTCCGCCCGCAGCTTGTCGGGAAGGTCCGGATCCTTGTCCTCGTCCTTGAAGATGATGTTGAAGGGCACCAGGCGCAGTCGTCGCCAGATGGCATAGTCGGTGCCGCGGATGACGGGCTTGTTGTTGGTCAGCAGCCAGAGGGAGAACTGCGGCTTGAACTCGAAGTATTCCTTGTGCATGAACCGCGCGGCGAGGGTGTCGCCACCGGTGAGCTGCTTGACCTTCCCTTCGGCGAGACGCTTGTTCTTGTCCGTCTCCGAAGCGGTGACCATCCGGGCCCCGACCAGGCGCGCGACGTCGTTGGGGATCCCCTCGAACCGCTGCTCCATGAGCATCGTCGCGGGTGTGCTCCGGGCATAGTCCCCAAGCAGCTCGCGGACGGTCTCGATCATCGTCCCCTTCCCGTTGCTGCCCTCCCCGTACAGGATGAACAGCACCTGTTCGGTCGCCCGGCCGGTGATGGTGTAGCCGAGCGCCCGCTGTAAAAACCGAACCATCTCCCGATCCCCGTCCATGACCTGGTCGAGGAACCGCTCCCAGGTCGGCGCACGGGCCCGGGGGTTGTAGGGGGCGAGGACCTGCTTGCTCACCATCTCGGAACGCCGCGCCGGACGGAGCTGCCCGGTCCGCAGGTCGACGACGCCGTTTTCCACGCCGAGGACCCAGGGGTCGGGGTCAAAGTCGGTCATCCGGACCCCGACCCCGGGCTCCGTCGCTGCCCGGGTCAAGAAGTCCCGGAGCGGCGCCGTGTTCTCAGCGCGCTTCGCATGACTGAGCATCGCCTGATGGACCTTCTCGTCATCACCGAAGAGGCGGGGCCCATGCTCTTCGAGGAACCGATCGGCGTCCCCCTGGATTGACGCCGCGACGCACTTCGCGATCTGGTTGATCTCCCCCAGGTCGTCCCGCCGCCAGCGGTGCCGATCCCAGACGTACCACTTCCCATCGCCGACGCAGAACCGAAGGTCCTCGCCCCGCTGATCCAGCATTCGCCGCGCGTTGCCGAGGTCGGTGAGCCGGTAGCCGTTGATGACCGGATCGTCCGGATCGATGGACCGTCGCTCGATCCGAAGCGCCTTCGCCCGGCGCTTCAGGGAGGCCTGGAGCTGGGCGATCGCCCCCTTCATCCCCCGGCCGGACACCGCCGCCGGCGCCAGGAGTCCGTCGACCTGCTCCTGCTTCTTCATGTACAACTCGGCGAGCCGGACCATGGACGGTTCATGGGCGAGCAGCTCGGCGACCATCATCTTGGCGATCTGGGTGCTCGCCGCGCCCTGGATGAAGGCAACCAGCATCCGCAGACCGTCCAGGGCTTCCGCGCCCGGGCCCGGGCTGGTGCCGGTGTCGGTATCCGACGCTACGCCACCGAATCTGTAGGGCTCGCAGCCGTCGGCTGGATCGTCGGGGAGGACCCCGGCGAGGAGTTTGTCGTTTTCATCGAGCATCGCAACCTCAACAAGGAGATCTGGCGGAGGGCGAGGGTCTCCGCGACGCGTGCGGCATAGGCGTGCCCTGCGTCATCAGGATGGGTCCGGAGATAGACCGTAGAGCCCTCGGGAATGCGGCGGGAAAAGTCGGGATTCCATGAACCCGACCACAGGCCAATGACGCACAGCCCGCCTGACAGTGCGCCTCGTTGCGTCGACCAGGTCAACCAGTCCGGCTCCCCTTCGACGATCACCACATGCTGTGGTGGACCGATGCGCCCCCGGACCAGCATCCTACGCGCGGCCGGGTTGGCGTAGACGAGTCCACCGGCCGAGCCCGGCCCCGCCGCAGCGGCGAGGGACTTCCAGCGGGGTGGAGTGTCCCGAGCGATCGCCCGGGCCCGAAGACTCAGCGTATGGCCGTGGGGACTGACCGCGCGGAGAATGAGTCGCCAGCTCCACCCGTCCGGGGGGCGTGCGTGCCACGCCATCCGGCCGCAGTACGCCCACGGGGGGAGCCGTCCGTCGACAGGCAGGGCGCGGGCGAGATCGAGGTGAGCGACCGCGCCCGGATCGAGGCCGCGTCGCCGCAGCCAGCTCCGGACCTCTCGATCCTCATCTGCAGACACCGACGACCGCCACAGACGGACCACCTGGTCAGCGTTCGGCCGCGGAGCTGGGGGCGGCGGTGGGAGTGGTGTGGTGTTGGGGCGGAGACTCTTCGGGGATTCGACGCCGAGCTGCTCCCGCAGTTCCTTCCAGCGCTCATCCCCCTTCCCCGGCACATCGCCGAGGAAGTGGTAGGCCGCCATCCGAAGCGGGCCACCCTGCGCCTTGCATCGGTGGCACCGCCACTTTTGACCGACGTAGCCCACCGGCCCGCGCTTGTCCTGTGATCCGCGGCGCTCTTCGTTGCAGGCCGGGCAAGGGCTGATGTGCCCCGCATGGTGTGAGCCACGCACGTGAAAACCCAGCTCGGTGGCGAGTTGGGGAAGGAGGGTTGACTCGACGTCGTCGATCCAGCTCACCTCTTGCCCGCCTTCCGGGGCTTCATCACCTCGGCCCAGACCTCGGTGACAAGCTCCTCAAAGGCTGCCGGCTGCCGACTACGAAGGGCCAGCGTTGCGCGTGCATCGAGCGCTTTTTGGGACCGATCATTTGGCAGTCGATCCCGCCACTTCACACACCACCTGTGCACCAGCTTCGCGGCGTCCAGGACGGTCCTCGGTCGCGCGACGCCCACCGCATAGCGGACATACCGTCGCGCCCTATGTGCCTGCGCCTCGTCGACGAACAGGTTCCCCTGTCTGGCACGGCGGGCGCTCACGCGATCCTCCTCGCCACGGCCAACCCAAGCAGGGCCGCTTCGGCGACGTCGACGCGTTCGATCATCGGGACACCAGGGACCAGACGCAGGGCTTCAAGGATCCTGTGCTTCCCCCCTTCGACCTTCTTTGAGCGCACGCCCACAGGCCCAAGGGCCGCAGTCCACACCCCAACGGGCACCATCCGCGCGTCCAGTCCATAACGATGGCCGACCGCCTGCCATGCGCCGATGCGCTGCCCCAGGCCCAACCAGCTCTTCATCCCCCGGCGATCGCCCTTCAGACTGCTCCTCTTCGCCGTCGAAGGGGGCACCTCGATCGCGAAGTCATCGATCGTCACGCCAACATCTTCGCAGCACTCGAGCGCCTCTTCGACGGCAGCATTCGCCCGATGGAGCCAGACCCGATAGCGTCGCCCATAGACACGCCAGGAACCCAGCAGGCGCCCCAGGGCTTGCCGTTCTACGGGGTCATCACAAACCAGGGCGACCCCGCTGTCTGCGCCCGGGTCGACGGTGAGGACCGTCCTCATCGTGCAGCCAGGCCCCCAGCGCACCCCGCCTTCTTGAGATCACGATCCAAATCGGTGAGGAGCTGCTCTACCGCTTCGTCGCTGATGCCCGGCAGCTGCTGGAGCCCCTGTCGAAGGGCCATCTCTGGATCCCGCTCATCCTGCTGCCTGATCTTCTGAACCACCCTTGCATAACGGTGGTGCGCGCCACGCCCCGAGAGCCCCAGAACCACCCCCAGTTCTTCGTATGTCGCCCCGAACCCCCGCACGAGAACAGCCACGCGTTCAGCAGGCGTCAGGTACGTCAGGACACGACGGAGCCGCAGGCTCGCTTCCGGATCTGCGGAATGGTCGGGCACAACAGGCAAGAACGTCTCAAGGTCCCGTTCCCGCTTCGCGCTCCTGGCGGCCCGGTAGCTCGGTCGCGCAACCGCTTTTCGGGCGATGGCGAGCATCCAATCCCGATGCTGCCGGGATCCGACCCGATACGGAGCCCGATCCCAGGCTTCGAGGATGGCAACCGTCGCATCGCCAAGCGCATCTTCCCTGGCTTGCGCCGACGCCTTCCACATCTTCCGCCAGATCTGATGTCGAATGGCAGGAAGCACGCCCTTGAATGCTCCCTCAAACCCTGAATACGTGTTCCCCTGTGATTGTGCCTGCATCTGATTTTCTCTCCGATTGATGAAATAGGTCATGGCCACGGCGCGAAAGACAGTCGTGACCGTTACAGCTACGAACTCAAGCTTCCGGTATCGGCCCGGGGTGATGCACAATCACCACGGGTGCTGGACATGCGGCCCGGATGACCTCCACCAGGTCATCCACAGTCATGCCGAGTTGAATGAGAATGTGGGCCGCCTCGATAAAGTCGAGGACTCGCTCCTGCTTCTCGGTCAACTCAACAGGATTTCGACGGACGGGGTCCGACATCAAGCGCTCCTTTGGGTAGGATGGGCCGGTAAAACCGAAGGTGAGGAACGAGATGATTGGAGCGTTGATGGTCGGTGTCGCCCTTGCACAGGAACCCATCCAATACAGGTCGCCCGTCGATCAGCGGTACCTGCAGGTCCAAGCCATGGCGCCCGATCCGACCGTAGCGCTGCAGATGAGCGCGCTCGTCGGGTTCGGATCGGGGCACTTCTACGCCGGAAGCGAGACAACAGGAGCGGTGAGCTTCGGGGTCCAGCTGGTCGGCTTGGGGACTGCTGCAGGGGGAGCGGCGTACCTGGACCGCAACCCAGATCAGCGAGACGTCGGCGTCGGGATCGTGGGCGCTGGGCTGTTCATGTTCGCCGCCAGCAGAGTCGTCGAGATGGTTACGGCGCCGAAGCAGGCGCACAAGACCCGGGCGTATCAGCTCTGGACGGGCGTTCCAGGGGCGACAATCCCGAGGGACCCAATCCCACAGAGTCAGCTCAAGGACATCGGCGAAGAGGACTGACATCAGGTCGCGCTCCGGCGACGGCTCCGCATTCTCTGGCGGGCCTGGACGCTGGCGGCCCGCTGGATCTCCGCCAAGGGAAGCGACAGGACGCGGGAGAGAGCTTCTCGATGAGCGTCACCAACGATGGTGCCCTTCCGCCAGGCGTCCACCGCCTGTTCAGTCAAACCGACCCCCTCTTCTCTGAGGCGCCGGTAGAATGTGCTCGGCTTCAGGCCCTGTTCACGGAGACTTTCGTTGATGAGCGTCGTCAGATTCTTCTCAGCCATCTCGACCTACCCAAATGAGGTTTAGTCAAACCATATTTGGGTAACCGATTAAGTCAAGGAGTATTGGAATGGTGGTGTGCTATAAGCGCGGCGTGGACGAGATTTCCCCAACATATGCAGCGATCGGTAAGGCCCTGCGCGCAGCGCGCGAGAAGAAGGGGCTGTATCAAAAGCACATCGCCGGCTCACTCGGCGTCACCGACTCAAATGTGGGTCAGATTGAAGCCGGCCAGACCCGCGCGACGATCTCCAGACTCGAGGACTACGCTCAACTCGTAGACGCTGAACTGCATGTGGTCCTGGTTGTGCCCGGTGACGCCAAGAGCGAGTTAGTCGGGTCCTTGATTGAGCTGCTGCCGACCATGTCGAGAAAGGATGTCCGGTCGCTACAAGCCTTAATGGACACCTGGAAGTTCGATGAGAGCGATCAGCAGGCCACCGGCTAACCAGCTGACCGCGGCGCATCAGGGACCCCAGCCCGATTCAGGGCCTTCTCTGCTTCAGCGAGAACCTCGTAGTTTTCGATAAGCATGAGCCGCCGCATAAGGTGGGCGACCCGTTCTGTAATTAAATGCTCAGGCTCAGGTGATTTTTTCACCAGTCTGAGATTTTTTTTGCCTGATGACCCAAATGGTATTTGACCTGATTTCCAATCAGTAGTATGAACCAAATGGTGTTTGGATACAACGTTCATACCCTGATGCTCGGACCTGGCTCCTTCGTGGCGCTGGATTCCTGCAGGGTTGTGTCGGCGGCGGTTTCCCATCGAGGGGATCTCCTCTGGCGTAGAGGAGGAAAAACTACCCCCTCATATATGGCCGCTGGCAGCCCGAAAAAAACGCAGATCAAGTGTAAGCGTCACCGATTTGTCACAAAGCATCCACCTGCGAGAAAGGGCTACCTCGCCCAAGTCGCTTGGATGTTCCTTAAATATCTGCGAGGCGCACAATGAGTGAGGTTTTTATGGGGCAGCTCCGATCGCGATCGATCCCCCGCACCGGTGGACACGCCTTCGCCAGAGAGGACGGGCAGATCATCGTCCGCGGCGCCGTCGCTCAGGTCATCCAGCGCCCCACAGGCTATCGCCGGCTGTGGCTGCCGGTCAGGCGATGGACCTATGTCCATGTCGCCGTGTGCGAGGCGTGGCACGGTCCACAGCCCGCACCAGGACACCAGGTCGACCATGAGGATCGGGACCGGACCAATAACCGTCCAGAGAACCTGAGTTGGGTCACCCCACACTACAACTACAGCCGTCGAAAGCTGATGCGTGGGCCGGACCACCCATTCGCCCGATTCGACGCGCCGACGGTTCGGGCGATTCGAAAACTCGCCGAAGAAGGGACCGGGCATCGTCGAATCGCCCGGGCCTATGGCGTCCACCACAGCACGATCAGCAACCTCGTTCACCGCCGTACCTATACGGAGATCGTCTAATGTCCACCACACAGATTCGCGCCCTTCTTGTCGGCGGGAAGCGGGACTATCAAGCCACATACGACAAGATTAAAGAAAAGGCCCTGTCCACATTCGGCATCGATATCGTCAAATGGGTCGACTCTGGCGGCAGATCAAGCGATGCAAGCCTCGACGATATCGATGTGGTCCTCATCTCCAGCGATATATGCGGCCATAACCTGAGCGATACGTTCAACAGGAGGGCCCGGGCTGACTCGGTCCGGGTGGTCAACATTCATCGCAAATGGGCCACCACCAAGCTGCGGCTGATGGGCGCCGGATTTGTGCCCGTCGTGCTCCCAGAACAGCCCGATCCCCAACAGCCTGCGCCCCAAACAACAGAAGCCGCGCCCAGCTCGCCCGCGCTCTCTGACCCATCCACCCTTCCTGAACAGATCGCGGCGACGCTCCACCACCTCGTCACCTTGTGCGACACGCACCAGATCGATCAGCTCATCTTCGACCTGAAGACTGGCGAGGTGGATTGGGAGCGCCACATCACCGGGACCCTGTCCCTCCGGGGGGCACAGTGAGAGCGAAGAACCTCACCCCGGAGCAGCGACGCCAGATCGCCCGACAGGCTCACGCGCTGGAAGCGCAGTGCCGCGCCCTGCTCGACCACCCTGCGGCCCGTGCAACCCTCACCGGCGAACGTCGCCGCAAGCACAATACCAACCTGATCCCGGCGGCGATCGACGCCATGGAACAAGCGGCTCCCGAACGCTCGGACGACGTCGATCAGGCGCATCGGTTGTGGGCGCAGGCTGAGGCATTGCGCCACCAGCTCGTCGCATGTCTTGGATGGGCAGTCAAGAAGGTTGCTGGCGAATGGATGGGTGTCCAGGGGCACCTCCTGGCCCGCGAGGACCTGGAGCAGGAAGGGTGGGTGGGCGCCGTGTTCGCGGCCCGACTGTGGGACCCTGACGCGAAGGGTAGCGCAAGCCTGGTGTCCTACTCAAAGTGGTGGATTCGGGCGCGCATCAGTCGGATCGTGCAGGTCGAGGGGCGAACGGTCCGGCTCCCAACCGGACTGAACGAACAGCACCATCTGATCCGACGCGCCCGCGATGAACTCGGATCCGACGCTACCGATCAGGCTGTGGCCGACCTGATCGGGCTTCGTGCAGAGCGGGTGACCAGTATCCGAAAGGCTGTGCAACACATTGCCCGGCTCGACGCCACGATCGATCAGAAGGAGGATACCAGGACCCTCTATGACCTGATTCCTGCCGACGATATCGACCGTGATGAGCAGTATGCCGGTGACATCGACACAGACCGATACGCGAAGCTGATCCGTCGATACTGTGCATACCGGAAAAATGAGCGCAACGTCCGCATGATGATGAAGCGCTACGGCCTCGAAGGAGAAGGCGCGCGCACCTGCGCCTCTCTCGGCAAGGAGTTCGGACTGTCCCGGGAGCGGGTTCGGCAGATCCTGATCGTTCAAGAAGAGGCGCTGAAGGAGTGGTTGCAGCACCAGGTCAACAAGCGGCGGAGGGCGGGTTGATGGAGAAGCTCTACCGCAAGGCCCGGTCTACCCTCCGCCTCTTACACCCCGACGCCAACGCGCCCAAGGGAGAACGCAAGGCAGCAGTGAACGCCCTGGAGCGCCTGCTCACGCGCATTCAAGACGCTAAGGGAGCGTCGCCCCCTCGAAATCAGTCCGGTCGTGGATACTGGAGCTACCTCCAGGTCCAGTTGGATAAAGCAAACCGCCAGAACGACCAGCTACGGGCCGCGAAGAACAGGGCGGAAGACGCTCTCTACAAGACCAACCGCAGGGTCAAGTTTCTGGAAGACTGCATCGCCAAGATGAAGGCGCAGCCGGCCGGCTCCGAATCAGAGAGGGCCCAAAACGCTGCCATCGTCTACCTCCCGAAGAAAGGCGATATCGTCGATCTGCGCCCATGGCCGGGCCTGGTTCGAATCACCGGCGTTGGGCCGAAAGCGATCATGATGCGTCAACTCATCCTCGACCAAGGCCGGCGGCTAAGCCGAAGCGAGTGGCGCCGGTGCTGTCATCGCGCGACCCACTTCGAGGTCGGGAGGAAGTCGTGACGGTCACCGACCTGGAGACCCAGCTCGCCGCCGAGCTGCGCGAGTTGCGAGAGACGGTCCTGTCAATCCCGGTGCGGGGGATGGGTGAATGGGACCTGGTCACCCGGACAGAGGCGCGGAAATTGCTCCGGTGCGACTGGCCACGGGTCGACGAGATTCTGAGCCATGTCCCCATCGCCCAAACGGGCCGGTGGCCGCTCTACCGCTGGGGCCGCATCGTTGCGGTGATCGAAGGACAACCTGCTGAACAGGAAAATACCGCCGGCACCTTCGAAGATGAATGGGAAGATATCTGATGTAGCCTCGTACTGAGCAGTTCAGCTCAGGAGGACCTATGAAACCGAAAAAACCCAGCGTTAAGCTGGGATCCCGCGTCACCTTGCGCGCCGTCTCGACGGCCGATCCCACCGGCGCCCATCGATGGCGCCTGGAGTGGTATCCGGTCGGCGGTGAAGGGAAGATGAAGACGCGGAGTCTGGGGCGCCGCGGCGAGCGGTTCAGCCAGGCCGGCGCCGAAGCGAGGGCGGTGACGCTGCTGCCCACGCTGCAGCTGGACAACCCACCGCCGAAGATGGTCTCAAAGACGGGCCGGATCGAAACGGTAGGCGTCCATGCGCCCGTCCATTCACGGTTGGGCGAGATCGTGACCGTCGGGGACCTGATGAGGGCATGGATCGGCCGGCAGCGAAAGCGGTCGGCGATCGGCGCCATCAAGCCGAAGACCTTCCGCAATCGGCGCTATGCTGCGCGTCGACTGCTCGGAGACAAGCCCGGTGAGGCGGACAAGAGGGGCAAGCACATCCCCCCGCGCCTGCGCTATGTGCGCCTTCAAGACATCACCGAAGAGCGGCTCGAGGACTACATCGCCCGCGCGTTGAGTGATGGGGATTCGACCGGTACGATCTATGGAGACCTCCGGATCATGCGGACGGCCTACCGGTGGGCGCAGAAAAAAGGCCGCGTCGGCAGCCGCATCCTGCCCGTGGTCGATGTCAAGGTGACCGCGACGGCCTGCAGCTACACCCCAACACCGCAAGAGGTCGAGGCCGCCCTCGATGAGATGCTCACTGTCTGGCACAAGGCGGCGCTTCAGATGGTGTGGGGAACCGGGGCCCGTTGCGGCGAGATTGTCTTGATTACCTGGGACCGGATCGACCTGGTCCGAAACACCGTCCGCCTCGTCGGCAAGGCGAACCCGCGCACGATCCCAATCACCCCGCGATGCGCGGCCGGTCTATCGCTCCTCGAACGCGGCGCCGGAGCTGCTCGCCTCTTCCCTGGAAAGGCATCCGATGATGCCCTGCGTGATGCGATGCGTCGGGCCTGCAAGAGTGCGGGTGTGCCACGCTTCACCCCGAACGGTCTGCGTCGGCTCGCCGTCGACGAACTGCGCCGCGCTGGCGTTCCGCTCGAAGTCACCGCGGCCATCACCGGCCACTCGATCAAGACGATGCTTACAATCTACCGCCGCCCGATGTTCTCCGAGGTCGAGGGCGCGCTGAGCGCTGCCCCGCTCGGACAGGTCGTCCAGGGGCCTTGGACCACAGACGATAAGGCTGTGGGCTGACCCCTACCAATCCACCCCTACCGTTTCAACTCAGTGTCTGATTTTCAACTTGATGTCTTTTCTACAACACTCAGGGCGTCGGCGTAGAAGGTGAGCGCGGTCTGATAGAACGCGTCCCGGCTTTCCTTCCAGGTGTAGAACATGTGACCGCCCTGGAAGTGGCGGAGGGTGAGCTGCGCGCGCAGCTGGGGATCAAGGCGCATCTGATCGGCGAGGCGGTCCGATGAATAGTACGGCGTCACCAGATCGTAGTAGCCATGGCTGATGAGCACCTTGACGTCGGGGTTCAGGCTCATCCCATAGCGCATCTCATCGGTCGAGCTGACCCGGCCCTGCTGCTGGGTGCCGTCGGAGTCGTACTTCCAGTTCTGGAAGACCTCGTAGCTGAGCAGGTGGTAGTCGCGAATCTCTTCGTCCACTTCAAGCGATTCGCGAAGCTGCTGGTAGATGCCTGCGGTGAACAGCCGGCTGAGGCCGGCGAGGGTCGGATCGGGCCCCTGGAACTCAGTGCGGTCGGGGAAAGGATCGATCGCGGTGACCGACGCATCGTACAGTCCGATGACCTTGCCTTCATCGTGGAGCAGCTCCCGGGAGAACCGCCGGATGTCGACCCGGCCCGCGCACCGCTGGATGAGGGCGCGGTCCAGGCCGGTCAGCTCGGCCATCTTCGCAAAGACGCGGTCCCGCTGCTCAGCCGTCGCGGCGGCGCCGGAGATGAGGATGACCGACAGCTCTTCGCGGGCGAATGTCTCTGCAGCGGCCATATGGCCGGCGAGGCTGTCCGCGGCCGGCGTGGCCCGCCCGTGCAGGTACCCCGCCGCCGCCATCGTCGGCAGCCGGTCGACCCACGACAGCACCGAGTAGTCCGTCCCGCTCAGCAGCTCAAACTCCAACGCCGGTGAGATCAGGATCGCTCCGCTGAGGCCGACGCCGTCCTTCTCCTGGAGCTGCTGGATGAGCTTCGCGACCCGGAAGCCGCCGTAGCTCTCGCCGGCGATGAAGATGGGCGAGGACCATCGCCGGTGACGGGTCAGATACCGCCGGATCAGCTCACCGAGGGCGTCCAGATCCTTCCCCACGTTCCAGAACTTCTTCTTGTCCTCCGGGTTGGCCCCGGATGTGACCTTGTCGTCTTTCTTCTCCCCCTTCTTCGTGATGATCCGGCTAAAGCCGGTGCCGATGGGATCGACGAAGACGAGGTCGGTAAAATGCAGCCAGGAGGTCTCATTGTCGATGAGGCGCACTGGCGAGGGCGGCAGCGAGCCATCATCGGGGAAATCGATCCG
>JBCBLB010000409.1:0-9046 GCA_038520555.1 Myxococcota bacterium | reverse complement strand
GAACAGGTTGGCGTTGACCAGCTGGATGATGGTGTAGTGATTCGACGGCGCGCGCATCATCGCAGACCGCGCGTCAGAGACCACCTGACGGACCTTGTCGGAGCGGTAGGGGTTGAGCGGGCCATCATAGCGCTCGGCGACCAGCGCGAAGATCTCCCCCTCAATATCGATCGCATCGATCTCATCGAATCCGTGCGCGATCGCGGTGGCCACATCGGGGCCGGCAGAGGCGGCGAGGACAGCCACCCGACCCTTCGGCACCCCGATCTCATAGACCAGGCTGCGGTTGGCCATGTTGGCGATGGGGTTGAGGTGACGCGGGACTTCGACCACCGTCGACAGCGTCGCGTTATCGAGCAGGATCATGTCCTTCTCGCCTTCATCGAGCACGCTCAGGCGGGTCAGCGCCGTCCAACGGGTCTCTAAGATGGTCCCGTTCGTCCACCCCGCCGCCGCCCGGATCTGGAGCAGCCCGGTTCCGCTGAGCGCGATCCCGACGGCCAGAGCCGAGGCCGCGCCGGACACTCCAGCGATCGTTCGGGGGCGGCCGGTTGGGGCGATCACCGCTGCGGCGATCGCACAACAGAGCGCGGACAGCCAGACGGCGTCTGGTCCCCGCAGCCACGCCACCGCCGGCAAGAACACCACCGCTGCCGCGGCAGCACCCATCAGATCGGCGCCGTAGAGCTTCCCAAGCGCCTGGCGCCGGTGCTCAAAGACCCCGGACAGCGTCAGCCCGGCCAGGATCGGGGGGAGCGACAGCGCCGGAATCAAGGCGGTGAACCACCCCCAACGCATCGCTGAAAACCGCTCCGCCGCACGCCGCAGCCACGCCTGATCGTGGAGCCCGGTACCGCCAGCCTCCAGCAGAGGGAAGTTCAATGCACAGAACACTGCGAACACGGTCGCCAACGCCTGCCCCAACGTCAGCCCGCTCACCATCCGGTTCAGGTTGTCTTCGCGGATCGGCTGGTAGACCTGCTGAATCATGGCGCCGATGCCCAACCCCAGCATCGCCACCGACAGCGCGAGGTGCGCGAGATCGCTGAACAACACCACCGCAAACACCCGCGTCAGCGTCAGCTCATACAACAGCAGCCCACCAGACAGCAGACCGACCGCAGCCATCAATCGCTTCATCGTGAGCCTCTGTTCGGCGGGGTCATGACATCCCTTGTGATTATCCGCGTTCTCATCACCTCCAAGGGGAAATTTACGGAGGAATTGAATTCGAAGCGCGATGGAGCGTTACCGAAGGCGGGACGTCTATCCTTCCTTGATCCACATCACCTGGGGCGCACCTGTGACGAATGGGCCGATCGCATCCCCCATGCCCGTCGTCATCCGCCACGTCATATAGGCGCCCTGGTGGTCCCGGGTCTCCCACTCTTCATAAATCCATACCTGACCCGGATCGTGCTCCGGGAGCCACGTCTGTACGGCAATACAGCCCTCAAACGCGCGTGTATCCGGGAGGATGTTGTTGAGGAGGGCGACGAAGTCGTCCCGCTTCTCTGGATGCACAGGGAACGAAAGGATCATCTTCTCTGCCATGACGCTCTCCTATCGAGGGGATCGCCAGTGTCTCCCAATCAACCCAGTATCGCAAGCGTATCAGGCTGATTTTGGAAGCCGATCACTCTTCCTCGCTGAGCAGCTGCTCGAGGGTGACCGGCTGGACGCTCCCGTCCGGGTTTCGGATCCGCGCCCGACGGCTGACCGCCAGGGACTCCGGGCCCGAGATGGCGCGAAGGATGCCCCATCGGTACAGGTTCTCGACGAACGCTTCCGAGATCGGCTCTGCATCTCCAATCAACGTGTTGGCGAACGCAAGCACCTCCTTCCACGGCTTGTTGCCGTCCAACCGGCCGATGAACTGGAAGATCGACGTCGGCGCACGGATCGTGTCGAAGAGCTCTTCGCCGGTGAGTTCGATAAAGTCCGGGGTGAAGTCGACGTGCTTGATCGACGCCCCGAGCCGCTCCGGGAGCGGCGGCTTCAACGCCGTCTGGCTCTTGACGACTTCTTCAACCAGAGACCTCATCTCTTCATTGTCACGGATCGACTCGCGATCTTCTTCTGTCATATGCTCGATGCGCTCTGCACAGCGAAGGTACCAGTCGATCATCGCTTCGACCGGAGCGTCTTCTTCGGGGGCGGTCAGCTCCTCAACACACCGGTGCGCCATCAACAACCCGCCCGCCCGGATCACGCTGCGCAGATTCAGCCAGTATTCCTGACCGCGCGGACCGTCATCTGTCTTACAGTGGAACGTCCGGCAGGATGCGTCTCGGTACAGATAGATCCCGCAGGCCTGCTCACCACCGACATAGTATGGGCACAGCAGCTCCTCTCGGCGACCAAACGCCATCTCATCGGGGAACCGCTTCCGGGGGCTCCACTCTTTGTAGGCGCTCAGCCCGTAGACCTTGACGCCCGTGCGATGGTGCGCGATCCGCTCACGGATCTTCTGCTCGGCGAGCCCGCCGCCGCGGATGGCGCGACCCACTGCCCAGTTGGGAAGCGCTGGATGGTAGGTACAACAGCGGATATCCGGATGGAACCGATACGGTTTCTTCGGCAGATCTTCTGGCGCGCAGGCGTTCGCACAGTGTGAACACGTCGAACGAGGCTCACGGGTCGGTGCGAACGTCTTCAGCTCCGGGATCACATCAAACATCGCCTGGGGCAACCCATCAAATACGCTCATCCATCGCTCCTTCAGTCAGGGTCGGAGGATACCAAACTGCAGCGCGCGTAACCCGTTCGTAAATCGCGCCGATTCTCGGAACGCCGATGCGCCGCTCAGGGTCTCAACCCGCACAGCTCCCACAGCGAGGTCTCCTGATGTTCAACGCCCTGCTCCTGTTCTCTGCCTGTTTCTCTACGGTCCCCGAAAGCAACGCGAAGACCGAGATCCGCGATGTGCTGAACCGCGGCGCCAACAATGCAGATGCCGCCCATACAGATGCTGATGCAGATACTGATGCAGATACTGATGCAGATGCTGTTGCGGCAGACCTTGCCTGGGCCCGGAAGCTCAATGGGCCACAATCTCCGAAGCCGCCGACGGAATTCCGCGCCGGCCACGTCACCCCCAGGGTCTTCGATTCAAGCGCTATCCAGAACGCAGAAGGCCGGTTTGAAGTTCGCTTCCCCAGCGGCGCGCCGATCACCACGCCTGCGGTTCACGACGGCATGATCTTCTCCAGCGGTGGCTTCAAGGGCAAAGAATTCTACGCCTTCGATGCAAAAACCGGCGCCTTCCAGTGGGGGCGGGATCTGGACGATGATGGACCCAGCGCGCCCGCCTGTGACGCCGGCGTCTGCGTTTTCAACACCGAGTCCTGTACGGTCTTCGCCCTGGACGCGAAGACTGGCGAACAGCTCTGGTCGTGGTGGATGGGCGATCCGATGCTCTCCGCCCCAGCCATCGCCGACGGCGTCGTCTATACCTCTTACCCCGCCGGCCAGGCTGGCCTCGGCGGCAACCTCAACCACGTCTCCCCCCCCGTTGCTCAGTCGTCTCCGGAGGGCGCCACCCATGTCCTCGCTGCGCTCGATCTGAAGACGGGCGCCTTGAAGTGGCAGCGGTGGCTCGACGGGGACATCATCTCTGCGCCGGTCGTCGTCGACGGCGAGGTCTTCGTCACCACCTTCTCGGGGACGATGATGACCTTCGGGGCAACGGATGGAGCGGTTCGTGCTGCGCGACGGGGGCGGGCGACCAGCGCGCCGACCGTCTCCGGGGGAGAGGTCTACTGGAGCGAGCGCAGCGACGCGGCGGGGGAGGCCGCTCAGGAGCAGCTCGTCGCCGCGTCCCGCGGCACAATCCACGCCGAACACTACACCGCCGCCGAGCGCGATGCGCCCTACCTCGATGCCAGCGTGCAGTCGGCCACCGGCTACGCCGCGGGCGGGATGAGCCTTGACGCCGGCAACGGCTTCAGCGGCGGCGCGCCCGCGTCCGCCAACGCCGGACGGGCCATGGACAACGTCGGCCAGGGCACCGTCTCTCGGCTACAAGCCTACCAGGGCTCCAAGATCCTCAATGCGTTCAACCGGAACTATGCGGTGATGGGCGACGAGATCGTGTCGACCGACCCGCGGACTGGCGAAGCCCGCTGGACGGTGAAGATCGATGGCGACCTGCGGCAGGCGGGTGGGTTTCTGGCGGCGCCCCCTGCGCTCGCCGGAGAGATGCTCGTCGTCGCCACGTTGAGTGGGGATGTGCTCTTCCTCGACCCCAAGACGGGTGACAGGAAGCGCACCATTGAGGTCGGGGCCCCCATCCGCTCTCAGCCCATCGTCGAAGCCGGCTGGCTCTATGTGGGCACTGAGGACGGCCGGCTCATCGGCATCGACACCGGCGACCTGGCGATGACCGGCTGGCCGATGTGGGGCGGAGACGCTGCCCGCAGCGGAACCTGATTCGACGTCACCAGGTGCAGTGATACAGCCGGGAGGCCTGGGTCCAGCTCATCGCCACGTTTCGGAGCATGGGGTTGTCCCATGCCCGGCCATGATGGATCGGGCGAGAGCTGAACACGTGCGTCCCCGGGCGCAGCTCGCGGGCGAACTTCTTCGCCAACTTCGCGTCGAAGGCGCTCCCAAAGCACAGGTTGGAGATGAACAGGACGTCGTATCGGCGGACCGGAAAGGCGAGCATGTCGCCTTGGACGAGGTGAATCCGTCGGGCCTGTGCGTGGCCCATTTCGTTGAGCCGTTTCAGGGCGACCTGAGCCCGTTCGGCGCGGGTTTCGGACAATTCGACGCCATCGGCGCGCTTGAGCGGGAACCCCAGGGCGGCATAGATCACCGCGCGCCCCCATCCAGATCCCAGGTCACAGAATGCCTTCCCCCGTGGATCGACCACAGAGAAGATCTGCGACAGCCCCCGCGGCGTCAGCTCTCCATAAGTTGGGCTGGCCCCGGCGCTCTCGATCCGTTTGCCTTCCGCGCTGGCCAACGCCACGTGTCTGCTGATCCCTTTGAAGACCTGCTCGAAGATCGCGTCTGTGTCAGGGTGAGGGCATCGGAGCAGCGGCAGATGTTCCGCCTCCCGGTACCGTACGACCATCCGATCGGTTCGTCGCCCCCCGCACAGCCCGGCCAGATGGTGAATCCGCCGTTGGAACGCATGCGCGTCATTGACGGTGCCGTAGAGGTTGAAGGCCAACCGCTGCGGCGTGCGGGTGACCGTCCCCATTCGGGGTTCCATATGGTCGAGGGGCGCGTCGAGGAGCTGAAGCGCATGGGGTCCTGCGGCGGGGGCACGGAACGGCGTCGGCGTCTTCAGCCGACGGAGCTTCTGGAAATCGAGGACGCTCTCGATCAATGCGGCGCCGGCGTCTCCGGTGATGATGCGAAGGCGCCGCGGCGGCAGCGACGCGTTGGCGCGCCGAACGAGTCGCATCAGCGCGCTCTTCACCAGCCCGGGCCGGACGCGTTGCGCGGTGACCAGGATGACATCGCGTGGATGGACCAGCCGCCATCCCCGGATCGGGCGCGCGCGCAGTGTGTCGGGCCCGCAGATCGTCTTGAGCTGTGCGGGTGAGATTGAACGGCCAGGTGGTGCGAACCGCAGGGCTGGTGGTCCCGCGGTGGGTGGCAGATCGGGTCTGGAGGGCGGCGTGTATCGGAAGAAGGCGAAGGCGCGGGGGGTATCTATGGGGCCGGTCAACGCTGCCAGGGCTTCTTTTTGCACATCTGCGTCGAGCGTATCCATGGGCTGCCCATGGTTCTCGTGGGTTGTGGGAGGGGTCTCAGAAAAGCGCATCAAGGGGTGCCGGCGATCGTCCGAACAGAGCCAGAGAAGCGGAGGAAATCCACATGGGACAGTGGTTTTACGATGCCGAGCGATCGGTGTGGGAGCTGGTGGTCTACGATCAGGTCGAGGTTACCATCTCAGACGCGATGTTGCAGGCGCTGTGCGCCCGGCTGGAGCTGAGCCGCCAGCGCGCGCTGGCCTGGATCGCGACCCGGCCGCAGCTGCCGTATGTCAAGATCCACGCGGCCTGAACCCCTCAGAGGCCGGTGTCTGCATACGGCGAGCACTTTAAGCCGCCGGATGGGGGCGGATCGTTGGCCATCGTCCGCGCGAGCCCCTCGGCGAGCGTGATGCGCTCTTCCAGCGTCAGCCGGCCCTGCTTGCGATGCTTGACATAGGCCTCCAGCGGCATCCGGCCGGACATGATGTCTCCGGTGGCGTGGGTGGCCAGCGGCTGCGGCTGATCCCACTCAGAGAAGTTCAGCGCGCATCGACCGTCCAGGACGTGGCCGGTGACCCATCCCTTGATGAAGGGCAGCGCGTGCATCGCCTTCCACTCGGTCTCGTTGGAGTGACAGTCATAGCAGGCTCGGCGGGCCAGCGCTTCGGTCTCGGCGTCGACCCATTGAATCTCCTGGGTGACCGGCGGGTTGCTGTCCGGGCGGCAGCCGAGCAGGCTGAGCGCGATGAAGGGGAAGATGAGACGCATCCAGGCTCCTTGGTCATGACGCCTGTGGAACGAGGCGCCCTCACGAATCGGGGCGCCTTTTTCAGCCGGTACCGATGCCTCTTGACCGGAGACAGAAGGGTGCTCATCCACAACCCGATGTGACGAAACGGAGAGAGATGACACCAATCAGATGTCGGGGGCCGCTCCATCTGGCATCATGGTCCTCGGGTCATCCGAATCCTGGGAGGATGTTGTGCTCTTCGCCTCAATGTTCATGTTTACGGTGCTGAGCGCGCCGCCGGCGTCGGCGGGGGACTATACGCTCACCATCGACGGCAGCGACTTCGATCTGGATCTGAACGCGCCGCAGCAGCTGCGGCTGCCGGACGGCTCGACGATTCAGGTCACCCTGTCGCAGAAGGCGGTCGTCTCGTTTTCGTCCGAGTCGTTCTCGTTCGCGCATCCCAGCCACCTCTCTCCGGCGCGGACGGATCTGGGGCAGGGCATCTACCAGACGATGATGGCGACGCCGCTGGGCACCCTGATCATGGTTCAGGAGTACACCACGCTCGATCCGTCCAGCCTCGTCGACCTGATGCTCTCGGAGCTGACCAAGGAAGAGCGGCAGTATGGCTACACCATCAACGAGACGCTGCACAGCCGGACGCTGAAGGGCGGGCAGGTCCTGTCAGGGAAGCGGGCGGTGTCCAACTATCGAGGCGTCGGATACACCCGTGAGATCGTCAGCTTCGGGACGCGCGACGCGGGCCTGATGGTCATCACCCAGACCAGCCAGGAGTCGTCTCCCGAAGACCTTGCGATGATCGAGGCCTTCTGGGAGTCGATGGCGGTCTCGCTGAGGTAGCGGGACCCCTTCACCGGTCGCTGAGGCGAAGCCCGAAGCCGTAGGGATACCGTGCGCGGTCTGGATCGTCGCCCCGATTGGGGTTGTCGAGGTCGGCCACCGGCCAGGAGAACGACAGCCTGCCCTGGAAGTCGTGGTCGCCGAACAGGACATCGGCGACGCCGGCGCCCTCGGTGCCAGGAAGGAAAGCGGCGACGAAGGCCTGCGCTTGATCGATCGCTTCGTTCATCACCAGCGGCCGGCCGGAGACCAGGACGAGCACGACGGGGATGCCCTGGTCGGTGACCCGGTTGAGCACCTCAAGGTCTTCCGGGTGGTTGACGGCGAGGTCGAGGACCTTTCCATAGGCCTGCATCCGCTGCCAGACGAAGGTGCCCTCTTCATCCTCGATGTGGCCCGAGCCGCCGGCCACGGGCGGTGGAATCGGCGCAGAGCCCGGGGCGATCGCGTCGGTCGCGGCCTCTTCTGACCCGCGAAGGTCGCCCATGCCTTCGGCATAGGGGCGCTCGCCGATGACGACGATGGCGACATCGAAGCGGTCTTTGTGCGCCGCTTCGCCGTCGGGGCTGAGGACCGCGCCGGGGGCGATTTGCTGAATGCCCGTCCAGATCGAGGTCCCACCGGGCAGCTTGTCCGGCCCGGAGGTGCCCTGCCAGGCATAGGTGAACCCGCCGCACTGGTGGCCCAGGTTGTCAGCGTTCTTGCCCGCGACCAGAATCCGGGCGTCCTTGCCCAGCGGCAGCAGCCCCCCATCGTTCTTCAGCAGGACCAACGACTTCCGGACCGCCTCACGGGCGATGGCGCGGTGATCGGCGCCGCCGAAGGATGCGGCGTTTGAATGCGGTCGGTCGGCTGGGCGGACCCGATCGAACAACCCGTAGGCAAGCTTGACCCGAAGGATCCGTCGGACCGCATCGTCGATCCGCGCCATCGGGATCCGGCCGTTCTCCACCAGCTGCGTCATGATCTCGATGTGGCGCTGCCACTTCTGGGGGACCATATACATGTCCACCCCGGCGTTGACCGAGAGCTGGACCGCGTCGACGTATTTGGGGGCGACCTGCTCGACGCCGTTCCAGTCGGAGACCACGAAGCCCCGAAAGCCCATCTCGTTCTTGAGGACGTCGGTGAGCAGGTACTTGTGGCCATGGCACTTCAGACCGTTCCAGCTGTTGTAGGAGGCCATCACGGTGAGGACGTTGGCAGCCAGCGCCGGGTAGTAGGGGGCGATGTGCAGGGCCCGAAGGGTCTCTTCGGGGAGCGTCGTCTCGCCCTGGTCGAAGCCCAGGTGTGTGCCACCGTCGCCGACCCAGTGCTTGGCGCAGGCGATGATCGCGCCGTCGTCTCCGGCCAGCCCGCCCTGCAGGCCGCGGATGATGGCTGCACCGAGGACCCCGACGATTTCGGGATCCTCCGCATAGCTCTCATAGGTCCGTCCCCAGTGGTCATCCCGGGCGACGGCCAGGGTGGGGGCGAAGGTCCACTCGACGCCGGTGGCCAGGATCTCGCGCGCGGTCGCCTGGCCGATGCGTTCCATCAGCTCTGGATCGTTGGCCGCGCCCAGGCCCATGTTGTGTGGGAAGATCGTCGCGCCCGACACGTTGTTGTTGCCATGAATGGCGTCGACACCGTACAGCAGCGGCGGGGGGTCGTACCCCGGCGACAACCGTCCGGCGGACTGGGTGGCGATGAACGACGCCTACTGGGCTGCGTCGATGGAGACCCCGCTGGCGATCCCGCT
>JBCBLB010000434.1:0-8468 GCA_038520555.1 Myxococcota bacterium | reverse complement strand
GATCATCGCCGCCCTCACCGATTGGCGGCGATGATCTCTCCCGCCTGGTCATAGTGTCGGGCGTAGATGAGTCTCCAGATGTTTTCCTCGACGTTGACGGCATCGGTGCTCATCGTCTGGCCCACTTGACCATCAAGTTGACGAGGGGGACACCGATAAAAAAGGCCACATACGGAAGCCCGTAAAGCGGACCCATCGAGAACCCCACCAGCATTCCGAGGAACGCAACGGGTGCCAACATGGCCCCTACCAACCCCTCGTCATCAGAACCATCTTCTGTGATTTGCAGGATGATGAACAAGGACGCGGTGATGGTCGTGATTGTGGCGTAGGTGGTCATGATGAAAATCATCGCTCATCCTCATTGATCAGGGGTGGGGTTACGTCGATGATGGTTTTCTGGGCGTTGAGGATCGCATCGATGAGGACCGTGGGATCCTCTGACTCAACGATGCGGATGACCTCGGCCGGACCCTCAACCCCCGCCAGCTTGCGGGTTGACTCGATGGCTTTGAGGACAACGGACGCCCATCGTGGGTCTGCTCGCTCAAGGTCAACGCCGGTCCACTGGCACTTCTCGCATCGTGCGCCGTGGCAGTGCAGACACCGCGTCATCGCGCCGGCGATTCGCTTCACCTCTTCAGTCTGGGCGAGCAGCAGGCGCCGGGCGTTCTCTTTCTCCTCTGGGGATAATCGCTTCTCTACATCAGCCCTCACCTTTGCGAGGTCCTGATACAGCATGTTTTCGGTCACGTCGTAGGTAGATGCGAGACGCGATCGGGTAAGCGAATTCCACTCCCCTTGGATCCAGAGCGAGTAGACCGCTTGCCTCCTGCGGGCAACCCTCTCATTACTGCTCCGACGTCCTCTTTTCCGCGGTCTGCCCACAACGCTCCTTTATATAGTCAATCAGATTGACGGTTTGATTGGGTTATTCAAACGCCACTTTTAGGGAGGTCAATCCTCCCGTTTGAATGTTGACTCTCACAGAAACAACGTAACCGACCTTGTTTTAACTGTCGATTGAATTGAGCGAGTCAGGGTCTGGGATGTTGGCCTCGTACTTGACCCTCAACGCGACAAGGGCCTGACATGCCGTGCAATGATCCGGATCGGTCATGGTCTGGTCGCCAATGGTTATGCACTGACCGTTGTACGTGTGTACGGGTATCCCATGCTCGATCAGGAACTCGCGTTCAGTCGCTCCATGGCTGCCCATGATGAGAATGATCTCCATCAGCCGATCCTGTTCCCTGATGGCCTTGTCTCGATCAGCCCTTGCCGAGTCTCGCTCTTCAATGACGGTATCGCGCTCATCCCTCAAACTGTCCCGTTCTGTCACGGCTATAGAGAGACTCTTTTTCAGATCATCGACCTCCTCCGCGTGCTGTTCTCGTTTGATGGCGGCTTCTTCCATCAGGGCGTCGATGTGGTCGTCTTTCCGTTGCGTTTCCAGGTCAAGAAACGCGATCCGATCCTCAAGGCCGGCAACGTCACCGCTGGCGTCATCGCCTGTAGTCTCAGACATATCGACGGTGACATTGCTGTTTGAGATGGTGATGCAGATCCCAGGGAGGTCGGGCGTATTGCTGGAGAAGCGGAAGGTGCTCTTGGTGCTCTGATCGCTCATGTTTAGTCCTCGATTGGGGTTCTGGTGATGGTGATGGAAAGGATCTCGCCGGCACGGGCGAGGAGGGCCCCAGAGACGCCGGACGATTGCGCGGCTGAGATGTCGGAGAGCCATGTAATGAGGACTTCCAAAGCGGCTCGATCGACCTCAATCAATCCCCGGTCGATCATCCTGCCGTCATGGTCGAGTAGCCATTCGGGCCGGTTGTTCTGAATGACGCGACCATCCATCTTCTTTCTGGCATCCCTGCCTGCTCTCTTGGTGTCCCGACTGACCTTTTCTTCATACTCCCGCTCCTGAGCCTTCTTGAACTCGGCAAGAAATGAATCCGTGCCCGTCGTCAGCGCCGGCTCTGGGGTGGTCGGGTAGATGGCTTCTGTCGTTGGTGTCGGCGCCGGCTCTGGGCTGGTGTCGGTGCTGGTGTCAGGGTCCGACCATTCACCCACCCAGCCCTCATCGTCTTCAATGTGCCCCCCGGCATGGTGACCACCTTGCGGATCGGGGAGTGATTGTTCTGAGGTGGTCGGTTCTGAGGTGGCCGGTTCTGGGGTGGGGGTTTTGGGGTCAGATCGACCGATCTTAGAGATCCTCATCTCCGTGACGTTCCCAAACCGATCCGTGAATCGGCGAACAGTAGAACCACCGTTTTCGTCCGACACTTGTAAATTGTACAAGTGTCGGTCCATATTGACGGTTCCATCGTTGGCAGGGTCTGATGGTTCGGTGGTGTCGGGCTTGGATGCGGATCTGGATTCATCCATCAGCCTTCGGTACCGACCGACAGTTGGGTGGGAGACACCAGCCCTACGTGCGATCTCATTATTGGACCACTGCGACCATTCAGGGTCTCGCAACAGGCCCTCTACACGTCGTCGCTTGTCTCCGTTGGACAGTCTTAGCCCGTGGGTCCTGTTCGCTTCTGTGAGGCTATAGAGGCGCGCGTCACGTGCCGTACCTGCATGGACCCTCGCAGGGTGTGTGGACCGACCACAACGCCGCGCAGCGGCTTCACGGTGGTATCCGTCGGCGAGATGGTAGACGCTGCCATCCTCAGAGAAGACGTCGAGGGGCGGGAATACCTCTCCGGACTCCATGAGTCGAGCGTACTCTTCTACGATGGCGTCGTTGATGCCTACTCGGGACTGTGTATCGTCGCACAGGATGATGGAATCAAGCTCGATCTCTCGAACCGGGGTTGGGGTGGTCTGGGTTGGGGTGGTCTGGGGTGCGCTCATTTGTCGTCCTTGGCTGGTTTGGTTTTTCAGGTTTGGTTTTTTCTTCTAGGTGGAGCCATCAATAGGGGTGAGGGTCAAAAGGTGGGAACGGATCCCAGGGGAGGGGTTGATTTGAGGGGTTGGTTTTTCCTCTAGAAACTAGAGATGGTTCGAACGTTTTTAAAGATGGGTGTAAGGGCCAAGCTTGACAGGATTTGAAGAGGGTCGTAAGATCCTTTTGTCTAGAGAGAACCGAACAACCTAAGGTAGTGCGGAACACTAGAGGGAAAACGGAACCCCTCATTGACCCACCCCCGGGATCCGTTCTTCCGATGATGCGTTGACCAGGCCAGCGATGAAGACGCCGATCAGCTCCGCAATCTGAGGAACCACAGCGTTTCCCAATGCCTGCAATCGATGCTTTGTCGCCAATGTCCGCGGAGCGGTCCGGGGGGTATTCCCCTCCCACGGCTGCCACGGTCTACATGCTTGGGGTTTCTCTACTCTTCGGTGGGTGTGGTCTCCGACAGATCCGTCCACCCCTCCGGAAAACCCATCAGCTTCTCCACCCAATCCGGGTTCAGAATAGCGCCAACGGCTGCCGCTTCGGATAGCATCCCATGTCGCTGCCCTGGCTTCGAAGATCCCTTGTGATCGGATGCGGATGCGGTTGGAAACAATGCATCGATCCGCATACCATCCAACCAAAAACCATCGGTCACGGCGGTGAGGGGCGCCAGCGGTGCAAGCGGGTAGATGGTCCCACCATGCAGAATAGCCGATCGCGGCCAACTCTCCGATAACGGGAGTAAGGGGGGGCGGGGTTGGTGACGACCCCACTGACCCGAACAGGTCGGGTGATGGCTGACACGTTCTCCATGACGATGAAAGGTGGTCGTAGTCCGCCCACGATTCGCATGAGTTCAAAGAAGAGTCCCAACCTCTCCCCGGCAACACCCACCCGTCCGCGGTTGGCCCGGCTGATGCCCTGGCAGGGGAACCCTCCGCAGACGAGGTCGACAGGAGGAATACAGTCTGTGTCAATGGTTTTGATGTCATCGTATCGTTCCGCATCCGGCCAGTGTTTCGCCAACACCCGCCGACAGTAGGGGTTTTTCTCGACCTGCCATACGGTCTTCGCTTGGAGCCCCGATCGCGACAATCCGCGCTCCAGACCGAGTTCCAATCCGCCGATTCCTGAAAACAGGCTACCGATGGTAATGGTCATTTTGCCACCAACAACGGGACCACGTTGTCAGTACGCATATGGACGGCATCCGCGATCTCTGCGAGGTTGCCTCTCCATCCGCAGCTATTTTGATGCTTGCACGCTGCGCCGGTCCAATTGTTCAACGGGTCGACATAAAACCAGGTCGATCGGCGACCGCATTTAGGGCAGGTCCCGTTGTCTGCCCGACCATCGCGGATGGTTGCACCGCTCGATTGGGCGACCTGCATCCGAAGATCCCGGTCGGTGTCAAACGCTTCCCGCCGCTGCCTCTCAGTTTGTCGGCCTCGACCCCGCTCGAGGGGGCGCCGATCTCGATGATTGCCCCCCCGATCGGTACCCCTCGCCCCCGGGATCCGGTGAACAGGCTTCCGTCTCCGACCTGGTAGCGATAAGAGCGTGTTGGTCTCATTGACCGCTGAAAACCGGTCTTGGCCCTCCCGGTGAGCTGGTAGGTAGTACGCCCTCGACTGGTCAGAGCATTGGGTATCAGGCTTCGACCCCGAGGGCATCAAGGCCCCCCACAGATCCAAAGCGCATCGGTAGGCATCCTCCCACTCATCCGCGGGGATGGGCTCAGCGAGCGGGAACACGATCCGCCACCGAGGGATGGCTCGGGTGTGTGACCACGTGGTGTGGATTATGAACCGCCAACCGCCAAACTGACGGAATGCATCGCCCCACCTGGTCCCATCATCGACGTCGTAAACCAAGCACGACACAATGATCACATTCGCCTTACGGCGCCTGGACCCTGGGGGGTATGTTGCCGGTGACCACAGCGGGCACACGTCCTGCGAGGGGATTCCCTCACGGAACGTCGTCAATGCGGTCTTCATGTTCGGCCATGTCATCGCGCGGATGATGGGATCAGGGTTTGTGAGTCGCCTGAAAAACGAAACCCCCCATCGATCCTCTGTTTTTTGAGACACAAAAATCCCCTTTCAGCGTGTCGTGATACGCTCACAACGCCGAATGTTCTGTTGGTTCTTGCCTCATCGAGTTCATCGATGAGTGGTTTTTCCCCTACTTTGCGGCGCTCAGGCTTATCGAGGAGCAGACCCGGGCCCTCACCGCTTCCTTGAGCTGCTTTTTCATCACTCGACGCTCTCTCTCTACGCTTTTGTGGCCCCTGCTCTTTCGGTACGACATCTCGGCGTAGTCAAACAACAGATCGACCTCCTGAAATCGTCGAAGTGGGGCCCGACAGGCCACAAGGATCTGTTTTGCTTGCATCCGGCCAACGACTGCACGACCCAAAGCGATGCGCCTCAGTCGGCGCGGTGTTATCCCCGCTTCATCGGCGATTTCTGCCGTGCCCTTCCCGTACTGGATCGCTTCCCACACCTCCTCTCGGATAATTCGGGCGATCCGTCCACTGTTGAATTCATCGTTTTGAGTGGTCTGGTTCATTGGGACCCCTTCCCTATGACGAGATCGAAGATCGAGGACTGTCCGTGCGGAAACGTCTTATGTCCTGGTTGTCGCGGTTCAGGCATTCGATCAGGAGTCAACTGGAGCGCGTGGAGTCGATCGGTTTTCGTGTACCCCACATGACTAAAACCGGCCTTCTTAAAGCAGTACCCCGGATTTGCACTCTTGACTGCCGGCGCGCGGACGAACGTGATCATCCCCTGATCGGGTTCTTCGCTGCATCGCCATGAATCCGGCCCATGCAACCGATGGTATCGGTTGCATGGGCCGGCGTCTATGATAAGCTCTGATGAGCGCCACTCAGATCCGTTCTCATTCCGAAACATCGAGCAGACCCACGATCCCGCCCATTGATGTTTGGTGTACTCAGCGAATGGCCAAGACGTCACCCAAACGGCCCGGACCGGCTCCGAACTCACTAAGACCAAACACCGGCCCGGCTGAACGAAACCAACCGCGCCCACAGTTTGCCTGGAGTAGTGCCGATCGGCGAGAGACGCAGCTCTCGGATCACATCTGTCGGATAGGTGCCAGATCATGAAACCGTACTCATCTGGGCCCGCCACCCTGCGACAGTGACTGGGTGTAGGGCGACCTCAGATCGGGGCTTCCGGCTCCCCCATTTAGACGCCCGGATCCCTACGATGATGTTGTCATCGTCGATCACATTGGCATCCGTGAGCGCGTCTTTGATCCCCTTGACCAGATTGTCAAGGTCAGGCACGATGGGCAGCGGATAGTCGTTGTCTCTGTGCCAGAAGAGCCCATGACAGCCACTTGGCTTCCTCTTTGGTGCCTGTCGATAGAAGCCGGCGCGGAGAATGCACGGATAGATGATGGCGCCCGTGTTGGACCGGTGCGCCTTCATGGCCTGCACCATGTAAACTATGCATCGTTCTTTAAACGCTTTGTATCGGGGGTCACTGAACCGATGGAAGCCCCTCCCCCGGGTCCGCTTCCACGGGATTGGGTCTCCAGGGATGGTGACGGAAAAAGTAGTCTTCATGATCCGGCCCTGTATGTCTCGATGACGTCGGAGAAGAATTTTGGGACGAACGGGTCGGAGACTGTGGGCTCATCTGGGCGAGCATCAACACTTGTAAACTTTACAAGTGTTGGACGAAAACCACCGTTCAATCGTTGAGGGGAGGGGCGACGACGGAACGACAGATCGCCTGACCGATCAGCTGAATCCTCGTCACGGGATCCGTTGATTTTTTTAGAGTCCCTTCTTTCCCGCTCCTTTTCTGGGCCGGTGGGTGTCAGGTCCCCCGGTGGGTGGCTGTGATGTGTCGTCGCCCCAATCGGATCCCTACTGGGGTCGATTTGAGAGTGAGGAGGATTCACGGTGGAACCGTCGCCATTGTCTCGCATTTGTCGACCTGTCATTTCATGTAGAGAAAGAAAATACGGGCATCGTGAAATATGTGAATCCTGGATCTGGTAAGAGTCCATGCGAGCGCAAGTTGAACCCCACGCGCTCGTGAGGGAGATATGACCCCAGCTTTCGCCATCATGGCTATGATATTCTGCACAGCAAGCGCAGAATCCTTGCAACCCGGCATCAGCGCTACCCCGTGGAAGGGGCACCCGATCTATCGGCATTCCGTCGATATTGGGACCGGGAACCACTACGCATGGGGCGGCATCGGGTACACATTCCGCCCGATCCCGGAGCTGGGGCTGTCGGGGGCGGTGGGTCTCGCTGGTGTCGCAGGATCGGTCCGCTACTCCCCGATCCCACTTCTGTACATTCAGGCCGGATACAGCCCGATCCCATGGAATGACGCGCTCGGCATCATATACGGCATTGATGGCAGTTTCGGGCTTGAGACCACCTGGGGCCGATTCCATGGCAACATCGCCGGGGGACTGTGGACCTCGGCAAACACGGGCGGGCTCTCCCTCTCTGAGTACTCCGTCACCGTGGGGGTCGGCGTGAACTTCGGCGCCCCAGACTGATGGAGCCATCAGCGCCCCCGATCCGAAACGCCGGCCGTCGCGCGGATGACCTCGATCGGTGGGATGCCGAGGACATCATGAATGATGAGCAGGTTCTGAGGGCTCAACCCACCACCGGACAACCACTTATAGATCGATGTGGTCGAGATGTTCGCCCCTGATGGGTGGTCCAGGATCGCCGACTGCAAATCATCGACCGTCCAATCTCTCGCGTTCATCGCTGCTTTTATGGGGTGAGCGTCGTTCATGATTCAACTGGTAACATAATTCAACTGACAGGACAAAATCTCAGCACAGGGAGCAGACGCTATGATCCCACAAATGAAAGACTATAAAGATCTATCACTGGCCGGTTACACCGAAGTCATGCGAGCATCCAAGGAGTACCGCAAGAGGTCAGGGCGAGTACAAAAGGATCTCTCGGTGGCCCTTGGCCTTACGATCGCCGGAATCTCTAAACGAGAGCGCGGCGAGAACAAGATGACGGTGACCGAATTTGTGGAGCATATGGAGGAGGTCGGGATGGTCGTCATTTGCGCCGTCTCTCCCCCAGACTCGGCACCAGGCCAGTTTCTCGCTGAAGTTCAGTGGCTTCTATCGTCTGAGAATCCTAATCATGTGGAGACAGTCAAGGATCTATGTGCTCTTATCAGGATTCGAAGAGAACGGGATAGCCCGGCCCTGGATAACGTCGTTCCCATCAACAGGGACTGAGCCCCCCTGGTCGGTGTGCTGCTCATCTCGGGCTTCCGAGATGGCCCACAACACGCGTATGAGCAGCTCCGGGCCCATCTCTAGAACGTCGGCTGCCAACTCCCGTCGAGCCTGAGCTGGGCTCATCGCCGCAAATCGGGGGGGCAATTCGACGGACAATTGATGCCACCGCCGTTGAGCTTCGACAATTCTTGACACGTCACGATCGCCATCCGCTAGGGCTTGGCGATTTTTTTTATAATTTGAAAGCTGGATAACTGGCATGGGTGATTTCTTCATTTATGGT
>JBCBLB010000900.1:0-3092 GCA_038520555.1 Myxococcota bacterium | reverse complement strand
GGCGCGTGGCCCACAGGCGCACAAGGTGCTCGGCGAGCGGATCCCCAGCGGGCTCGGCATCGTCGGTTTCACGGTGCAGCGTGGCGTGAGCCTGCTCATTCATGAGCCGCGCAACGATCCGCGGTTCTTCGCCAACATGGATCGGCGGACCGGGTACCAGACCGTCTCGGTGTTGGCGGTGCCGGTTTCCTTCGATGGGACGACGTTTGGTTGCCTGGAGCTGCTCAACGCGCCGAAGAAGTTCACCGGCGAGCATCTCGAGCGCCTCAGCCAGGTCGCGGACCGACTCGCCGAGCAGCTGCTCGTCGTCGTCTGACGAGAGCGGGGACACCACCCCGGGGATGAGTCCGGCTCAGGGCTCGACGCGGATCGCCACGACGAGGTCGCCCTGGACGGCCTCACGGAGCTGACCCTGTAGCGACGTATACAGGTTGAAGTTCTCCGCGCTGTCTTCGCTCAGGCCGATCTCTTTGTCGTCCTGCTGGCGCGCGTGGTGCTTCTTGAGCCAGAACTCTGCGGCGGTCTCATCGTCGAAGGTCAGCCGCCACTTGTGCGCAGAGTCGACCGTCCACCGTTTGCCGGCCGAGTCGGTCATGGTGGCAGTGGTCTTCAGGGTGCACTCATACATCCAGGGGTTGTACTCGCTGGAGTAGAAGCAGTTGACGTCCCCGGGGATGGCGCCCGCTTTGACGGTGATGTTTCGAAGATCGGACCATGGGATCTTCTTGTATTCGTTGCCGCCGTCAGCGTTGATCTTGATGTCACCGGGATCCAGGCTCCATCCTTCCTCGCCGTAGAAGTCTTCGCTGCGCTCGAGGCGGACCACCTGCCCGCTCTTCGAAGAGCCGTCGGCATAGGTCAGGGTGACCCGGAAGTTGACGTTGTTGGGCAGCGGCTCGGGCTCGGGGGCGGGCTCGGGCTCGGGCAGCGCCGCAGGCTCCGGTTCGGGTGCCACGTCAGCAGCGGCGACGGCTGGGGCGGGGGGCGCCTTCGACCCGCCGCAGGCCACCAGCAGGAAGCTTATCCAAGAGAGATGCACAGCTCGATTCTCCGTGTTCCGTTCACAGTCTGTGTATGGGGCGGACGGCGCGTCCGGTTCCTCTACCGTGCCGTAAAACAGACGCGCATGGCAACCGCTGGGTCACGACGACGTCGGCGCAGCGTTTCGAAGCAGCCATCCCAGGGCCGCAGCGCCGAGCAACATCATGGTCAGCTGCTGCACCCGAACCAGCACCGCCACCGCGGCCGCGACGGGCGCAGGCAGCCCCGCTGCGGCGATCAGCAGCGAGAAGAACATAAAATCCCATCCCACCTGGGAGCCCGGCAGCGCGAACAGCGCGACCGCGCCGGCGGTGGTCGCCACATAGGTGAACGACAGCCCGGCGAGGTTTGCCTCTGCGCCCAGGCCGCTCGCGGCGATGTAGATCCCCAGGATCACCCCACTGTGCGCACAGATCGACCAGCCAGCGGCCCGAAGGTAGGGGACGATGCCACGACGGGCGACCCGCTCCAGCGCCTCTGCCAGGGTGCCGACGCCGCCATCGATGCGACGGGCGATCGTCGCCAACCGCCCGTCACCGGCCCAGCCACCCAGCAGCCGGTGGGACAGCCGACGCCACCAGTGCGGCTTCCAAGCCAGCCAGAACAGCGCCAACCCGCCAGCGCCGATGCTCAGGGCCGCGATCGGAATGAGCCACTCGGTCGTGCGGAGGATCTCGGCTTTTTCGGTGGGCTGTGGAAGGTCCACCAGCAACCAGATGACCAGCGCCATCAGCGCGGCGGTCGCCAGACCCATCATCCGGGCGGCGACCCCGCTGGCCAGGCCATCGGACAAGGGCACCTTATAGCGACGCTGTGCGAACCACGCCGCCGCCACCTCACCCAGCGGGCCGGGCATCGCGTAGTTCAGCAGCAGCCCTGAGCAGATGATCGCGGTGAGGCCGAACGCTGGTGGTTGGTGGGGGGGCGGCATCAACGCACGCCACCGCGGTCCCATGAAACAGAACGCCCCACAGATGGTCAACAGAGACAGCGCGAGCATCCCTGGATCTGCCTGTTGGATCAGGGCCTGGATCTCCTCGTCGCCCCATTCGGTTCCGCGAATGGCGACTGCGGCGAGCACGATGACTGCCAGACCGATCCCGACGCTCCACAGGCCGCGTCGGAGGCCCTGGCGGATCCGCTCGGGATCCAGCCGCTCTGCCTCACTCAACGTCACCTCCTGATGAGACCTATACTCCATCTGCCCGTCGCTGTCTGTCATCCTTGTCTGGCTGCGCGGACGGTTCGGGATCAGGTTCGCTTCAGGAGCTTGTACTTGTTCAATTTATAGCGGAGTGTGTTTCGCTCCAGCCCGAGCAGTCGGCTCATCTTGGGCCGGTCCCCGTTGGTCTGCTCGATGGCCTGGATGAGCAGGGCCTTCTCCATCTCTTCCATGTGGTCGGAGAGGTTGAACCCAGGCGTCAGCTCAGGGAGCCCCGTCGCCGAGCGGGGCTTGACCGGCATGTCGAACACCACCTCTCCCAGCACCGCAGCCCGCTCGGCGAGGTTGGACAGCTCACGAATGTTCCCGGTCCATTGATGCTGTCGAAGCCGGGCCAGCTGCGCTGCCGTCGGCGGCGGGATCGGCTTCTCAAACACCTGGGCGTTCTGCTCCAGGAAGTGGTTGAGCAGCGGCTCGATGTCTTCGGGGCGCTCACGGAGGGGAGGGACCGGCATCATCAGGACGGCCAGGCGGAAGTACAGGTCGGGGCGGAACGTCTGGGCAGAGACCTTCTGATCCAGCTCTGGACCGCTGGTGGCGATCACCCGCGGCGGATGGCCCGGCTCCAACGTCTCCAGCTGCTGCTGGAGCAACGTCTGCGCGGCGTGATCCCAACTGTCGACGGAGGGGATGAGCAGTGTTCCCGCGGACTCGAGCGCCTCTGTCGTGATGACCCGGTTGGGGCGAGCCACCAGCAGCGGCTTGTCGTTGTCTGGGCCGTTTTGATGCAGCCACTGGGCGATATGCCTTCGCCCAACCCCGATCTCACCGGTGAGCAGCACGGTGCTCCGGACCCGCGACAGCTTGGTGGCCTGTGCCTGGAGGCGGC
>JBCBLB010000263.1:0-12031 GCA_038520555.1 Myxococcota bacterium | reverse complement strand
CTCTCTTTGGCCACTCGGTTGTTGCGTTGAAGTTCCCTTGACGCTTTCGGAGATGAAGGCTGAGTAAGTGTCGCAGCAGCGGACATGGCCACGGTGAGCACGGCGAACGAGCTGAACGCGGCCTTCGTGTTGGTGGAAAGGGAGGGGCCGGGGTCCAAAGTTTTGCGATTACTCGAGACGAGCGCCTTGTTTCAAAGTATCGCTGAAGTGCATCGTCCGGAATTGGGTTCTGGCGAGTTCCGACTCATAGTCGACGAATTGACTCCTTCCGACGACGGACACGTCGACCACCTCGACTGGATGAAAACCTCAGACGGCAGGCGCTGCGTCCACGCCTGGCTCACCACCGATCACCTGCAACGACACCAACCCAGATCATACCGATACCGTCGAAGCAGACACCGACACCGACACCGACACCGACACCGACACCGACACCGACACTGACACCGATGCGGATGCGGATATGGCGGAGAGCTTCGCGCCGCTGATGGTGGGGGCGC
The DNA here is from genome assembly GCA_038520555.1 of Myxococcota bacterium. GTDB lineage: Bacteria > Myxococcota_A > UBA796 > UBA796 > UBA796 > JBCBLB01. The sequence goes on along the minus strand of JBCBLB010000263.1, from coordinate 11,528 downwards.
CGACGGTGGAGGAGCTTGGTCGGATGACGTTGGATGATTACGCCCGTGTCGAGGGCGTGATGGGGCTCTCGGATGGTCGCGCCCGGGTGCTCATCGCAGACACGCCGTTTTTCAGTGCAGAGGCAGAGCTGTGGACGATCGACACGGACGGGACAGCGACCCAAAAGCGGCATGACCTCTCCCAGACGTTCATCCCCGATGGAGACGATCTCACGGTGGTGACGGTGAGCGGCGAGTTGCTCGTCGTCACAGGCGTCGGCGATGACTCGTTCGTGCCCGTCAGCGAGCACATCTTCCCGACGGCCAGGGTCCATGCAACATCCAGCGGCGAGGCCTGGTTCCTCAGCACGGATGACGTCAGCGCCTGGGTTGAGGAGGGCGACTTCGGCTTCAACGTCTATAACGGCTACCCCCACCACTTCGGTGACGGCGTCACATTTGAGGGCATCGCTGCGACGGGGGGTGGCCAGGGGTTCTTCGTCGGCAAGCGGGGAGAGGTTCAGAGCATCTTCGCCATCGACAACGTCGACTTTGGCTGGGACATGTCTTCTGCGATGGCATGGGAGACCGTCCTCGCACAGCCGGAACCCGTCGCGTTCCCCGATGACTGGCTCCTGGATCTGATGGGGTTGTCTTCCACGATCAACTTCGGGATCACCCCCACCGCAGACGGAGCGGGCATCTGGGCACGTGGCACCCAGCCCAGCAGTGAAAACCCCGCATATGCCTGCAGCACCTGGCTGGCCCGCGCCGATGGCCAGGCCGAGGCGGCGTTTTTCAACCTCAAAGAGGCTGATCCCCGTCTGGCCGTGGTCACCACAGACAGCATCGATCGGAAGATCCCGGTCTGGCTCAACCTGTTCGGCCACATTCAGGCGCCGGATGGGACGATCTATCTGGTCGGGCATGCCGACGAGCGCAGCTTCAGCGGCGCTGATGAGCCCGAGCGACTCGCACCGTTCGTCCTCTCCTGGGATCCAGAGACCGGCCGGGCAGGCTTCATCGCCCGCCTCGATGACGGCACCACCAACACCAACCTCCGAGACCTCGATCCCTATGCCGCGATGCACATCGACGGAAACGGTGACCTCATCGTCTCTGCACAGGTCGGTGGCACCCTCCAGGCGCCCGTCTATGGTGTCTGGCGCCTCGATCTCTGAGATGCCGGTCACTCGATCGCGTCGTCGAGCCACTCAAGGGCCGCGTCGAGGATCGTGTCCCGGCCAAGCGCAAGATCAGCGCGGCGTGGTCGCAACGGCTCATCCACCGGAGGCGGATTGCCCTCATAGGGCTGCTCGTTCAGATCGTAGGCGGCGTACGTGTTGACGCCGAGGGTGTAGTCACCGAAGGTGGCGACGCCGCCCCCGCCAAAGCCACCACCAGAAGGCTGCCCGAACGCACGCGCCCGCCCGGTCTGGATCAAAAACCCCGAGGTGAAGTCGGCGGCGCTGAACGCGCGCGCGCTGACCAGGACAGCGACCGGAACATCAAGTTGCAGCTCCGGATCGGGAGTGGCGACCTGTGGGAAGAGGTTCCCATTGCCGTCACCGCCGAAAAACAAGGTGGTTTGTTCATCGTACAGGTAGCTGGCGAGTGCAAAGTAGATCGATGGGAATCCGCCGCCGTTCGCGCGCAGATCCAGCACCAGCCCCCGAATATCATCGTTGTCCGCCAACACAGCGCGGACGCTGCTCTGGAGCGGCTCGGCCTGAAACACACCGTCGCTGCCGGTGCTTCCGAAGAAAGGAAAGTATAGGTAGCCGATGTCCCCCGCCAACCGGGCCCACTCCAGCCCGCCGTCGAAGCCCTGGGTCAGCGGAGGGGTGCGGCCATCGCACCGCATCGCGACATCGGCGATGCGGATATCGAGGTCAAACGCTGCACCGTCCGGGCGCGCGATCCGCATGACGCGATCCGCGCGCCCGCGCCAGCCCAGGCTCTGCACATGGCCGGCCCGGGTCATCTCCGGGGACGACCCCACATAGACACACCCCGGCTGCGCGCCGAGATCTGCGATGAGCCACTCCGCAGGGCGCCCATCGACCGAGATCAGCCGATCGCCCAGCAGCAACCCCATCGGGTTTTCCAAGCTCACCTGATTGACGAGGATCTGCCCATCCTCGCCCTCGACGAAACAAGCGCCGATGTTGGAGAACCCCACCGGAGGCACCGCCAACCCGTCACAGATGGGATGACGCAGGTAGGTGTGACCATCACCGATCTCTGCCACGCCGAGTGACATTCGGTACACCGCCTCCAGCTGCGTCTGCGCCGACGGCAGATCTGCGGCGACCGCATCGAAGACCGCGGGCCAGTCCAAATCCGGCTTTGCGTCGAAGGCCGCATACTGCCGATCGAGGGTCTGCCACACCCCCGTCCACTCGTCGAGGATACTGGAAGAAACCGGCTCACCGGGATCGACAGGGACCACACAGCGCCCCCCCAGACAGATCCGATCGCCACCACAGCGTCCATTCGGCTCATCCTCTGCGCACATCCCCAACACGCCCAATCCGGTGTCGTCCGCCACGGCGCCACCCGGATCACGCGATCCGTTGCCTCCTGAACACCCCACCAACAACACCAGAGTCATCACACCAATCAAGGGTCCTCCCATATCAGCAACCGTATCCGACTGATGATGGCCAACAAGAGGGAAGAATCTTCCTCTGGCCTCTCACGCTGTGTCAAATGAAGGCTCTCTGTCCAAGGAACGCATCCTCACCCTCAACAACATGGTTTAACGTTGGAAATCGTCTTCATCTTTCAGGGAGCGTTCGCGCTCCTCATCCTGGGCTTCGTCTGGTCTGCCGGATCGGCGAAGCGGACCGCTCGGAAGCTCATCGGTCAGCCGGTCGAGCGCGCCCACCCCGTCACCATCGGGATCGGTACGCACAGACCCGCTGCGACGTCTTCGACCTGTACCTCGACGTCGTTCCGCGACCATGCTCACATCGATCCATGCATTCTGTCGATGGGGATGGATGCTGTTGAGTTCGTATGGGGAGATGTTTCCGATGCAATCGGCCAGCGGGTTCGGACACATGCGCCTCCCTCTGGAGCGTCAAGGATCATCACGGTGCCGTTATGGGCGGTCATGATCCGGTGGACGATGGCGAGGCCGAGCCCCAGCCCACCGTCCGTTCTCGATCGCGATCCCCGCACCCGGGTGAACGGTTCGAACAGGCGTTCGCGATGCTCTTTGGACACACCAGGCCCATCATCACGAACCTCAATCACCAGGGTGCGCTCATCTACACGTGCGGAGATAACCACGATGTGTTTCGCATATCGGGTAGCATTTCTCAAGAGGTTCTCGATGGCTCTCTGAAACTGTCGCTGGTCCGCTTGTATTGACAGGGGAGATTCAGCTTCCACGGTCGGAATCAGGTGCTCCGCATCTTGGCAGGCGAGTTCCAGCAGCATCTCCAGGACGGGAACGACCTCAAACGATTCTCGAACCCGTCGCGTGGCCCCGGCCTCGACCCACCCCACCAGTTCGCTGCTCAGCTCATCGAGCTCGTCGAGATCGCGCTGGAGGTGATCGAGTCGCGCGCGCGCGGGAGCGGGCACAGCGGGCTCCAGCAGCTCAAGTTGAAAGCGCATCCGGGACAGCGGGGTTCCGATCTCATGAGAGACGGCCTGCAACAACTCTTCGCGTTCGCGGAACATCGACGCGAGCTGGGTCGCGGTGTGGTTGACGTGTCTGGCCAGGCTGCGCAGCGGGCCCTCTGCTTCTGCGTCGAGGCGATGGCTCCATCGGCCTTCCCCAAGCAGTCGGATCGCCCGCTCGGTGCGCCGGAGCTGAACCGCGAGTGGGAGGGCGATGATGACGCTGGCCACCACGATCAGTGTCGCGATGAAGACGAAGAGCGGCCATACCAGGGGGCCCGCAGCGGGCGCCGCGATCGGTCCCAGGACGAGCACCTGCCCTGTCAGCCCGATCGGAAGCGCGACCTCTCGTGATCCGTCCTCGACCGATTGGACTGTTCCAGTGTGAACGCGCAGCGCGAACCCGAAGTGAGGCTGTGCTTCGGCGAGCATCTCCGGCCAGCGCTCCGATGGTGTCATCTCCAGCTGGTGGGCGAGCAGCGCCAGACCGGAACTTCGGACCAGCCGATTGAGCTCAATGTCCGCCTGGCCTTTGAGGTTGACCGCCATCAACAGACCGGCAGCCGCGCCGATCAGCACAGCGCAGGCAAACGCGACAACCATCCGGCGGTACAACGCACGCATCAGGGCGTCACCAGCAGGTAGCCGACGCCACGCACGGACTTGATGCTCTCTTCGAGGCCCGCACCGCGAAGCTTGCGACGCAAACGGGAGACGTTGATATCGATGCTTCGATCCAGGCCGTTGTATTCGACGCCGCGCACCTCACGATGCAGCTCTTCACGTCGGACCACGTCCCCCGCAAAGCGCATCAGCAGCCAGAGGACGTCAAACTCGGCGCCGGTGAGATCAAGTCGTTGTCCCTGAACGTGTGCCGCTCGTCGCGCCCGATCAGCGGATAAACGCCCCACCTCCAGCGTTCGGCTGACCGGCGCATCGCTCGGTTGGATTCGACGCAGCAGCGCCCGCAGTCGGGCCAGCAGAAGCTTGGGCTGAACAGGCTTGAGGACGTAGTCATCGGCACCCAGCTCAAGCCCACGCAGCTGATCGGCGTCTGTTTTGCTGGCGGTCAACATCAAAATACCGCCCTGAAAGTTCCGGCGGGCCGCTCGACAGATTTCAAAGCCATCGAGGCCAGGGAGCATCAGATCCAGGATCACGATGTCTGGCGCGAAGGTGTCAATGAGCGACAAGGCAGTATCACCGCGGCCTTCGGCATGAACCATGAACCCTCGCGCCACCAGGTATTCGGTCAACAGTGTGCGGAGCCCTGGATCATCTTCAACGATCAAGATCCGCGTCGCCTCGGCGTTCATCGTTGTCGGCCCCCATGAACCTGTCTCTGTCTCAATGACCCTCCCGATTTCTGCGGTATGCCGCTGATCGTGTGCAGTACAGTCTGCGATTTCAACGCCTGGATCACAAGTGGGCTTGAAAGAACGACACGATCTTCTCCAGGTTTTCTTCGCTGTCAAAGTCGGCGCCACCATGCCCTGCGCCCTCGAACAGATCGAAGTGCGTCCGCTCATCCCCCAGCTCGGCGCGCAGGGCATCGTAGAAGTTCTCACTCTGGGTGTATGGCATCAATTCATCGGCATCCCCTGCCTGCACAAGGAATGCCGCATCGTCGGCGTCGATGTACGTGGTCGGGTTCGCGCGGGCGGTCTGTTCGGGATCGCTCTGTACGGCGAAGCCCATATAAGCCGACTCAAAGGAGCCTGCGTCGTCGGTGTTCGTCGTGAAACCGAGGGCAGCGGCCTGTTCATCAATGGTCAGGAAGTCGATTGGCGGGAACATGGTGACCGTCGCGGTCACGTCGGATGCAAACCCGGCGTTGCCCAACGCTTCGCCTTCCAACCCGACATCTCCTGCAGAGGTGCCGAGCATCGCTGCCAGATTCCCCCCGGCGGACTCTCCCCATGAGCCGATCCGATCGGGATCGATGCGATACACGTCTGCATTGGCCCTCAGGAAGCGAACGGCTGCTTTGCAGTCCTGCACGGCGGCAGGAAAGGTCGCCTCCCCGCTGAGGCGATAGTTGATGCTCGCAGCGGCGAAGCCCTGCTCGACCAGGTACGCAGCATCATCCTGATGGACCCTTTTGTCGCCGGTGAAGAACCCGCCGCCATGAACCAACACGATCACCGGGTGTGGACCGGCGCCTGCTGGAACATACAGGTCGAGGACTTGAGAATCAGCGATCTCTGCATAGGGGAGATCGTTGAAGATCGCGCGCTCCAGTGCAACGCCAGTGTCCAGTGAACCGGAGTCACCGGCAAAATCGCTGCACCCAGAGATCGCCAGGGTGACCAGAACCATTCCCATCTGACCGATCGATGTCATGGGTTTCATGTTGAGCTCCGTTGAGGGGTCCATCCTCAACAGAACCGAACTTCCGTATCAAAACCGTTGCAGGAGGGATTCGTTTTGTGTCCTTTTGTTTCTGCTGACACATCTCCAACCGCTGACTGCCGATGCTCAACCCCCACCCCGATGGCTCTCCGTTTGGTCCGTCCGTCCTTTTATTTTCGCCAGATATGGACATGGAGCGGATCCAGCAGACCCTGAATGCACTCCATCGACAGCGGGCCCAGTCCGAGTTCAGCGAGAGCCGCACGGCGTTGCTGTTCATGCCGGGCACATACCGTCTCGACGTCACGGCGGACTACTACGTGCAGGTCTCTGGCCTGGGCCAGACCCCCGATGCGGTGCGGATCGATGGCGCGGTCCAGTCTATCGCCACGACGCAGCAGAACCGGGTCACGCTGATGTTCTGGCGCTCTGCAGAGAACATGGCCGTCTACCCGACCGATCCACGCGCGCCGATCCGTTGGGCGGTCTCTCAGGCGGCGCCCTACCGGCGGATGCACATCCACGGCGACCTGCGGTTCGATATGGGCGGCTGGGCGAGCGGCGGCTATCTGGCCAATTCCCGGGTTGAAGGTGAAGCCGGCTTGCGAACGGGTCAGCAGTGGTTCACTCGAAACGCCGAGCTGGGCCGATGGAAGGGCGGCAACTGGAACCAGACCTTCGTCGGGACCCGGGGCACGCCGAGGCAACTGTGGCCAGACGCCCCGGTCACCGTCATCGACGAGACCCCGGTGATTCGGGACAAGCCGTTCTGGACCGTCGACGCCTCAGGGGAATTTTCGCTGTTCGTCCCTGCGCTGACGCGAAACACGGCGGGGGTGAGCTGGTCCACTGGAGAGGAAGCCGGCGTGTCTGTGCCGATGCATGCCATCTACCTCGGGTCTCCCCATCGAGATTCTTCGGCGACGCTGAACGCCGCTCTGGCGAACGGAAAGCACCTCATCCTCACGCCGGGAACCTATCTGCTGGACGCACCGCTCCAGGTGCGCCGACCGGGCGCGATCGTGATGGGGATGGGCTTCGCCACGTTGGTGCCCACCCAGGGTGACGCCGCGATCCGGGTCGCCGATGTGGACGGGGTCACCCTCAGCAGTCTGCTGATCGACGCTGGCCCCACCCGAAGCCGTGCGCTGGTAGAGATCGGGCCGCCGGGCGCGGACCAGCGACATGCCGACGATCCGACGGTCATCCATGACCTGTTCTGTCGGGTGGGCGGGGCGCGGGTCGGACAGACCGACGCCTGCCTCGTCATCCACAGTCACGATGTGATCGTCGACCACGCCTGGCTATGGCGCGCAGACCACGGCGCTGGCGCCCGCTGGTCGACGAACCGTGCGCGAAATGGTCTTTTGGTCCATGGGGATGACGTCACCATCTACGGACTGTTCAACGAACATTTTCAGGAACACCAGGCCCTGTGGTCTGGAGAGCGGGGGCGGGTGTACTTCTACCAATCGGAGATGCCCTATGACCCGCCCGATCAAGATCACTGGCGAGCGGGCGATCGGCTGGGGTTCGCCGCGTATAAGGTCGCTGCGGATGTCCAACAGCACGACGCCTGGGGGCTGGGCATCTATAGCTTCTTCGGCGTCCATCAGGATCGGGATCCGAACGTCCGCGCCAGCTGTGCGGTCGAGGTTCCGCGCCACGACGGAGTGCGGGTCACCCATCTGACGATATTCGCCGGGGAGACGGGTGGCATCGACCATCCCCTCAACGATCTGGGGGGGCCGACCGACGCCGGGTCGGTCCAGTTCTTCGATGGCGTTCCGCAGCCAGCGCCTACACGGGGTGCCCGGCAGATGAGCACAGATGAACCGTGAACGTGGATTTTGGAGATGTAATCTGAAAATCCTGGGGCAACGGGTAACGTGAAGGGAGCGTGCGGTGGGCCTGCTGCACGAAGCGGAGTGACACGATGCCGGACTACGATGCCATCGTCATCGGCTCAGGAGCGGGAGGACTGACGGCGGCGGTCGCCCTCGCCCGTGCAGGGTGCCGTGTGATCGTCTTCGAACAGCACTACCTGCCTGGCGGTTGGTGCCACAGCTTCAACCGGGGCGGCTACCAGTTCAGCCCCGGCATCCACTATATCGGCGGCGTCCAACCCGGCGGGCTGATGCGCCGGCTGTATGAGGGCCTGGGCGTCTCCGGTGATCTGACGTTTATGGAGCTGAACCCTGACGCCATCGATCACCTGCAGATCGGCGGCGCGCGGTTTGACGTTCCCAGAGGCCGTGCCGCCTTCGGTGACCGGCTGAAGGGTCGGTTCCCCGCGGAATCGCGCGGGATCGACGCCTACCTCGCATACTGCGAGGGGATGTCCGATCAGCTCCTGTCGACCTTTCCACCGGAGACGGCGAGCGATCTGGTTCGGATGCCCTGGCGGCTGCGGCGGGTGCTCCGCCATGGGATGACCAGCCTGGATCGCTACCTGCGCCAGCGGATCGCCGATCCCACCCTCCGGGCATGGCTCAGCATGCAGTCGGGCAACTACGCGCTCCCCCCGGACGAGGTCTCTCTCGTCCAGCATGCCGCCGTCATCAGCCACTATTTCGACGGTGGGTTCTACCCACGCGGCGGCGGGCGCGCCCTGCCGCGCGCGTTCCTGCGCGCGCTCCGCCGCCACGGTGGCGAGATCAAGGTCCGCTCGCCGGTCGCGGAGATCCTGGTCGCGGGCAGGCAGGTGCGCGGGGTGCGCCTCGCGGACGGGAGCGCAGTCAGCGCCCCGATCGTCATCTCCAACGCCGATCCGGGGGTCACCTACGGCAAGCTGCTGTCTGCCGAGCACCTCGATCGGGCGACCTGGCGGCGGCTGCGGCGGACGCGCTACTCCGTCGCGGCGCTCAGCCTGTTCTTCGCCGTCGACGCCGATCTGCGCGGGATGGGGCTGGACTCAGGCAACTACTGGTACGTCCACGACCGAGAAGACATCCACCGCCTCTATGCGGTCGCCCGAGATCCCGATCCGACCCGCGTCGAGTCCATGCCATTCGTGTTCCTGACCGTGACCTCGCTCAAGGATCCGACCAAGCGCTCGCCCGGACAGCCGCACACCTGTGAAGCGTTCACGTTCGTCAACTATGACGCGTTCCAGCGCTGGGTGGGCAGCGACAGCGGCGCCCGGAAGGGCGACTACCAGCGGCTGAAGGCGCGGCTGAAGGCGCGGATGCTCTCCCGGTTGGAGGCTGTCGTGCCCGGCATCTCTGCGAAGGTGGTGTTCAGCGAGCTGGGCACCCCGCTGACCAACGCCCACTTCGTCGCCAGCAGCCGTGGCAGCCTGTACGGCACAGAGAAAGTCCTGTCGAACATCGGCCCGTTCGCGTTCTCCACCCGTGGCCCCGTACCGGGCCTGTTTCTGTGTGGCGCGAGCACGCTCGGTCACGGCGTCGCTGCCGCCAGCCTCTCTGGCCTCACCGCCGCCGCCCAGAGCCTCGGCGTCCGCCGAGGCGAATTGCTGAACGCAGACGGGCCGCCGCTGAAGATTTACCAGAGCGAAGACCCGACCCTCTGGCCACAAACGGAGCAGAAGATGCAACGGACTGCGCAACCCTCGACGACCTGACATCTCCCCACCACCGCTCGATGGTGGGCGCATCAGAGGATGCCGCCACAGTTCCTCAACAAGTTGAGAATACGGTCTCCTCACGCGAAACGAATCGCGTGAGGACCGATGTTCACCCTCTCTTTGGGAGCTTGTTGTGTCACGCCTCATCCACGCCAGGAGCTTGTCTGTTGCGCTGGCCGGCCTGCTCCTGCCTCTCGCTGCGGCCGCGCAGGCGGCGCCATGCGCGACCCGCTCGTCCGTGACCGAGCTCCGGCTCACCCTCGAAGAAGCCGAGGCTCAATACGCCGCCCTCGACCTGGACGCCTTCCAGGAGCGCATGACCGCTGCCGATCAGACCATCCGCTGCCTCGGCGAGCCGCTGACGCGCGCGGCGTCCGCGCGCTATCACCGCCTGATGGGGCTCCGAGCGGCCGCAGAGCAACTCGACAATGACGCAGACGCCGCCTTCGCCGCCGCGCGCGCCCTGGAGCCGGCGGCGCCACTTCCGACCCGTCTCGTCCCGACAGGCCATCCCCTCCAGCTCCGCTATGCGAACGCCACCCCTTCTCCAGAGGTGACCGTCCTGCCGGATCCAGCAGACGGGTACCTCCTCCTTGACGGGATAGCCGACACAGCGCGGCCGGTGAATCAGCCGACCCTCTTCCAGCACATCGACGACAACGGGTCTGTGCTGCGCTCTGTGCCGCTCGCCCCCTCAACGCCCACACCGACCTATACGTTGGCCCCCGACCGGCGCCAACGCAGCGGCGTGTTCCTCGGTGCATCGCTCGCTGGCGCCGGGCTGGTCCTGGGGACCACCGGCTTCCTTGTGAATCGGGCCGCCCGCAATACCTACGACGCCGGAGACCAGACCTCTTCAGAGCAGCTTGACCAGGACCGGCGGCTGGTCAACCGCAGCGGCGCCGCTGCGATCGCCGGCGCTGGCCTCTCTGTCGTCGGCGGCTCGATCCTCTTCACCTGGGCGCTGTGATGCTGCCCGCCGGACAGATGATCGACCGCTATGTCGTCGAGGCCGAGCTGGGCCGCGGCGCCTGCGCAGTGGTCTATCGGGTCCGTCACACCCGCCTCGGCTCACGGCATGCCCTCAAGCTCCTCGCCCATCCGCCCGAAGCCCTGAAGACACGCCTCGATCTCGAAGGCCAGATCCAGGCGCGGCTGCGACACCCCAACATCGTCGCGGTCACTGACGTCATCGTCCACTCTGGGATGCCCGGGCTGGTGATGGACTGCATCGACGGGCCTGACCTGGGCGAATGGATCGCCACCGCGCAGCCGGACCCGGACACCGCCGAAGCGATCTTTCGCGGCATCCTCGCCGGACTGGAGCACGCCCATCAGCTCGGCGTCATTCATCGAGATCTGAAGCCCAACAATGTCCTGCTGGAGATCTTCGGGACCGCCCCCGTCCCACGGATTACGGACTTTGGCATCGCCAAGGATCTCGACAGCTCGGTCAATTTGACGCGCACGAGCGTTAGCATGGGCACCCCTCGCTATATGGCGCCCGAACAATGGCGAGACTCGAAGAACGTCGATGAGCGCGCAGACCTCTTCAGCATGGGCAGCCTACTGTATGAGATGGTCTGCGGAGAACCAGCCTTCCCACAGGATAACCTGCCAGACATCTACGCCGCAGTGTCCTCGGAAGGCTACATCGATCCCCGAACCCACCGACCGGACTGCCCAGACAACCTCTATGCCGCCATCGTCGCCTGCCTTCGGCCGACCCCTGCAGAACGCGTCCCCACATGTGAAGTCCTGAGGGCCATCCTCGACGGCGAGCCATGGACCCCACCACACCTCACCGTGGTCCCCACCCATAAACTGGATGAGACCTTCTTCATCCACGAAGACGTCCCACGACGGCGCCCATGGTTCCGCGCCGCGGTCGTCACCCTCCTGCTCGGAGCCGTAGGCATCTTCGCAGCGAACACCTTTCATCATCAAGAACCCGTGGTGCCCTCACCACCCACCGTTG
>JBCBLB010000458.1:0-8025 GCA_038520555.1 Myxococcota bacterium | reverse complement strand
GACAACAACTGCAATGAGCAGATCGATGAAGGGTTCGACGTCGACAATGACACCTTCACCGCGTGTGAGGGCGACTGCGACGACGACGACCCCAACACCAACCCCGACGCAGATGAGATCTGCGATCAGGCGGACAACGACTGCGATGAGGAAGTGGATGAGGGCGTCCCGGTCACCGCGTTCTTCGACTCCGATGATGACGGCTTCGGCGATCCGGACATGCCGGCAGAAGACTGCTCGGTGCCGGAGGGCTATGTGGAGAACAGCGACGACTGCGACGATGAAAACCGGCTGATCTTCCCAGGTGCTGCGTTCTTCGACGATCCGGCCCTGTGCACGGTGGATGTGGATGCGGACGGCTATGGGGACGCGACGCCGCCCTTCGGCATCGACGCCGGGACGGACTGTGATGATGAGAACCGGCGCATCCGCCCCGGCTCGGCAGAGCTGGACTCGGAGACGGCGTGTATGCTCGACTTCGACGACGACGGCTATGGCGACATCAATCCGCCCACCGGCGTGACCCCCGGCACCGACTGCGCAGATCAGGACGCCACGATCAGCCCGGGCGCCGTCGAGATCTGCGATGCGATCGACAACAACTGCGATGACGTGCTGGCCGGCTATGTACCAACCACCTACGACTTCGGCGCGGCGGACGCCGACTGGACGTTCAACGGGGACGCGGAGCAGATCCTGGATGGCGACGGCTACATCCAGCTCACCCCCGCAGAGCCCAACCAGGCCGGCTCTGCGTTCTTGTCCTCACCTGTGACGACCGATGACTTTCGGGTGTCGTTTACGATGGAGATGGGCAGCGGCACCGGCGCAGAAGGGCTGGCGTTTTTGTTCCTTGACGAGTCCGATCCGACCGTGCTGACCGATCGCAACCGGGGCTATGAGCTGGGCGCGTATGGACTGAGCGGCTACGGGATCGAGTTCGACACGGCCCGAAACACCGTCGTTGACGATCCCAACGACAACCACACGGCCCTGCTCGACGTGAGCGACTTCACCAGCCTGGCCAACGCGACGACGATCACCGGCCTGTCCAATGGGGGAGAGATCAGCGTCCTCGTGACGTTCACCCGGGGTGACGTCGCGCTCTATCTCGACGGCGATCTGGCGTTCGACCACACGATCACGGACTATGCGCTGGAGACGCTGTTGTTCGGCTTCTCTTCGGCCACCAGCAGCGACTACGACGCCCATATCATCGATGACTTCGTCCTGAGCACCTGCCAGTAGCGGCGCCCGTTGTCCGGAGGACGCACCGACTCTGCACCGGGTTTGTGGTTAGAGTCGGCGTTAATCCGGACATACTCAGGACGCAGAGTTCACGTGACGGGATCGAGAGACGGGATACCCGTGTCAGTATGACATGGCATGTACTGACCCCAACGACCGCCAAGAACCTTCGCGCCGAATTCAGCCTCGACGTCCTCACCGGCCTCTCTGAGCGCCCCAAGCGGCTGTCTTCGCGATGGTTCTACGATGACGAAGGCAGCCGCCTGTTCCGCAAAATCATGGGGTTGGAAGAATATTATCCAACCGATATGGAGACCTGGATCTTCACCCACCACGGCCCGGCGATCGCGAAGCACTTCGCCGGCAGGCCGCTGGATGTGGTCGACCTGGGAGCCGGCGACGGGGCCAAAGCCTTGATCCTGCTTCAACACCTCCAACAAGCCGGCGTCCAGGCCCGCTATGTGCCGATCGACATCTCCGAAGGCGCGATGGCGTCCCTCTATACACGCATGCAGTCAGAGATGCCCGGCCTGGCGCTTCAGGGAGTGGTCGGCGAGTATGTCGCCGGGCTGCGGTGGCTGAGCGAACAGGACGAGCGAGAGCGGCTGGTCCTGTTTCTGGGTTCGAACATCGGCAACTTCGACAAGCCACGGGCCCGCGCGTTCCTTCGTCGGATCTGGACCGGCCTCCGAGAGGGGGACCACACCCTCATCGGCTTCGACCTGAAGAAGGACATCGAAGTTCTGCTGGCCGCCTACAACGATCGGGAGGGGGTGACGCGGGACTTCAACCTCAACCTGCTCACCCGAATCAACCGCGAGCTGGGCGGCAACTTCAACCGGGAGAACTGGCGGCACTTCGGTTCGTACAACGTCTTCAACGGGGCGATGGAGTCGTACCTGGTCAGCCTGGTAGAGCAGACGGTGTACATCGAGGATCTCCGGACCGAGTTCCACTTCCAGGCCTGGGAGCCCATCCACACCGAATACAGCTACAAGTACCTGCCCGAAGACATCGAATCTCTGGCGCAGGTGACCGGCTTCCAGATCTGTGGCCGCTACAGCGACCCGAAGGGCTGGTTCTGTGATGCCCTGTGGCATGTGCGCCGCTCAGCCCGCTGACCCCACCCGTCCCGCTGCCAGCGCCGACACCGCAGGGCGAACCTGAATTACCACGTCGCCATGCGCGTCTGCTTCGGCGCGTTCATGGGCCTCGACCGCACGATCCAGGGGGACCGCGGCGGCGATCACCGGCGTGATGACGCCCTCGGCCAGCCAATCGCGAATGGTCTCGGCGATGGCACGATCCGTGGTAGCGACCGAGAAGAGGGCCTTCTGCCGCCCGAACATCCTCGTCCAGGCCATCTGTGCGAACACCCGCAGGCTGATGAAGAGGGTGAGGTACCGACCCGTGGGGGTCAGAGCAGGCCGGCTGTGCCGGAAGCACGATGCGTCAGCGATGTCGAAGATGACGTCATAGTGTTCACCGGTCTGGGTGAAGTCCTGCGTCCGATAGTCAAGGACCTCGTTGGCACCGAGCGAGCGCATGAGCGGAAAGGACGCCTTGCTGCCCACCGCGGTGACGTGTGCGCCGAGGTGGCGGGCGACCTGGACCGCGAATCGACCGACGCCTCCGGAGCCGCCGAGGATGAGAACGCGCTCACCGGGCCGCACCCTGGCCAGATCGCGGAGAAAGTGGATCGCAGTGCCGGCGCCATAGGGCGCTGCTGCCGCCTGTGCGGCGGAGACCTGGGCGGGCCGATGGGCGATGGCGCCATCGGCCCGAATCACCAGCTGCTCTGCCCATGCGCCATGATCGACGGCGCCGAAGACATCGTCTCCGACCGCGAAGCGGGTGACCTGGGCGCCGACAGCGGCGACGCGGCCGGCGAACATGGTCCCCTGGACCGGCTCCCGCGGGGCGCGAAGCCCGATGAGCAAGCGACCAAACACCGCAGAGATGCCTGGAAAGTCTGCCGCACGAAGTCGTCGGTCGCCTGCGGTGACCGGGCTGGCATGAACCGCAACCAATACCTCTCCGGGGCCAGGGAGGAGATCGGGGAGGTGCCCGATCGTCAGGACCGAGGGCGAACCATAGCGTGGCGTCAGGATGGCTTTCATCGCACACTCCGTTGTGGGTGACGCCTGCGATGTATTCAGTAGAAAATGGATGCACCCTTGCCGAAATTTGAACAGCATCCATACAATGATGTATGGACTGGAGAACGATCGGGTTTGACTGGAACCGGGCGCGCGCCTTCCTGGTGACCGCTGAAGAAGGCAGCTTCTCGGCCGCTGCTCGGGCGTTGGGGTCGACCCAGCCGACCATCGGCCGTCAGGTGAGCGCGTTGGAAGATGAGCTGGGGGTGACCCTGTTCGAGCGGGTCGGCACGCGCCTGGTGCTGACGAACAGCGGCGTCGAGCTGCTGGAGCACATCCGCCAGATGGGCGAAGCGGCGTCGCGGGCCTCGCTGACCGCAGCAGGTCAATCGACCGCGGTCGCCGGGTGGGTGGGGATCACCGCCAGCGAAGTGATCTCTGCGTTCCTGCTGCCGCCGGTGATCGCCGAGCTTCGCGTCGCATATCCAGGCATCCAGCTCGAGCTGGTCGCCTCGAACGCCATCCGCGATCTTCACCGGCGTGAGGCGGACATCGCCATCCGCAACGTCCGCCCCACACATCCAGACCTGATCGGACGCCGGATGCAAGATGCGACGGCGGGATTATACGCTGCGCCGGCATACATCGCGCGTGCCGGACCGTTCGAGACACGGGCGGACCTGCTCCGTGCAGCGTTTTTGAGCTTCGATCAGACCCGCACCATGATCGACACGATGAACGCGATGGGGATCGCCGTTCGCCGTGAGCAGTTTCCGGTCATCGCAGGCAACCACCTGGTGCAATGGGCGATGTGCCGTCAGGGGGTGGGCGTGGGGTTCATCATGACCGAGATCGGCGATCAGGACCCGGAGGTGGTCCCGGTGGTGCCCGACTTCGCCTTCCCGATCGAGATGTGGCTGGTCTGCCATCGTGAGCTGTACACCAGCCGGCGGCTGCGAATCGTCTTCGACCGGCTGGCAGACGCGCTGTCTGAGCGGAAGAACGCGCGACGGCCTCCTCACAAGTGAGGAAGCCGTGCGGTGCGTTGGAGCCGCGGTGCGTCAGGCGACGGGCGCACTCTCTGAGTAGATGTCGTAGAGACGCTGGATGTCGTCGTCGCTGAGACCTTCAGCGACGGCCTGCTGGACGCCAGAGACCAGGCTGCCGGAGATGACCACGAACGGATCGGCCTCGCCGTTGAACATCTGGTAGGACATCACGTCATTGTAGCGCTGCCACTCCATCTGAAGCTCAAGCCACATCAGGGACAACGACCGGTGCAGATCCTGCTCCATGTCTTCGTCCTTCATCGACGCAGCGAGCTGCTTGACCGCATCGATCTTGTCGTCGATGTACCGCTCCGCGCGGGTGCGGACGGTGTCGTCCAGATCGGCGATCATCTCGCGAAGGGAGTCCTCAACGCTGGTGGCGGTGTGGTTGAGGATCTTGTCCGCGATGGGGTTGACGGTCTGCATTGATCAGCTCCTTTCAAGGGGTCTGGGGGATGGGGTTATGCCTTGTGAACCACAACAAAGTTGGCCTTTGAGGCGCTGTCATGGCACATCTCGATGCGCACGTTGGTGGGGCGCATCTTGTAGGTGAAGGTGTAGTTGAACGAGACGTCCATCCGCCCATCCTCAACCCCCTTCTTGAACCGGCCATAGACCAGGCGGTTGTTGGTGCAGGGAGCGACGCGGGTGAAGAAGTTCTTGCCGAGCGCGCTCTGCGGGGAGACCCCCGACATATCGGACTCCCAACGGTTGTAGTACTGGATGTTGCCCTCAGCATCCAGCTTGATGACGCCGTGCGGCTGCTGATCCAGCTCGTGGTTGCTCATCGACGCCAGGTACGTTGCGTTCGCCATCTTCGAATCCCTCTCGCTCAACAGGTGTGTTCACACCTTACGTTTGAATATGGTCCGCACACCTCGTGCAAGAAGTTCATCGGTCTCACCCAGTGGTCCAATGAAGGTAATTTCGAGCCCAGGTTGATTTATTTTCGCCATCCCTTCATCAGCATTCGGGTCTGTGCGACCCCAGAACAGCCACCCCCTCTCACAACGCGACGATGACGCCCACCACCAGAACCGCGACACCGCCCACCTCCCCAACGATAAGCGCGATCATGAACACCGTGGTGGCCCACGGCGGCAGCCGCCATGCCCCAATTCGATGCGGCATTTTCAGCTGATTTTCCGTATCCTTCAACCAGCCATGAACGGCATACGTGCTGATCGCCAGCCCAAAGAACAGGATCGGTGCAGCCAACGCAGGCAGCTCAATCCTTTCGGGCAATTGACTGACCTTGACCATCCGCTCCAACAACACACACGCAAACGCATACAGCAAAGACGCTCGGTGGCAGATGTCGACATAAACCGGCGCTCGTGCGTCTGGGCTGCTGCGGATCGCCATATACTTCCAGACGCCCGACAAAAGCCCGATCATCAAGAAGGTCATCGCTGCCAGGAGGGCGATCTGTTCGGTGAGTTCCATGCATGCTCCCTGTTCGTCTGGGGTCCTTGATGGATACCGTCTGGGAAGAATACAGACTTGTAGAAACCTGCTGAAAGAGAGACGATACGCTGCGTTTATGCCGACTCGTCCCGCCCATGTCGATCTGTGGCCCGATCGCGCGCTGATCATCGCGCCGCTCGGGACCATCAGCCGTCATCGACACGCAGCTGCGGCCTTGCTCATCGGGTTGAACGGCCCATTCCGGCTCATGGCCCCGGGGCTGCCCTGGCGGACGGCGCGCGCCGCCTTCGTACCCGCCGGAGCGTCTCATGCGTTAGAGTGCGACGTCGGCCTGATCGGTGTGCTGTATCTGTTTCCGTTCACCGGTGCGGTCGCTGCACTGCGCGCGGCATGGGGACTCCCCGATCGGATCGCGACGGGCGTGCCGCTCCCAGACGCTGTCCGCGATGTCCTCCGAGACACCTATGCTGGCATCCACAGCCGAACCTGGGTCCGCCAATGGATAGACGACTCCCTGCTGGGGGCGCCCGCTGCTTATCCCGATCCGCGGCTGGTCCGCGCCGCGGCGCTGGTTCGCCACGCAGCCGTCGAGGGGATCGGCGCTGAGGCGATCGCCCGCGCGGTGGGATGGTCCGCGTCGCGGCTGATGCACCGGTTCCAGGCAGAGGGGGTGACCCTCCGACGGGTCCACCAGTGGGAGCGGATGCGGCTGCTGACGGCGCATGTGGCGGCCGGCGACAACCTGACGATGGCTGCGCTGGGCGCCGGGTTCGCCGACTCCGCCCACCTCAGCAACTGCTTCCGAGGGATGTTCGGGACCACCCCCTCTCGCATCCTCAACCGACACAGCCGGCTCCGAGTCGGCGACGGATTCAGCGCGGTCCGGTGTGCTCCTTCTCGCGCAGCGCCTGCAACCGCTCAAGAGTGACCTGCTGCGTCCGTTGGAGACGGGCTGTCGCCGCTTCCGTCCACTTCATCAGCGTCCTCATCATATTCGACCGGCTCACGCAGCCGGTCATGGAACAGCTGCGTCATCTCTGCCTCGGCCTTGAGCCAGAACTGAGTGGCGACCCGGGCGGGCCGGCCCGCGAGGCTCCACAGGTGGTAGGCGTGCTTGCGGATCTCGTCTTCTGTCGGCCGCAGCCCTTCGACGTCCTGATACGACGCGCAGCCCTCATCGTCGGCCCGGTATGGCGGCGTCGCGAAGTAGTCCTGGCGCATGGCGGAAGGGATCGCGCGGTGCCGGTAACAGGACCGCCGGAGCGGACAGCCCTCCCCCGAACACATCGTTAAATCGGCTGGCATGAGGTTCTCCAAAACACAGGTAGGCCGAGTATAACGAAAGTCTTCAACCACGACTTTCGGCCCACAGCGGCACGCTCCGCAGCGATGAGCCCATGAGACAATGGTTCGCGTTGCCTCTGTTTGCCCATGCCTGTACAGAAGCCGACGACGGCCATGGCGCAGCGGCTGGGGCCAGCCCAGGGATGTCCGGCCAGGGGCTACCCGGCGGCGATGGCTACAGACGCAGCGTCCTGCAGCTCTTGCCACATCGGCGAGTCCGGCGGGAGCTCGAACCCATTGAGGAGCGCCTTCGCTTCTTCGAGGAGCGCGCTCGGATCTTCCCCGCGCCGTGCCTGTACGATCGCAAGCCCGCAGAGGGAGCCAAACAACATCCGGGACAAGTTCAACGCGCGGTGGGTCTCAATCGCCGTCTCATATGCGTCCCTGGCCGCCCCAAGCCGCCCCGCTTCACGCAGGATCAGCCCGCGCTGGGCCGCCACTGCGGCGACATACCCAGCATCCTGTGCAGACGCGAAGATGGCATGGGACCGATCCAGCGTGGTGAGCGCATCATCGATGTCACCAAGGGCCGCCTGTGCAGGGGCGAGATGATAGAGCACCCGCCCCAGCGTGGAGACTTTATTGTTGCGCTCTGCCCGGCGCAGGGCGGCGCGGCCTTTCGCCTCGGCCTGTTGAGGACGCCCCAGATCCGTCAGACACCGGCACTGCAGCGCGAGGCTCATGGTCAGGATCTCCGGAGTACCCCCGCGACGTGCGTAGGCCTCTCCCTCTTGGAGCAGGGCCAGGCGGGCTTCGAGATCCGGGGTGATGCCGGCCAGGTTGTGCATCGCGCTGGCGTAATAAACGGCACCCTGGGGTTCTTCGAGGAACCGCTCCGCGCCACGCTGGAAACAACG
>JBCBLB010000820.1:0-3916 GCA_038520555.1 Myxococcota bacterium | reverse complement strand
TTGAGGATGTCCACCATCTTGTTGATCGCGCCGGTCGCGCCCGATCCACAGAAGATCACCACGTCATCGTCTGAGGCGCCCACTGCGTCGGCGATGATCTTTCGAGCATCCTCAACATCCGGCTGCCCGCCGACCTCAACGATCGGTATCAGCTCGAGCAGCACATCCCTGCCGCAGAAAGGCCGGTGGTCTTCATCGGCCCCTACGAGCATCACTCCAATGAGCTGCCCTGGCGGGAGTCGATCGCAGACGTGGTGACGATCGATGAAGATGGCGATGGGCGGGTCGATCTGGTCTGTCTGGAGGCGGCCCTCGTGCGCTATGCGGATCGGCCCCTGAAGATTGGGAGCTTCTCGGCGGCGTCGAACGTGACGGGGATCGGTTCAGACACGCGAAACATCGCGAAGTTGCTGCATCGATATGGGGCGCTGTCGTTCTGGGACTTTGCAGCCGCCGGGCCGTATGTGCAGATCGACATGAACCTCTCCGATGATGGGCCGGATGGCGGGTTGGCGTACAAGGACGCGGTGTTCATCTCACCGCATAAGTTTATCGGGGGGCCGGGGACGCCTGGGGTGCTGGTGGCCAAGCGCGCGCTCTTCCAGAACCGGGTTCCCTCTGTGCCTGGCGGAGGAACGGTGAGCTACGTCAACCCGGTTGAGCACCGCTACCATGACGATCCGGTCCACCGTGAGGAGGGGGGAACCCCCGCCATCATCGAGTCGATCCGGGCGGGGTTGGTGTTCCAACTCAAGGAAGCGGTTGGCCATGAGACCATCCGCGCGAAGGAGGCGCACTTTATCCAGCGCGCGATCGCGTCATGGTCGGCGAACCCGAACATCCAGGTTCTGGGCAATCCCGACGCATGGCGGCTGTCGATCGTGTCGTTTATGGTTCGCTGTGGTCCAGACCGCTACCTGCACCACAACTTCGTGGTCGCCCTTCTCAACGATCTGTTCGGCATACAGGCGCGGGGGGGGTGTTCGTGCGCGGGCCCCTATGGGCACCGGTTGTTGGGCATTGATCTGACCCGCTCCAAGGAATTCGAGGGGGAGGTGCTGTGTGGGATGGAGGGGATCAAGCCGGGCTGGACGCGGGTGAACTTCAACTACTTCATCAGCGAAGAGGTCTTTGAATTCCTGCTGTCGGCGGTGCACCTGGTGGCGGACGCGGGCCATGTGCTGCTGCCGCATTACCGCTTCTGCCCGCTGACTGGCCAGTGGAAGCACCGGAAGGGGCGGCCGGATCCCGCGATGCGGCTGTTCGATCTGAAGTATCGGGGCGGGCGGCTGAGCTATCCCTCGCGGCACATCACCGCACCGGAGTGGGTGCTGGCCGAATACGTCGAGCACGCCCGGCAGGTGATCGCCCAGGCGCGCGGGGTGCGGCTGGACGAAGAGTTCACCGAGCCGGTCCTTTCGGAGCGATTCGAGCGGCTTCGCTGGTTCGTCCTGCCCGGGGAAGACCCGGTCCCGGCGCCATCTCTGGTGGGGTGAAGCCCGAAGCGTCGGCCATCAGCGCCACTCCGATCTGGAGTTGTTGTTCTGCTCGGCTACATCTATGTTGATTCATCGAACGAGGAGAGGCGGTGATGGTGTATCGATTGGGGCTGAGCGCGCTTTTGTTGGCTGCAGCGAGCGGCTGTAACGGCAATGATACCAGTGATGATACCTCGGCCAATGTTGTAGACGCCGACGGTGACGGGTTCCCTGCGAGCTCGGACTGCGACGACGCGGACAGCGCCATCAACGCAGGCGCCACCGAGCTGTGCGATGGCATCGACAACAACTGTAACGGTGAGATCGACGAGGAAGAGGCAGAGGACGCGACCATCTGGTACGTCGACGGGGACGCAGACGGCTTCGGGGCGCCGAACCGTGCGGAGACGCCCGCGATCACTTCATGCGTCCAACCCACCGACTACGTCGACAACAGCGATGACTGCAATGACAACAATGACGCCTCGAACCCGGGCGAAGATGAGATCTGCGGCGACCTGCTGGACAACGACTGTAACGGGCTCGTCGACGAAGATGAGGCGGTCGACGCCATCCCGCTGTACCCTGACGCGGACAACGACGACTACGGGGATGGAAGCGTCGATCCGATCTTCGCCTGTGACGTGCCGGTGGGCTACTCCGAGAACCCCGATGACTGCGATGACACCCAGGCGCTGCGCAACCCCGGGCTCCCCGAGCTGTGCGACGGGCTGGACAATGACTGCGACGGTGTGATCAACGACGCCGGCGCCATCAGCCGCAACATCCAGCGGTTCGAGTCCTTCGCGGCCGCCCTGGCAGGCGCAAGCGACGGTGACGAGCTGATCGTCTGTCAGGGGACCTACAACGAGAACATCGTCATCGACAACCACATCACCATCCGCGCCATCGACGGCGTCGAGAACACCATCATCGAGGGGACAGGCGATGGTTCGGTCATCACCGCCAACGGCACCCCGGTCTCGCTGATCGGGCTGACCATCAGGGGCGGTGTCGGGGCCGACGGCGGTGGCGTGAACGGGGAACGCAGCCTGGATCTGAGCATCGAAGACTGCGTCATCACCGGCAACGAAGCGCGCACCGAAGGGGGCGGGGTCTACGGCCCGACAGACGGCGTCCTGGCCATCACCAACACCACGATCTCCGACAATGAGGCGCGCTCCGGGGGCGGCGTCTTCGCACCAGCGCTCGCGTTCTTCTCCGGCGTCACCATCACCAACAATGAAGCGGACGACGGCGGCGGGGTGTACGCAGACGGTGGGCTGGACTACCAGTGGGACACCTCGACCGCCATCACCAACAACGTCGCAGAGAAGGGCGGCGGCGTCTATGTCGACGGGGCAAACCTGACGCTGGAGCCCGGAACCACGATCAGCAACAACCGGGCGACCGAAGCGGGCGGTGGCCTGTACTTGAACGCGGGCGGGTTCACCGAAGGGCAGATCTCCGCCAACAGCGCCCCCGACGGGGGCGGCGTCTATGTGCAGAACAGCTCACAGACCATCAGCGACGCCAGCATCTTCAACAACACCGGAACCAACGGTGGCGGGCTGTATATCGTCGACCCCGACGGGAGCAACACCACGATTTTTTCCGACATGCTGCTTTCATCGAACTCGGTGACCGGGCAAGGGGGGGGCGTATTTCTCAATGCGGCCGCGGCTGAATTCAGCAACGTCAACACCGTCAGCAACCTCGCCGCAAATGGCGGCGGCCTCTACCTCAGCAGCGCGACGATGTCATTCAACGTCGGCTCTCTGACCAGCAACACCACCCTGGAAGAAGACGCCAACGGTGGCGGTGTGTACCTGAGCACCGGATCCATATTCTCCTTCCTCAGCATCGACTTCGGCGAGGATGCCTCGGACAACGCGCCAGAAGACATCTACATCCAGGGCAGCGACACCCGCATCTCAGACCTTGGGGTCTCCTCGACGGGGGACTGCGACGACAGCGGCTGCGAATAACAGCGGCTGCGAATAACAGCGGCTGCTATCCTGCGTAATCGACCGGGGGGTGTGACAGGATGAACTGCACAGCCTCGTCGACGTCGTCGAAGATGCTGAGCAGGTCGCCGTACTGGCGATCCGTGGCCAGCTGCGCCAGCAGCGGGTAGACCGGCTTCGTCTCTGTCCAGTAGCGGGTGTTCAAGAACACCATCGGGCTCACCTTCTGAAAGGTCCCGTAGTGGTTCTGGGCGGCGTCCATGAACACCTCCTGGATGGTCCCGGCGCTGCCTGGCGCGTAGATGACCCCGCGGGTGGCGATGGCCAACAACCCATCCTCACGCAGGGAGTTGGCGAAGTACTTGGCGATGTGGATCGAGAACACCCGCTACTGGACAGAGACGAAGCCGGTCTACCCGCTGCTGGCGCAGCTGGCCACGGATCGCCAGTACGGCGACCTGCTCAGCATCT
>JBCBLB010000304.1:0-10968 GCA_038520555.1 Myxococcota bacterium | reverse complement strand
GCGTCCGTGAAGCCGTTGCAGTCGTTGTCTACGCCGTCGCCGCAGGCTTCATCGGCGCCCGGATTGACGTCGGCGTTGCTGTCGTCGCAGTCGATCTCTGCGTCGTAGCCGTCACCGTCCGCGTCATCAGCAGCGCAGACGTCGTCCTCATCGACAGAGTCATCGCAGTCATTGTCCACGCCGTCACAGGCTTCTTCGGCGCCGGGGTTCACCGCAGCGTCTTCGTCGTCACAGTCTTCCGTCGAGGTGTAGCCGTCTGCGTCGACGTCACACATGTCCGGGTACGCGGAGATGAAGTTATCGCCTTCATCGTCATCGATGGTGTCGTCGGTGGTCCCACAGCTCCGGGCCCAGTGACCATAGAGGTTGTCGTCTCCGCTGTCCCCGTCGAGGGTGTCCGAGCCCGGGCCACCATAGAGGGTGTCGTTGCCGTTGCCACCGTTCAACGCGTCGTTGCCGTTGCCGCCGTTGAGGCGGTCGTTCCCGTCACCGCCAGAGAGGGTGTCCGTGCCGTTGGCGCCGCGGAGGATATCGGCGCCTGCGTCGCCGCTCAGATCGTCGCGTCCCTTGCCCCCGTCGAGGACATCGGCGCCTTCCATCCCGGAGAGGACGTCATTGTTCGCGCCACCGTAGAGCATGTCGGCGGCCATCCCTCCGATGAGCATGTCCGATCCGCCGTCGCCGTAGACCTCGACGGAGAGGTCTGCGTCAGCGGCGCTGAAGTCGTCGTCGCCGTCGCCGAGGTACACCACCACCGATGTCGCCCCGGAGAGGTCCCAGGCCACACCGGTGAGGTCATCGGTCAGCGTATGCAGACCATCTGCGTCGAGATCGTCGAGGATCAGATCATCTGCGCTTGAGCTGCCGGTGACCGTGTAGACGCTGCCGTCCACATCCACCGTGATCGCAGAGTCCGCGGCGTCGCCCTCACTGGGGGCGAGGTCCGCTGCGCGCGCGGTCGCGGAAAGTGAGAGGAGCGTGCAGATCGTCACCATCGAGCGAAGGGGGGTCATGGGAGGTTCTCCGGTTGGCGTACATCTGCTGAGACAGCCCACATCTCCGAAGTGGCAAGACCAAAATTATGATTCGAAATAATTCAATAAAAACCAACTTTTTCCTTGATTACAACGGATTTCACGCCTGCGCTTTGGATGAGTCTCGACAGCGTGTTCCGACGCATGCGCTGGTGCGGCGTGACGGATCGATGCGCTCATTCCTTCTCGCCCCTCTCCTCGGCGAGCCGCTGTATTTCTCGACCTGATCGATGAGATAAAGGTCAACCGGTCGCAAACAGCGAGTGGGCTCCACTTCCTGGATTGCCTCGTTGAACACACATCATGTACACCCTCATGGGAACCGGGCCTCTTTGAAGAAGGAGTGGGAATGGTTTCCCTGGATGAAATCCGCGTGTTGCTCCGCAGCGCAGTGTTGGCCGACGTACGCGCTGGGATCACGAAGGCGAAGGCGACCGCTGATCCGGCGGTGTTCGCGCAGCTGCTCGCGGGTTGGCATCTGGACGATGGCGGCGCTCCCTCCTGGGAAGGCGAGACGCCGCCGACCGCGATGCAGGTGTATGGCTTTTTGGCCTTGTTGGGGAGCGCACCAGACGGAACCCCCCTCGCCGAAGGGCTCTCTCCCCAGGCGGTCCGGACGCTGAACTTGACGGACATCGGGTTGCCTGCGCTCCCACCGGAGATCGGCGGGTTCTCCGCGTTGGAGGCGTTGCAGCTCATCAACAATCCCGTGGCACCGCTGCCCGAAGTCGTCTGGACGATGGACAGCCTCCGGCTGTTGGGGATGGAGAACATCGGACTGACCGCGTTTCCGGTCGAAGTGACCCGGCTGACTGCGCTGGAGGTGCTGGACATCGACCGAAACCCGATCGGATCGATCCCGCCCGAGATTGGGCGGTTGACCCACCTCCGCCATCTGGAGTCATCGGGCCTGGGGATCACGTCTCTTCCCGCTGAGATCGGCGCGCTGGTCGCGCTGGAGCAGCTGGAGCTGATGGACAACAAGCTCACCGCGCTCCCCGACGAGATCGGCGATCTGGTCGCATTGACGGTGTTGGATCTGGAGAACAACCCCCTCACCGCGCTCCCGGAGACCATCGCGAAGCTGACTGCGCTGAAGAAGCTCAGCGTCCACAACGGTCGCCTCACCCAGCTGCCGGCGGGGCTGTGGTCGCTGACGAACCTCCGTGAGCTGCTGCTGGAGGGGAACAGGCTGGACACGCTGCCCGCCGGGATCGGACAGTTGACGGCGTTGGAGCTGCTGGACATCGACCGAAACCGTGTGCTGGCGCTTCCACCAGAGATCGGGCAGCTCGCCTCGCTCCGTCAGCTGGAGGCGTCGGGCAACGGCCTGGAGACGCTGCCCGATGAGATCGGCCAGCTCGAACGACTTGAGCGGATGGAGGTCATGGACAATCAGCTGGAGACGTTGCCGTCCACGATCGTCGGCTTGAAGCAGCTGGAATGGTTGGTCCTCTCGAACAACTGGCTGACGCAACTGCCCGCAGAGATTCCGCTTCTCCCCCGTCTGGAGTGGCTGTTTTTGTCTCACAACCCGCTTCAGAACCGTCAGCAGGTCACAGACAACCTGATGGCCCACCGACCCGGGCTGAACATCCGGCTTTGAGGAACGGAGAGCACCCCATTGTCCGCGCACATCTCCGCTGTATTGTTGGGGATTGAACTACAACGGTCAGTTGGGGATCGGGAACGCAACGGGCCGGGCAGTCCCGCAGCGCGTCACCGGCTTTTCGAAGCGAAAGCCCGCTAACATTTCGCGCCAAAATAGGTGCACAACACGCCAACATGGACAGATTCCTTGGAGTCCAGATGGTCTTGTTCTACATCTGAACCAGATCAGCCGACCGTTCAGGGGAGGGTCCTGTGATATCGATCGTCATCAACGGTACACGCCACGAAGTGGACGTGGAACCGGAAGCGCCGCTGCTGTGGGTTATCCGCGAAGAGCTGGGCATGACCGGCACGAAGTTTGGCTGCGGCCTGGCCATGTGCGGAGCCTGCACGGTTCATGTGAACGGACGCGCGGTCCGTTCCTGCGTTACGCCCGTCGGCTCCATCGGCGCCAGCGAGATCCGCACCATTGAAGGGCTGGGCACGCCAGACGCGCCTCACCCCATCCAGCAGGCCTGGGTGGACAAGCAGGTTCCACAGTGTGGCTACTGCCAGCCTGGCATGCAGATGTCGGTCGCCGCGTTTCTACAGGCCAACCCGCGCCCGACGGACGACGACATCAACAAAGGCATCACCAACCTGTGCCGCTGTGGGTGCTATGAACGCATCCGCGAGGCCATCCACACGGCCGCCGAGCAGATCCAGTCCGCATCTGGCGCGACCGGGGAGGACCGATGAAGCTCAACCGCAGGACCTTCCTGATCGCTGGCGGCGTGATCGGCGGCGGCTTCGTCATCGGCACCCTTGGCGCCGGCGCCTGGATCAACGGCTTCGACCGTCGCTCGATGCAGCGCTCGGGTCTCCCCGATGGCGACAAGCTGATCGCGGACTGGCTCATCATCGAACCCGACGGCCGGGTCCGGGTCCTGTCTCCGCACACAGAGATGGGCCAGGGATCCCAGACCAGCCTGCTCCAGATCGTGCTTGATGAACTGAACGCCGACCCGGCCACGACCACCCTGGAGCTCGCGCCCGCCTTGCCGGAATTCACCCACAGCAACGCCATCGCCGGCTTGCTGCAGGAATCGGGGACGCCGGCGTGGGCGGAAGGCTTCGTAGAGAAGCTGGCCGGGCGGATGTCCTACCTGATGAACATCCAGTTCACTGGCGGCAGCACTGCGATCTCGTACACCGGCTGGCGCGGCTTCCGCCATTCGGCGGCCTGTGCCCGGATGATGCTCTCCGCAGCCGGCGCAGCGGTCCTCGGCGTCCCCGTCTCAGAAGTGACCACCAGAGACAGCCGGGTGGTACATGAGGCCAGCGGCCAGTCCGTCGGCTACGGCGAAGTCGCTGCGATGGCCTCATCGCAGACCATGCCGGAATCGCCGACCTACAAGCCCCGCGCCGAATACGGATTCATCGGCAAAGCGCACCCTCGGATCGACATCCCGGACAAGGTCTTCGGCAAGCCCGTCTATGGCATAGACGTGCGCGTTCCCGGGATGCGCTACGCTGCCGTGGCGCCGCCGCCGGTGGCCATGGGCACCGTCACCGGCGTGACGAACCGCGCCGAGGTGGCGGCCATGCCGGGCGTCGAAGCCATCGTCATCATGGACGACGCCGTGGGCGTCGTCGCGGACAAACCCTGGCGCGCAGAGTGGGCCGCCCGGAAGCTTACCGTGACCGCCGATCCGCCCGAAGGGAGCGCCCGAAACGATGAGACCCTGATGGCGCGCCGTTGGGCGCTGCTCGAAGGCGAAATGGACGAGGTCGCCACCCGGGGCGCGGGGGCCGCGCGCATGTCGGGCGATGACGTCGTCGAAGGTCGCTACAACCTTCCGTTCCTCGCGCACACACCGATGGAGCCGCTCAACGCAACGATCTGGCCCGAGGACGGCAAGATCCATGTGGCGAGCGGGGTGCAGGGCATGCTCAGCGCCCGCGTCGCCGCCGCAGATGCTCTCGGCGTCTCGATGGAAGACGTCGTGTTCCATCCAAAATCGATGGGCGGTGGCTTCGGCCGGCGCAACGGGCTTGTGGGAAGTGGCATGAACTATGTCACCCAGGCCGCCCGCATCCAGAAGCAGGTCGGCGGCGCGGTGAAGCTCATCTGGTCCCGCGAAGCCGGGGTTCGGATGTCGACCTACCGGCCCGCTGACGCCGCGTTGATGCAAGCCCGGCTGGGCGCGGATGGAAAAATCACGTCCTTACACGCCCGCTTCTGGGCGCCTTTGCCCATCGCCGATGAGGCGATCCCGCCCTATGACATCCCCGACATCTCCGTGCTCACCGGAACGGAGGATCCCGCGCTGACCCCGGGGGTCTGGCGAAGCATCAACATGTCGCAGATCGCATTCTTCGTCGAAGCGTTCATCGATGAGTGTGCCCAGAAGGCCGGCGTCGACCCGGTCGCCTATCGCCGCTCGATGCTCTCGGATCCCCGCGCCATCCGCGTCCTGGACCGGATCGCAGAGATCTCCGACTGGAAGAACCGCCCACAGGGCGGTGACCGCGCCTACGGCGTCTCGTTCATCCATGCCTGGCATACCTGGTCCGCCCAGATCGCCGACGTCTCCTTCGAGAACGGCGCACCGAAGGTGCACCAGGTCTGGAGCGTGATCGACTGTGGCACCGCGGTGAACCCTGGCAGCGTCGAGGCGCAGATCCAGGGGGGCATTCACTATGGCCTGTCTGCGGCCCTCTACGGCCAGATCAACTTCGACGAGCAGGGCGGCATCCGCCAGAGCAACTTCCACGATTACCGTGCGGTCAGCTTCAGCGATGCCCCCCGGATCACCGTCGAGATCCTGGAGAGCCCCGACGCGATCGTCGGCGGGATTGGAGAGATCAGCACGCCCGGAATCGCGCCAGCGGTCACCAACGCCCTCGCCGCGATCACCGATCGCACCCGCGATCTCCCGATCGTATCCTGAGCGGACTGTCCCCGTTTGAAGAACCATTATCGAGGTCGCTTCTGGCGAGTGTTCAACAGCTCCCCAGGAGCACACCCGATCTCATCGGGGATGGCTCAGTCGACGAGAGATGCCCGACGAATGCTGGTCGTCAGCACCGTATGCATCCGCGCGCGCTGCTCGACGGTGAAGATGTTCATACAGGCGTCGGCGGTATAGTCCATATAGTTCTCGACCATGTCCGCGCTCCCACAGGAGATGTTTGAGACACAGTCAAAGTTGGGCGCAGCGGCGTTCGGGGTGTCTTCGCAGAAGTCATCCACACCGCAATCCCCGTCCCCCCAGATGTGCCGCAGACCCAGCCAATGACCGACTTCATGGGTGGTGGTGCGCCCCAGGTCGTAGGGTTCGATCAAGTCGGGGAAGTCCCCCTTCTCGCTGCTGCCGAAGTACTTATAGCCGACGACGATGCCATCGGTCTCTGCAGAGCCTTCATCGTCACTCAACCCCGACAGCCCGGACTCGGAGGGGAACTGGGCATAGCCCAGGAGATCGCGGCTGACGAAGCCGCCGAAGTTGACCGTCCAGATGTTAAAGTACTCATCCGGATCCCAGCTGGTCTGCGGCTTCAGGGACGTGTCGATGGGGTTTCGGATCGGACCCTTGGGCCAGGTCGCCCGTTCGCCGTCGACACGGTCGACACCCGGCTCTTCTAAAACCGCACCATCTGGCCCCAGCTCCGCAAGGAAGAACTCAATCTGCGTGTCTGCGCCATCGGGGTGTTCATTGAAGCCGTTGGTCCCGTCACTTCGGCGGAAGTCCTCATTGAGAACGTCGATCTGCGCCTGAATCTGCGCATAGCTGATGTTCGGTCCTTCTCCCACCGCCTCGCCGTTGTGGACGACATGAACCACCACCGGGATGCGATACATGCCGAGCGCGCTGTCATCGTCAGAGGCGGTGCATCCCATGCTGAACAGAGCCATGAGCACTCCCATCCCAGCGTAGAGACGTGTTTTCATTCGAGTATCGTTCAAAGCCTGGTCCATGATCAGACGATCTCCCATACAGTGGGGGTTCCACGTTTTTGCCGACAGTGTATTTTTATGTGAGCGATGTGCGGGCGCGTGTCGCGCCTACTCCTCCAGCTCCGGCTCCTGAAATTCGCTCAGTTCTGCGCGAAGATCCTGGATCTCTTTCCGGAACCACTTCAGCTGTTTGCGACTACTCGAAGCCTCGAAGGCACGCTTTAAGACACGATTGACGGAATCCGGGCTGAGCAGGATCTTGGACAGATAAGCGTCCGCCCCAGCCTGAATGACATCGCGGGCGACCTGCATATCCTGTGTGCCCGTACACAGGATCAACGGTGTATCTGGCTTTATCTCACGAATCTGCTTCAAGAGCGAAAACGCCTTCACGCCCGGCAGATACAAGTCCAGAAAAATGCAATCAAAGTCCTGATCCAGGATCTCAATGGCATCGATCGCCGTCTCCACTTCGGTGAAGCTCGAATTCTGAAACGCCACAAACGCCGCCCGAATCAAAAACCGATCGCCTGCAGAGTCATCGATGATGAGAATCTTGAGAGGTCTTTGCGTCAACGCATCCATCTGCCACCCCAACGCGTCACCCTCAGACTTAACGGAAACCGCCCCCATGTCATTACCCGTCAGATCGGGGGCGCATCTCCTCCCCTCCATCTGCCCGCACACCCCTGACTTCATTGCCTTCAATGTTGATATTGAATTTTCTATTTTGTGTGGCGCGTTGGGGGAGCGGTTTTCGTACTCCAGGGTGAAGGGGCGAGGGCACCAACGCCGCGGCCCCATGAAACGGAGAATCTCATGGCTATCTCGATGTCTCGGCTGTTCGTCCTCGCGCTCGCGCTTCCGGCTTCGGCCTGTACGATGGTCGAGGTGAAGGTGTGGAGCGATGAAGGCGGGGTGCTCGAAGTGAGCGGCGCCGCGGTGAGCGACACCTGTGACATCTGGCAGTCGGCCGGTGTGATGCAGACCGACTGCCCGGTGGACGCGACCGGCGGCTACGCGTCCTGGTCGGGCTCCAGCGCCACCACCGGCCTGTACTCCATCAAGGCCATTCCCGACGCCAACTACACCTTCGCCGGCTGGAACGGATGCGACTTCACCGGCACCGATGGATACATCACCTGGAAGGCCTACACTTCGGCCGACGGCACCATCTGCAACTTCGACCACGGCGGAAACTACGGAAGCTACACCCTCAAGCTTGCACAGAGCGAAGCCCTCGCCGACATCGTCGCGAAGTTCAACGCCGCCCCGTAAGCGGCGGTCTCGCGTCATCTGGGTGGGGGATCTGGATGAACGAACGGCGACGTGGGTGTGAGGGTAAGGGCATCGTAACGGCAGTTGCGGTGCCCTATTTTACTGATAAATCGTCGATCTTAGTCGATTCTTACACATGAGCATATGCTACATAAGGGGTGACGCGTTGCAATGTGCAAGCGTGACCATGGAGTCTGCTGTGATTTCCGTTTTGCCATTGGGCGGGCTGCTGCTCGCCTCTTGCGGAGAGGAGCGAACATCTGCTCAGACGCCGTCTGTCTCTACGAACGGTGTTCCTCTCGACGTTGGGGAAGAGAGCTCATCGGAACCGGCGTGGACGCCGTCGTCGTGGGCGACGCGTCGGCTGACCCGCGAGCAGCTGATCTTCACCCTCGAAGACGTCCTCGATGTCGCCGTGACGGCAGAGGAGCGCGCCCTGCTGCCTGCGGAGCACCGCACGGAGGGGTTCTCGAACACCGACGTGGGTCTGGTCGTCACGGAGGCGCACGTCGAAGGATGGATGGCGCTCGCGGAGTCGCTGTCGGGGCGGCTCGACGCAGATGGCTTCGCGTCGCGGTGGGCGCCGTGCGAAGACCTCTCGGAAGCGGCCTGTGGAGCCGGGTTGACGCGGTCGCTGTTGACGGCGTTGTGGCGGCGTCCGGCGACGGATGAGGCGGTGGATCGGTACGCGGCCCTGTTCTCCACCGCCGAGGCGGAGGGGATGGCCTTCGGCGAGGCGGGGTTGCTGGTGCTGGAGGCCGTCCTACAGAGCCCGGCGTTTTTGTATCACCTGGAAGACGAACAGCTCGACGGTGACGAACGCATCGTCGAGGGGGCTGATCTGGCCAACCGGCTGTCGTACCTTCTGTGGATGTCTGCGCCGGATGAGGCGCTGATGAACGCGGCGGTGAGTGGGGCATTGTCGGAGCCTGCCGCCCTGGCGGCGGAGGTGGATCGGATGCTGGCCGATCCGCGGGCGCGGCGCGCGACGGAGCGGTATGTGCGCGACTGGCTGGCGCTGGACACGCTCGCGAATGTCGAACGCAGCGATCTGGACGACACGGTCCGGGACGCGATGGTCGCCTCGGCGGTGGCGACCTGGCAGGATCATGTCTGGACCGATGCCGCGCCGGTCGCGGACGCGCTGGATCTGGCGCGGATCACGATGCCCCCGGAGCTTGCGGAGTGGTACGGCCTCGCGCCAGAAGGCGACGGGCTCCAGCGCTACTTCCTCGATGAGGACGGGCCGCGGCTGGGGCTGCTGACGCACCCGGCGGCGCTCACCACGATGGCGGACCGCGACGTGGGCGGCATCGTGGCCCGGGGGCTGTTCTTACAGGAGAGCGTGATGTGTCAGCCTTCGCTGCATCCCCCCGAGGAGCTGGACCTCTCGGCCTTCACCAACCACCTCGGGCCAGAGGCGACGGGCCGAGAATACAGCGAAGATCGGCTCGCGGATGGCAGCTGCAGCGGCTGTCACGTTCAGTTTGACCCGCTGGCCTGGGCGCTGGAGGTCTTCGACGGCGTGGGGCGCCATCAGACCGAGAGCGAATATGGCCGGCCGCTCCGCAGCGACGGGTTCATCCGGACGCAGGATGGCGATCAGGCGTACAACAACTCGTCGGACTGGGCGCTTCTGCTGGCCGGGCTGCCAGAGGCGCGGCGGTGTGTGACGGCCCGCCATGTTCAGCTCGCGTTGGGGCGGCCGCTGTCATCCGCGGACCGGTCCGCGGTGGATGCCATCCACGCCGACGCCGTGGCTGCAGGTGGCGACTACTCGGCGGTGATGCACGCGGTGGCGGCGCATCCCACCTTCTGGACCGTCTCGACCGAAGAGGAGGCCCGCTGATGCGGTACCGAAAGAGCTTTGACCGCCGGACGTTCCTCCGCGGGTTGGGTACGGTGGCGATCGGGCTGCCGTTTCTGGAGTGCATGCGGACGCGGAGCGTCTGGGCTGGCGATGAGGAGCCGCCCATCCGCTGTTTGACGCTGTTTTTTGGCCTGGGGGTGCCCAAGGCGATGCAGCAGGAGGGGTGGGACGGGCCGCTGGGGCCGCTTGAGCCCTTTGCGGACAAGCTGGCCATGTACCGCAACGTGGACATGAGCGAGGCGGGCGGGTCCGGCCACCCGCCCGGTGGAACGAGCGTGTTCGTCGGGCAGGGCGGCCCCAGCAAAGCGCGCGCCGCCGGTCCGAGCATCGACCAGCTCATCAAGCGCGAGATCTACCCCGACGGCGCGCCGACGCCGCTGCAGACCCTGGCGGTCGGGCAGTTCTTCCGTCGCTCGCACGGGCTGTATCAGCGCATCCGCTGCTGGGCCGAGGACGGCTCTCGGGCGGTCGAGCCCATCGAAGCGCCCAGCGCCCTGTTCGATCGGCTGTTTGGCACCGAAGACACCTCTGATCAGGACGCGGCGGCCCGTCGCGCCCGGCTGCGTCGCAGCGTCCTGGACACCGTCCTCCCCGACTACCAGCGCCTCAAGAGCGACGCGGGCGGGCTGTCGGCGACCTCCCGCGCCCGGGTCTCCGACCACCTCGATCAGGTGCGGTCCCTGGAGCGGCGCCTGTTCGAGGTCGAGGACACCCTGCGCGAGTGTACGATCCCTCTCGAGCCCGCTGAGCCGGACCTGCCTTATGGCACCGCGGGGGCGACCGAGTACGACGCCGTCCAGGTCGATGCGAGCGCCTTCCAGGACGCATGGCGGCTGAACGTCGACCTGTATGTGATGGCGCTGCGCTGCGATCTGGTCCGCTTTGGCAACCTGATGTTCGAGTCTTCAGGCGGACACACCGCGTTCCGCGGCACGCACCGCGCCAACGGCGAGACCTACTCGTTCCGCTCTGAGGCCAGCGACCACAACAACTGGCACGAGGGACGGACGAACCACATCTGGTGGCACTCCCACTTCTTCCAGACCAACATCGCCTATGCGCTCGCAGCCCTCGACGATCCGGACTGGGTCGAGGCGAACGGGGGGACGCTGCTGGACAACCTGCTGTTGGTCCTGGGCACCGAGACGGGCACCAACCATGACATGAACGGAGTCTTCCACGCCATCGGCGGCGGCGCCGGCCGGTTTCGGCTGGGCGGCGGCTTCCATGACGAG
>JBCBLB010000910.1:0-3043 GCA_038520555.1 Myxococcota bacterium | reverse complement strand
TTTTCCCCCCCCCCACCCCCCCCCTCTACAAAACCATCCCAACCAATGGGAAGCTGCTTTTGTGCATCATTTTAAGGTGCATAGACAGCTTGGTGGAGTAGTACAGGAGTACGCTGTGAAGCTGAATGTTATCTCTTTCCTGGGCGCTACCGGTATTCTCGCACTGAGCGCATGCGATCTTCAGGTCAACACCGGCGCTGACGACCTCGGCATGGGCGCTCGCCTGACCGTCGACTACTATGGCGACACCGACGTCGTGGGCCACGAGTTCGATATCGAGCGGGTCTCTTGCGACGGTGAGAGCATCGACCCTTACTCGACCACGCAGGTCATCGACCTCGCGAACAACCTCTTCCCGGGCATGATCACTGAGCTTTCGCGGACCATCGATGGCGCCTCTGAGCACATCGGTAGCGACCTCTTCCTGACCCTGGACGAAGGCTGCTACGACATCACCGTGACCCCGCTCCGCGAGATCACCTACACCGCCGACGGCGACGTGGAGAGCACCGACGAGTCTGAGCTTTGCGCGCCGGCTTCTCTCTCCGGTGTTGAGGTTTCGGACGAAGGCTACGAAGAGGTCATCCTCTTCAACCAGTGCGTTGGCGACCCCCTGGGCACCCTCGACGTCCTGACCCTCATCAACCACCCCCCGGTTGTCCTGGTTGAGTTCGAAGACGACAAGTACAACTACGAGTGTGAGCCGGTCACCGTCTGTGCGACGGCCTTCGACGCTGACAAGGACCCGATCGCGTTCGACTGGAGCGACATCGGCGACGACGACGCGTTCTCTGGTCCCACTGTCCTCGGCGCGCCCGCCATCGTCGCATTCGAAGACGTCCTTCAGGACGGCAACCCCCTTCCCATCTGGGAGCAGTGCGTCGAGATCGTGACCCGTTTCAACACCATGGGCACCCAGGGTGAGTACGAGTTCAAGGTTGAGGCCTTCGACCTGATGGGCGACGGCACCCGCTTCGAGGACTTCCTGCAGAGCGAGTACGACGACGACTCCATCACCTCCAGCGCGTCGCTTGACTTCCCGCTGTTCACCACCTGGTCCGTCGAGCTGGCCTGCACCACTGCCGATGGCCAGATCGACTACAACCCGGACGTCGCTGGCGTCCAGGGCATCGAAGACAGCATCATCGTCCGCGATGAGACCTGCACGGACGCGGGCTACACCACCGACGAGCAGTACTACTGCAACCCCTCCAACCGGTACAACATCGCTCAGCCGATCCGCGACGTCGTCTGCGACGGCACCGACCTGATCGAGAGCGAGCTCTACCCCGCCTGTAACTGAGTGGGCTGACCCCCTCCGCTTGCGGAGGGGGTTCTGTTTTGTCGGGCTGATAGGGTATACTTCCTTATCGGCCTTTTCGAGTTTCTTTCTTCCGTCTGCTTTCGAAGTTAAAGCGTTCCATCGAAGCCGGAGGCGATGTGAATCTCTTGATCCTCTCGACGCTCTGGATACACGATGTGCAGGCGTACGGCTTCATCCGAACCGAAGACGGGACACCGCTTCGCTGGACTGCCCCCAACCAGCTTCGAAGCGACATGCCATACCTGCCGTTCGTGGGCAACCCGCGGAACCAGTCCGAAATCAATTGGGATGTGCTTCAGGACGCGGTCGTTCACAGCCTGCAGCGGTGGGAACACGCGAGCGGGGACGCCTTCGCCTTTGATTACTGGCAAGGCGATGACGCCTCGATCTATATCCCCGCCCTGCGACGTGACGGGGTGAGTTCGATCTTTTTCGCCTCGAACGCGCTCTATAATGAAGATGTCATCGAGGTGCTTCAGGGCTCCATCGCATACACCCAGATCTGGTACGACGAGTACGGCGCCATTAACGAGGCGGATATCATCCTCAATGATCTGCTGTTTCGGTTCGAGACCGATCCGGCGCTGGCCAGATACGACGTCGGTGGGCTCGGCCCCAGCAAGATCTTCTTGGAAGATGTGCTGACGCATGAGATCGGCCATGCGTTGGGGTTGACGCACTCTGGCGCGATGGGCTCGACGATGTTCACATGGAGCTGGTTCGATCAGAGCACGGTGAGCTGTGATGACGCCCTCGGGATCCGGGACCTCTACGACGCACCTGCATCTGGCGGCGCCATCACGGGCGCGGTGGTCGGCGAGGACGATGTGCCCATCTTCGCCGCTCAGGCCGTGGCGATCTCGATGCAGCATCATCGCCCCGTCGCGGCGGCGTTCACTGAGAAGGACGGCACCTACCGGATCGAAGGGCTGCCTGCCGGCGACTACCTCGTCATGATCGAGCCGCTCTATGCCGGGGAAGAGAGCCTGTCCGAATACTATGATGGTGAGGTCTCCCATACGCTGTGTGGGAAGTCGCTCTTTGCGCGCCACCTGATCGAACAGGTTGTCGAGATCGAGGCCGGGAGCATCTCGCAGATGCCGACCGCGACGGTCGGCTGTGAGCTGAACATCACCCCCCGGTCCGATCAGGTGGCGCTGATCCCGTCGGGCCTCGATGATGCGCTCTTCTACTTCACCGATACCTTCGAAGACACCACGCGACGCCGATATGACCTGACCGGGATGTCCGGCTGGCTGGAGATGACTGCGATCAGCTACTCGCTGTTCTCTCCGCTGATGTTGGGCATTGACGTGGAGACCGATCGATCGCTCGAAGATGATGTGAGTCTGCCCGCGCAGGAAGATCCTGCGACCGGATGGCAGATCTTCGACACCTATCTGTTCGCGGAGTTGAGCGGCGAAGCGGCGAGCCTGGAGCTGAAGCCCAACTTCCTGGCCACCGAGATGATCCCGGGCAACGAGCGCTATGTGGATCCGCAGAACTTCTCGCTGATCATCGGCTCGCTGAAGGCGGAGCTGGATGCGCTCCCAGCCCCGCTCGCCTGTGAATCCGAACCTGACTTTTATCCTTATCAGTCCCCAGAAGGGCTGCCTCCGCGGAAGGCGGTTGCATATGACGGCTCGCTCCGGGTTGCGGGCTGCACAGAGACCAGCAGCGTCCAGATCGCTTCGATCTTCCTGCCGATCGGGCTTTGGG
>JBCBLB010000875.1:0-3407 GCA_038520555.1 Myxococcota bacterium | reverse complement strand
TCGACGAGATGAAGTCCGCCGTCGCCGCCACCAACGCCGCCCACCGGGCCGCGATGTCTGCCACCCGCCCCGGAAGCCATGAGCAGCAGATCGCCGCGATCTTCTCGGGCGTCATCGCCGCCCATGGGCTGACCTGCGCCTACGACAGCATCGTCACCGTCCGCGGCGAGGTGCTCCACAACTTCCACTATGACAACCCCCTCGAAGCGGGACAGCTGCTATTGCTCGACGGCGGCGCCGAGGCGCGCTCCGGCTACGCCAACGACGTGACCCGGACCTGGCCGGTGAGCGGGACCTTCGACGGCCGGCAGAAGGCCGCCTATGAAGCCGTCCTCGCCGCCCAACGCGCCGCCATCGAGATGATCCGACCCGGCGTCCGCTACCGGGACGTTCACATGAAGGCCGCCCACGTCCTCGCCACGTTCCTCGCGGACGAGGGGCTGCTCACCGTTGGCCCCGATGATGCCGTCGAAAATGGCGCCCACGCGGTGTTCTTCCCGCACGGCGTGGGACACCTCATCGGCCTCGACGTCCATGACCTCGAGACCTTCGGCGATCGGGTCCACTACGCGAGCGGACGGACCCGCTCCGAACAGTTCGGCACCGCCTACCTGCGCCTGGACCTCGACCTGCAGGCCGGGATGGTCGTCACCATCGAGCCCGGCTTCTACGTCGTGCCCGCCATCCTCGCCGATGATGCGCTGATGGCACGGTTCGATGCAATGGTCGACCGAAACCGTGCAGCAGAGTGGATCGGCTTCGGCGGGATCCGCATCGAAGACGACGTCGCCGTGACCGCCGATGGATACGACGTCATCACCGCTCGCATCCCCAAGACGGTCGCCGACGTTGAGGCCGCTGTCGCCGTTCCATTCGACTGGTCTCGATTCACTGGGGCCTGACTTCGTCGCACAGACGTCTTCTTCTCCGCCGCCCTCAGGTTGCAGGTGAACAACCAGTTTGAGCAGGAGCCAGACGAGGGATTCGTAGGGGTCGAGACCCAACAGCCGACAGGTCAATACAGGCTGCACATGTTCACTGTTGTCCTGAGGACAGGCAGTTTATGGAGAGGCCCACGTCTCATCGGCGAACCGCACACGGTACTCCAGAACGGCAATATCATTGCGCTCGCCATCACTCAGCCACACCTCTCCGAGGGGTTGCCAGGATGCTCCACTTTCGATGACTTGAAACCACGGACCCGCGGCGAAATGGACACCCTCCAGTCACCACCGACTCCAGAGGTGCGCCAGTCCCACCCGCTTGACCTTGCCGCCCGTCTCCAGGCGCATCAACGCGTCGGTGCCCTCGAAGACCAGATGCTGCTTCTCTTTGAGCGGAAACGTCCCCGACCGCAGCCATCCGCGCCGCCGGCCGTCCTCGTCCACCAGCCGCATCTCGATTTGGACGTCGGTTCGGGCCAATTCATGGTCAAGGAAGGCGCGCCGCTCCGGCTCCAGCTGCGCGCCATGGACCGACAGCCAACCGACCGTCTGGGCGCCATGAAACAACAGTGTCTCTAGCGCCAGCGTCGGCTCCCCCAACGGCTCGGTCTTCCAGGTCTCGACGGCTTCGAGGAACTCGGCCTCCGAGAACGGGGCGACCACCTCGGGGGCATCGGCCACCGCGCAGCTCCCAGCACAGTCGGGGTGCTTGACCGGCGCGACCGATGCGAACGATGCGGGCGCGACCCACCCGTCTGGCTCTGGCGCCGAGAGACACCCCGATAAGAAGGAGATGGCGATGAGTCGGTTCATTTCCGCACCATGGAGACATACATGTCCGGAGCAGCGATGGCGTCGGCTCGCGCGACGTTGGTTGCCTCGGGCATCACATAGCGGGTGAAGGTGAGGTTCTCACGGGCGAGGACGTCCTGGGGGAAGACGCCGTCGATGACGGTCATGTGCATCTCGCGGAGGTCGCCGAGGGCGCCATCAACCGCGATAGAGAGCGCCTCGTCGATGATCCCACGATGCAGCGCGTCGATGTCTGCGCCGCGGAGGTCAAAGGACTCGCTGATGGCCAGCAGCTCCTTCTCCATCTCCTCATAGGGAAGTGACAAGGTCTGTTCTCGCACCGCCAACAGGTCTGATGCGATCAGATCGCGGGCGACCTTGATGTATGGCTCAGCGTTCCCCATCTGATCCAGCTGTTGCAGGTTGTGCTCGGCGAGGTCACGGCGCTGGCCGTTGATGTAGTTGATCTCAAGCGGCTCGGTGAGGTTGTCGTAGAGTTCCTTGCCGGAGAGCTGCCGAACGACCAGACTCTTGTCCATATTGTTGATCCGGACTGGTTTCTCGGAGAGCATATAGACGACATTTCGCGGGTCTTCGCCGTTGAAGACCGACAGCCGCATCGGGACGACCGGCTCCTCAGCGGGGAAGCGGAAGGCCATCCCCTGAACGTGGCCGTCGAAGCTGGCGCCGGTGGGCAGGCTCGGATCGGCATTGCGCATCCCCGGCCGCGGCGAGACGCCGGGCGCGGCTCCGACCTTGGCCTTGATGGCGACGAAGCACCAACCGTCGGCCACATAGTCGTTGGTGACCGTGTCCATCCCGTCGGGGTAGCGGTAGCCGTGCTTGTCCATCCACCGCTGCAGCGCCTTGGCGCTTCCGGCGGCGAGCACAGCGACCTGATACATCCCGACCGCTTCCTCGTTGAGGACCCGGACCTCGTTGTAGCGAAGCGGCTGCTCGGCCATGGCGTCGTCCAACTCGACATCTGCGGTGTAGGCGCGCCCGGCCGGCACGGCCTCCAGATAGTCGTATACCAACCGCGGATCATAAATCTCAACGTTGATGATCGGCGGATCGATCGCGTTCTCCATATGGTGGAAGGTCATGTCGTCGATCTTGCGAAGGGCGGGCGGGGCAGGGAACGGGATGAGCATCCCGAATTCCTCGACAGAACCCGTAAAGCCCGGCCGCAGGGCGACGGTCTCGACGCCGTCGCGGTGAAACACATAGGTCCGCTGCGCGCCGGTGCGCTCGATGGTGGGGGGAGGGCCCTGGGAGATCTGAATGGGCGGCACCATCCCGCACGGATCGGCGGAGACCAGGGGAGAAAAGCCCAGCAGGGCGAGGGTCATCCAACGGTTCATCGGCTCATCCTCAGCGGTTGTTGTTGATTTTGTTGGCGATGGCGCGATAGCGGGGGGCATCGGCGAGGTTCTGCTGCTCGAGCATCTTGATGAGGGCGCGCTTCCCGGCGTGGTTGCCCCAGGCGGTGAGCATGCCTTCGGTGTCGGACGGCAGATTGGTGGACATCCCTGCGGTATAGAGCAGGTTGATGCTGCGGAGATTGTTGTAGATCTGGTTTTGCTGGTTTCGAAGTCGTTTTTCCTGACAGAACAGATGCCAGGCGATGAGATCTTCGATCAGGGTGTTCGCCATCGGCTTCGTGTAGGT
>JBCBLB010000285.1:0-11328 GCA_038520555.1 Myxococcota bacterium | reverse complement strand
TTCGTTATTTCACTATATTACATCATCAGCCATCGTCTATAGCAGAAGATTCTATTCTGAAGAATTATTCTCAAACAGTCATTAATTTTAATCATCTGAACTTTTTGTGTATCTATTGTGAAATAACGAATTGAATTCTTTCTGTTATTCTTAAGTAAGGTATGATGATATAATCTGATCCAGTATACTAAACAAAGTTCTACGGTATCATAGTGACGAATATCAATCATTTTGCCTTCCTCCAGTACCAGGGAGCAGGATTCCTGCGAGAAACGTTGTCAGTACAAGCAGATACTGATTGGCAGCATCCGCGAGATCTTCATTATCGTAGGCGATGGCAACCAGAGAGATTGTGGCGGTCAGGATGACACCGAAGACTGATCCGTACATGTCGCATGAGGTATGCAAGCCGCCAGCGTGGATACGGATCGGGTTCGTTCAGAGGAAGTCGAGGTCTCTGAGCCGGACCTGGTCCGCGCCCACGAAGGCGTCGTCGACCTGAATCAGGGCGCCGGCGTCGCTGATGGTGGTGCGGGGAGGCGCGCCGGTGTCGGTGTCGGGGACGTTGTACAGCCCGACGAGGTACGCCTGACCGGAGACCAGGCTGCCGAGGACGGTGAGCGTCAGCGACGTGACCGACTCGTCGGGGAGCTGCTGGGTGAAGATCGGGCTCGCATCCCCGATCGAGAAAGACCCATCGCAGATCTCCTGACGGGCCTGTTCTCCATCGCGGTCGACGACCTGGAGGATCGAGATTCCCACCGCCCGGGACAGATCGGCTTCGACGGTCGACCAGTCGACCGAGATGTCCACCGCGGCGGAGATCGGCTGCACCCCCAACGCGCTCAGGCAGTCCTGTCTGGCCTGCTCGATCAGATCGGTGATCGTCTCTGGAGCGGTGTCTTCGGGTTGCGGGGTCGGGTCCGCAGGCCAGCACCCGGTGGCCAGCAGGGCCATGGTGAAGAGCGCCTGTCGCATCATCTTAGAGCCCCCCTTCGTGGAACAATACGTCGCTTAAGAAGATCGCTGCGGGGAAGTAGGCCTCGGTCAGCGCGGGCCCGTCGAGCAGCCAGAGGATCGACGCGCCCGCGAGGAAGGGTCCGAAGGGCAGCGCATAGCGCCAGCCCCGCCCGCTGAGGATCCCCAGCGGCACCCCGACGATCACGCCGAACAAAGACGCCACGATCATCACAAAGAAGACGCCGGGGAACGGTCCGACGACGGCGCCGATGAAGGTCAAAAGCTTGACATCGCCCATGCCCATCCCTTCATACTGCCGGACCACCCGCCAGAACATGGTGATGGTGAACAGGATCATCCCCCCGATCCCGGCCCCAAGGAACGACATCTTCCAGCCGATGGCGTCGGGGTAGCCGAGCCACCCGAGCAAGGCCATCCCCCCGATGGCGAACGGCGCCGCATAGATGCTGAATTCATCGGGGATGATGAAGTGCCGGATGTCGATAAAGGTCAGGGCGATGAGCGCAGAGACGAAGCCGAGGTAATAGACGAACGCTGCCCCATGGGCCAGATCCAGCGAAGCGGCGGTGGGGAAGAGGTTCCGGAACAGCAGCCAGGCCAGCACCCCGGTCAGCAGCTCAATCGTAGGGTACAACGTTGAGATATGGGTCCCACAGTCCCTGCACCGGCCCCGCAGCAGAATCCAGGAGATGACCGGGATGTTGTCATAGGGGCGGATGTTGCTGCCGCATGACGGGCAGTGGCTGGGGGGGGAGACGATGGACCGGTCGTCAGGCATCCGAGCGATGCAGACGTTGAGGAAGCTCCCGACGCACAGGCCGGTCACGAAGGCGAAGGCGCCATAGAACGTCAGCGGGTTCATACGATCCTCCTCAAAGCGTCCATCACCGCATCAACCTGATCGTCGGTGAGGGCTTCATGGCAGGGGAGGGCGAGGGCCTGCGCGCAGAACGCCTGGGCGTTCGGGGTCGGCCCCCGCGGACAATCGGCCAGCGCGGGCTGCGCGCTGAGCGGTCGAGGATAATACACGGCGGTCTGCACGCCGGCATCGCTGAGCTGCGCCCGCGCCCGGTCCCGGTCGGGGTGGCGGAGGACATAGACGCTCACCGGGCTGCCCGGATCCCGAGGCAGGGCCATCTCGCCGGCGATGGCGTCATATCGCCGCGCGATCGCCTGTCGGCGCCGGATCCGGATGGGCAGGTCGTCGAGCTGGGCAAGGATCGCGGCGGCCTGGATGGCGTCCAGCCGGCAGTTGCCGCCCATATGGCCGGCGGTTTGTTCGTGGAGGTGCGGCCCGACGATGCCATGGAATCCCAGCGCCCGCGACCGCGCGGCGAGGTCCGGGTCGTCGGTCAGGATCATCCCGCCGTCTCCGATCGCACCGAGGATTTTGGTCGGATAAAAGCTGATCGCCGCCGCCGCGCCATGGGTCGGCGGTGGGGTGGCGCCGACGGCCTGGGCCGCATCATCGAGGACGGGCAGCCCATCGATGTCGGGATGCGGCGCACGGTCACCGAACAGGTGCACCGGCATCACGGCCACCGTTCGCGGCGTCCGCACCGAACGGACCGCGTCTGGGTCCAGCAGCGGCCGGTCTGCCAGGACGTCGGCGATCACCGGGACCGCGCCAGCCCGCAGGATCGCACCCGCGGTTGAAAAGAACGTCACCGCAGGAACGATGATCTCCTGCCCGGAGCGGACGCCCCGGGCCTGGAGCAGCCGGGTGATCGCTGCAGTGCCGCTGCTGGCGCCGACGCCATGCGCCCGGCCCATCAGTCCAGCGACCGCCGCCTCACAGCGTTCTACCACCGGTCCGCCGATATATCGCCCTGAACGCATCACATCAGACACCGCAGCCTCCACGTGGGAGGCCGTGCGGGCGTAGCGCGCCGACATATCGAGGTACGGAACCATCATCAGGCTTGTAGCCTATCTCGGCCGCGCCAATTCCTCTCCTGCGCCCGCATCACACCGCCGGATTACTCCTCACCGGCGGTATCTGCGGCAGACATCTTCGCCGGTCGGATCGTCACCGAAGACGTTCGGGTCGGCTTCGGCTCATCTGGAAGCGGCGCAGCAGGACGCAGCTCGGTGACCACAACCTTCTTCTTCGGCGGCGCCATCGCCGAGACCGTAGACTGAACCGTCCGCTTCGCCGGCTCTCCTTCGGGGATCGGGGCAGGCGCGGGCTTCCGGGTGGACGGCCGGGGAGGGGCGGGCTGTTGGGGAACGATCGGCGCCTTGGGGCTCGCCGCGTCCGCCGCCTGCTGGCGGAGGACGTCCTGCCGCCACTCCTTGAGCGCAGCCCGGCGAGCCGGATCGCCCGCGTTCAGCAGCTCCTCTTCGATGCGCTGGAGAAGCGCTTCCGTGCTCTCATCAGACGACGCCATGGCAGATGCCCTCCTTCCGGTATGGGCGCAGGGTACCGGACCGGCGCGCGCCCCTCAAGCGCGTCATGAGCGGTCAAGCGCGTCATGAACGGTGGCGACGAGCCGGGCAGGCTGGAACGGCTTCGGGAAGAAGATGACCGAACGATCGCCGACACGCTCGGCGAAG
This sequence comes from Myxococcota bacterium, assembly GCA_038520555.1. Taxonomy (GTDB): domain Bacteria; phylum Myxococcota_A; class UBA796; order UBA796; family UBA796; genus JBCBLB01. Next base: position 7,791 of record JBCBLB010000285.1, on the reverse strand, counting down.
CGCCGCGGAAGGTATCCCGAACAGATGACGATCGGCGCCGTCGGGTAGGCTGCCGAGAAGGCGTCGAGGACCGCTGGCAGAGGGGCGCCCGGGAACACTGCATCGGTGAGCAGAAGGTCCCAGCCCGTGTCTCCGCCGATCGTGGCCAGGGCCTGATCGCCGTCGCCGGCTTGCGCGGTGGTGAAGCCCGCGCGCTGCAGGATGCGAACGAGCAGCGGTCGGATCTGCTCGTCGTCTTCGACCACCAGAATCCGCGCGCGTCGCGCGCCCCCGGTGATGGCCTGAGGGCTGTGGGGGGCCGCGGTGGGGATCGGCAGGGGCTGGCGTGGCCAGCGAAGGTGCATCGTGGTGCCCACCCCAGACGAAGAGTGGATGGTGAGCGCGCCGCCGGAAGCGTTCAGCAACTCCATCACGGTCGACAGGCCGAGCCCGGTGCCCTCACCCGCAGCCCGGGTGGTGAAGTACGGCTCCAGCGCCCGGGCCTGTGTGGCCGCGTCCATGCCCTCGCCGTTATCTCTGACCTCGATGATGACCGCGTCTCCCTCTGATCGCGCCGAGAGCTGGACGGCGCCATCCCAGCCCGTCGCGTCGCGCGCGTTGGAGACCAGGTTGTTCAGGATGCGGCGCAGCGCCTGGTCAGAGATGCCGACGCCGAGCGGCTCACGCGGAACCTCGAGAGACAGCTGGCGGCCCGGGCCGAGCAGGTGCTGCAAGAACCGGTCGCTTCGCTGGATGACCTCCCCAACGTCGATGACCCGATCGGACGGCCCCGCAGAGATCAGCCCCCCCCCGAAACCACCGATCAGCGACGCCACGTGGCGGGCCGCGTCCTCGAAGGCGTCCGCGGCATGACGGGCGTCGTCGGGCTCCAGATCCGCCTCCTGGAGGATGTCCGCCCAGCTGAGCACCGCGGTGAACGCGTTGTTGACGTCGTGGGCGATGGCGCCGGCGATCCGACTCCGCTCCGCCGACCGGCGCGCATGCGCCACCACCTGTGTGGTCCCCTTCAGCCGCGCCTCTTCGACCGCGTGGGCCTGTTGCTCGGCTCGCAGCGACAGCAGCGCCCGGCGGCTCGTCTCCACCGCATGCCGCCCTGTGCCGAGGATGTCGGTCACCGCGCTGGACATCAGCAGAAGGATCATCGGGAACGACAGCGCCAGGCGGAACCAGTTGGTCGCGATCGTCGGATCCTGGTTGACGCTCTCGATCGGGATCGGCAGCCAGGGGATCCCGATGAACAGGACGCTCAGCATCAGGGCGCCGAACACCGGGCCCCGACGCGGCATATAGAACCCCGACAGCCACACCGCACTGACCGCCGCCGCGGTCGCCACCGGCGCCAGCATCCCCGAGCGGATGAGCGAACCCGCCGCCGTCCCGAACAGGATCCGCACCAGCACCATCCCGCGCGTCTCCACCGACCATCGATCGCCGATCACCAGGACCAACGCCGTCGGCAGCATCATCAGGGCGATGAGGTGGGCGGCCGGATCGAACTCCTGGTTCATCACCACGAGCAGAAGGTATGACAGCCCCTGGACCGTCAACAACCCGTACCCCAGACGCCGCACCGCGTCCCGACGCCATCGATCGGTCAGCGCGAGCCGCTGCTCTTCGGGCGGCCGTGGGTCCGGGATCGCGTCCAGGGCGGGCAGCGTGACCCGCACCATCGCGCCGCCGTCTGGGCGGTTGCCCCACTGCAGGCGGCCCCCCCATTCCTCAACAAGCTCCTGCGTGGCGAACAACCCCAGGCCGCTATGCGTCGATGTGTCCCGCGTCGTGAAGAAGGGACGCGCGGCCAACACCAGGGCCTCTGGCGTGAACCCCGCGCCCCGATCGAAGACCTCGATCACCGCCTGCTGACCCATCCCAATAGGCTCCCTCCTCAGGCGGATGGTGATCGCACCGCCCCCCGGCTGGGCGTCGCGAGCGTTGAAGATGAGATCGAGAAGCAGCTGGCGGAGTCGGGCCTCATCCCCATAGGTCCGCACCGGCTCGCGGATGTCTACGGCAATGGAAATGTCTTCTGGAAGCGCCGGGTTGATGCTCTCCAACAACCCCACCAGCGCCCCGCCCAGATCCACCGGCCCGGCCGGGCGCTCCGAAGCGCGGGTGAACGACAGGAGCGCCCGAAGCACCGCGGCGGAGCGCTTGACCGCGTCCGAAACCTCTGCCGCTGCGCGCTGGTTGTCCGACACCGAACGGCTCGTCCGAAGATCGGCGGCGGCGCTCCAGATGATGACCAGGATGTTGTGCAACAACTGGGTGATGCCGCCGTTCATCTCCTCGAACACCCGCAACCGCTGCGCGTCATGGAGGTGCTCGACGGCGCGACGGCGGGCGGCGTGGGTCTGCCGCGTGGCGGCGACCTCCTCCGCTAAAGAGGCCCACAGCCGAGACTGGCGGATCTCCAGGTGCCCAAGCCCCGCCACCACACGCTGCAGGAACAACGAGAACAAGCCGGTCAGCGCCCCGACCATCAGCCCCGCCCGAAGCCAGACGAGCCGTTCGGTGGTGTCCAGGGCCAACGAGGGCTGCCAGCCCGACTGGACCGCCACACCCCCCACCCCGAGCAGCGTTGCGTTGAGGGCGGCCATGCTCAGGACCCCGCGCCAGCCGAAGAACAGCCCCGCGAAGATGGCCCCAAGCAGCGCTGCACACACCACCGTCGGCGCCCAGCCATAGTGCGCCCCGAGCACGATCTGGTCAAACACAAGCACCCCGATCAGCACCACCGCGCGTATCGGGAATGAACGACGCGCATGCGAATACACCATCAGCGCGATGAGCGAGACGAACAGCACCGGGGCAGCCAAACCAAAGCCAGATCCGCCCAGGAGGGGGATACACATCACGAAGACGGCAAAACAACCCAGATGGATCCCGACCAGCCACAGCAGCGCCTGATCAACCACTGCGTCCCGCCAGTCGGGAGACATCGCATATACCTGCATACGGTCGGGTGCCATCTGCCCCTACCTGTCGAAATGACGTTCTGTTTCTGAACTCTGCGGTTCGCCGATTGTGTACTCTACATCAGATCACCCCGAGGACGGAGCCCTGTTTTCGAGAGCGGCGATGGGGGTGTTCCGCGTTGGTCCCCTACTTGACGTCGCGGCTTCGGAAAATCAGGATCGCGAGCACGAGCACCACAGCGGTGTAGCTCAGGCCATACCCCGTCCCGGCGATCACCTGCTCCCAGGGGATCGCAAGCTCGTGCACCGCGGCCTCCCGGATGTTGAACACCTCGAAGTTGGGCAGCATCCAGTACAGCCCCGCCGCGACCTGCTGGACCACCGGCGAGTCGCTCTTCGAGCCGAACAGCCAGATGTCGTCGGCGAGGTGGCCGATCGCGAAGATCGCCAGGGTGAACGCCGAAGCCGTCGTCGGCTCCGAGTAGCTCGAGAACAGCGTCGCCCACGCCGTCAGAAGCGTCAGCTCCATCATCAGCATCCACATCGACACGAACACCACCAGCGGCGGGAAGCTCTGCTCGACGACCATCAAGCCCACATAGATCGTCAGCAAAATCAGCACCTCGACCAAGAGCGTCAGCATCAGCCCCGCGTACTTGCCGAGGATAAACATCCAGCGGGGGATGGGCTTGGAGAGGATCGTATAGATGGTCTTCTTGTCCAGCTCCTTCCAGACCAGCGAGACGCCCAAAAACATCGCGATGATCGAGCCAAACACGTCGATGGCGCCCTGGCCGACGCTCCGGACCACCTTGGCCTGGTCGCCGATGGTCACCTCTTCCAGCGCGATGGACAGAATGATGACCCCGACGCCGAAGAACAGGATCGAGTAGAGCACCCGATCCCGGACCGCTTCACGGAATGTGTTCAGGGCGAGGATGAACAGGCGGTTCATGCCAACACCCCCATCCGCTTGTGGTCGACCGGCTTGTCCTGCTGGATCTCATCGACCAGCACCTCTTCGAGGTTCAGCCGCTCGGGGCGGACTTCGAGGACCCTGCCGCCCGCCTGGAGCACCTGGGAGAGGGCCGCATCGACCTGCTCAGGGGCAAGGCGGGTGCGACGCTTGTCCCCCACCGCCAGCCGCTCCTCGCCAGGCAGCGCGAAGCCCTCGGGCAAGCCGGCGAAGGTGCAGTCGACGAAGCGGATATGGTCGCCGATAAGCTCGGAGACCGTGCCCAGACCGCGGAGCTGTCCGCCGACGATGATGCCGACGCGGTCGCACAACGACTGGACATCGCTGAGGACGTGGCTCGAAAAAAATACCGTCCGACCCGCCGCCCGCTCTTCCAAAATGATGTCCCGGACCAGCGCCCGGCCGACCGGGTCGAGACCGCTCATCGGCTCATCGAGGATGACCAGCTGCGGATCGTGGATGAGCGCCTGACACAGCCCGACCCGCTGCAGCATCCCCTTGGAGTACTTGCCCAGCGGCACATCTGCGAACCGCGTCATGTTCACCCGCTCCAGAAGCATCTCGATCCGCTTCGTCCGATCCCCGGTCGGCATGTCGAACAGCTGCCCGTAGAAGTGAAGCAGCTCGCGCGCCGAGAGGTGCGAGTAAAAGTAAGGACGCTCTGGCAGAAAACCAAGGTCCCGACGAGACTCCGGGTCGTCGACCGACCGGCCGAACAGCCACGCCTGGCCCGCTGTCGCTTGCTGGAGACCGCAGAAGATCTTCATCGTCGTCGTCTTACCGGCGCCGTTGGGACCGACAAAGCCGAAGATCTCACCAGGGTTTACAGAGAGATCGAGCGACGCGAGCCCAACCAGGGGTCGCATCCAGAAGCCGGTCCGGTACACCTTGCGCAGCCCCTGTGTCCGAATCGCCGCGTCCATCCTCTCCCTCCTTCCTCGTGTCACGTCCTCATGGTGTACTGGATATGCGGGGATAGCATGATCAGCGCCTCGTGTCAGCGCCTCGTGTCAGCGCCTCGTGTCAGCACCTCGTATCAGCGCCTCGTGTCAAAGCCTGGTGTCAGGGTGTCGTTTCAGGGCTTCTCGAACCGCTCCCAGGAGCCCTTCACACGACGCTCGTGGGGGAAGTATCGGGCCTTGTAGACCAGGTGCTGGCACTGCTCGACGTACAGCCCCAGGTAGTGGTAGCGGCCACCCCGCTGCTTTTGCCAGTCCAGCTCATAGAGCACCGAGAAGGTCCCCAGAGAGCGCTGCGATTCGTCAGGATCGAAGAAGAAGTAGACGCTGCTGGAGTCCTGGAGCCCCACGTCGACGATGCCCACGCCGATGAGCCGATCCGCCAGCAGGTAGCGGAACTCCAGGGTGGTGGCGCAGGAATTCAAGAACCATCCTTCATAGCCGCGCTGGTTCATCTGGCGCTCGAAACGGGCCAGGCCGCGCTCCTGCTTGTGGCGGTTGTACAGGGCGAGCTTCTCTTCGCTGAACCGGGCAGGGCCGATCTCAACCCGAAGATCCCGGTTCTTCTTTACCGCCCGCCGCATCGAGCGGCTGGGCGAGAAGGGTTCGACGGGGATGCGCAGCGGTTCGCAGGCGTCGCAGCTCGGACACGCTGTGCGGTACAGCATTCGACCAATTCGACGGTCGCCCCGGGCAAGGGACTGGTCAAACTCTTCGGGAGAAGGACGGCGAAGCTGCCATCGGAGCGGCATTCGCGCGATCTCACCGGGGATGTAGGGGCACGATTCCAGCTCATCGTGCACCAGCTTCTCGTGACGACTCATCCTCACCACTGTGGTCTTAACCTCCGCCCGAAAGCAGGCGTGCTCTTATAGAGATAGTCCCTTGAAGCCTGACAGGAAGAAATGATGGGAATCCTCACCGAGATCGACGGCGACATCGGGCTGTTGTTGTTGGACCGACCAGACCGCGCGCACGCCTATGACAGACGACACCTTACCGATCTCTCTATCGGGCTGACAGACCTCGAATCGCGCTGCTTTGTCATCGTAATTTCTTCCACCGGCCAGGGCGCCTTCTGCGGTGGCGCAGATCTCAATGAGATGAACAACGCCGATCCGCTCGATGCCCTGGATCTGTTCAGCCAACAGGTCTTCAACCGCATCGCCCAGAGCCCGGCCATCATCATCGCCGCCGTTCAGGGGCCCGCGGTCGCGGGGGGCTTCGAGCTTGCGCTGGCCTGCGACGTTCGGGTCATCGGCCCAAACGCCCGGTTCTTGCTCCCCGAGACCCGGCTGGGACTGATCCCCTCAGCCGGTGGATGCACACGGCTGACTCGGCTGGTCGGACCCGCCCGCGCCAAAGAGGTCATCCTCGCCGGGTTCCAGATCGACGCCCGGACCGCCCTGCGGTGGGGGCTCAGCGAGCGGCTGGTCGATGAACCCCTCGACCAGGCCCGAAACCTCGCCGCCCAGATCGCCACGAGCGACCCCGTGGCGTTGAGGCTGGCCAAACAGATCATCGACGCCAGCGAAGACGCCAACAGTCTTCGCGCCGAGCGGGTCGCTGAAGCGCTGCTGTACGCCCGACGCCAGACCGCTCCCTGAGATTCGCTATCACTCGGAAACAGAGGTGCAGTCCGGGTTTTTCGTTCGTGTTGCTAAGCGCCAAACAGGTGAATTTTCCAGGGGTGGGGGCTGAAGCGAATAGACTGAAGGTGCCGTCGACTGCAGACCATCATTGTTGGAGCTTTCATGACCTCCAGAATTCGTCGCACCCTTCCCACTCAAGATCTACTCACGCGTGAGGGGGCGAACGTCGATTCACCCCAACAACACGACCAAAGCAACGCTCAGAGAATGGCGCAGATGCCAGGGAGCGTTGGGGGCGCGCTCGCCGCTGAGGGGGGCGTGGAAATCGGTCTCGCCGGCAGTGATGAGGGGCTGTTTGGCTCCATCGGCCAGATGCTCAGCGGCGAAGATGGCCTCGGCGGCGTCAACAATATCGCCATGCAGATGGGGGCCCCCGACCTGGGTGGCATGATCGGGTCCATGGCCCCAGAAGGGGAGATCGGCCTCGAAGGGTTGAGCGGTGGCCCCATGGATTGGCTCGATGGCCTCGGTATCAACGGGAACAGCGGCGGTGAGGGCGAAGGCGTCGCGGAAGGGGACGTCGCGGAAGAAGGCGCCGTGGTTGAGGAAGAGGCCCCCGCCCAGGAAGGCCCGGATGCTGAAGGCGAAGAGACCGCAGACGCTGCACCCGAAGATGGCGGTGGTGAGGGCGACGCCCCCACAGATGCCGCGCCCACAGATGCCGCGCCCGCTGATGAAGGCGGTGCAGATGAAGGCGGTGCAGACGCTTCAGGAGATGCCGCACCGGCAGATGGGTCTGGTGGCGGCGATGCGGCGCCTGCTGCGGCAGACGCAGCCGCTGGTGGTGGCGCACCAGCGGAAGCAGGCGCACCTGCGATTGGGTCGACCATGAACGGTGGCGGTGGTGGTGGTGGTGGCGGTGGTACACCGCTTCCATCTCGCCCGGCGCCGACGTTGGCCGATCCGGCACCGCCGGTGAGCGCTGCGCCAGCGACCGGCGGGCCTGCGATCGGTGGGGGCGCTTCGGCGCCGGCGATCGATCCAGCCAGCGGCAACCTGAGCAGCGGTCCAGACGCAGAAGAAGCTGCGGCCAGTGTGACCTCGCTCAATGAACAGGTCAACGTTGCGCTTCCTGCTCCGGGTGGAGAGATCTCGGACTTTGATCTGGACGTTCCGGTGGAGACGCCCGCGTTGGAGATGCCCGCCCCTGCCCCTGCTGGGGTCGCAGAGGGGATGTTCAGCCATGCGGATGAGGCGCCGCTGATTGACGAAGCGCCGAGCTGGACCGGCGCCGGTGCGGCGAACGAGGGTCTGGTGAACGATGAGACGGGCGTTCACGCGGATGCGCT
>JBCBLB010000343.1:0-10302 GCA_038520555.1 Myxococcota bacterium | reverse complement strand
TGGCTTCGACTTCTTCTCCAAGCAGTTGGTCGTCGACAACCTGGAGCTGGGTGAAAAAATTCCAGTGGTTCCCGACTGGTTTTCGATCACACATGCCCAGAACCCTGGCATCGCCTTCTCGTTGGATGTGCCCCATGCGGTGATTTACGCGGTCGGCGTCGTGATGTTGGGGATGCTGGCTCACACCCTGTGGACCATCGACCGCCGAGCGCGCGTGATCGCCGCGGCCCTGGCCATGCTGACCGCGGGTGGGCTGGGCAACATCATCGATCGGATCCCCGATGGCACCGTCACCGACTTCGCCTTCTTCTACACCAACCACCCCACCCTGACCCCCTGGCTCAAGGCGAACGTGGGGATGACGGCGTGGCCGGTGTTTAACATCGCAGATGTGCTCCTCATCGCTGGCGTGATCGTGTTCGGGATCCACCAGGCGATCTGGGGCGATGACGAAGAAGACGAAGCCGCTGCGCCTGCCTGAAGCCCTCACGGGCTTCGCAGGTCAGCCGGGCAACAAGAGGCGGGCTGAGAACGCCACATGATCAGAGGGCTGGTTGAGAGCGGGGAGCTGGGTGAACCCGACGCCTGGGTGGGCCTTCAACGACACGCCACGGTGCAGCAGATAGTCCCGCTTGCCCCGAACCCCGCGGATATATGCGGTGTCTTCATCCCCTGCGCGACGAAAATCTGCCGCATACGCAGCCTGCAGCGTGGGACTATCGGGGAGCGCGTTGAGATCGCCGCCCAGGATGCATAGACGCGGGCGCTGTTGACGAATTACGTCGAGCAGCTCTCGCATCTGCAGCTGTCCCAACGGGGGATGCCCAGGAAGTGCCTGACATCCACACCGCAGATGGGTCGACACCACCAGCAGCGCAGTCTCTCCGTACTGAACGGTGACGAGACAGGCGACCTGACTGTATCCTGTCTCGCGCGCCCGATATACCAGGGTTTCATGGTTGAGCACGGCCATCTGCTTCTGGGAGACCAGGACCGCGCACCCGTCGCTGTGGGTGGGGCGCTTCGACCAGAAGATTCGGTAGCGCCGCCCCAGATGGGTTTGTAGATCCGCGAGCAGCTCCGCTTCGACCTCCTGGAGGAGGATGAGCGTTGTATCGAGCGTGCTGATTTTATCGATCAGCGCCTGTCTTCGGTGATCTGGAGAGAGCAGAGAGGTTGGAGAGACGGTCGCGTACCGCTCTGGCTCGACGAAGCATTGTGCCAGAACATTGTAGGTCGCCACAGATATATCAGTCATATCTATCGAATTTCCCGATTTATGGGTCATATGGTGTAGACGACGCCTGGCTCGCCGAAGACGTGAAGGGCGAGGGGTGATGCGTCTACAGGATGGCTGTGGGAAATGTAGGAAAGCCTGATGAAGACAACCAGGACATGATCTCGGACAATCGCAGCGCCATCAGATTCACCACAAATGGTGCCTGGCTGGTCATGGAGACTCTTGCGTTGTTCCTGTTCCTTGCACCGTATCTCTTCATCGAGGAAATGGTCGCTTGTATTGAGACCCGTCTATCCCCCTGATGGGAGTCATGATGGACACACTTCCAATGGGCCAACGCCTCGTCCTGACCGAGTATGGGGAGACGCCGCTGGAGGCCGTCGAGCGCTTTATCGTGCTTCAGCCGCAGGCGCCGCCGCCGATCGGCCCGGGTGAAGTCTTGATGCGCGTCCGGAGCAGCGCAGTGGGGTGGGTCGATCTGATCATGAGCAGCGGCCAGTACCAGCACATGGCCGCGCCGCCCTATACGCCCGGCCTGGAGTTCGCCGGTGACATCGTCGCCGTCGGCGAAGGGGTGAGCCGGGTCCAGATCGGCTCTCGGGTGCTGGCCGATGCGTTCTCGACCGGTCCGCGTTCGAGCGGGGCATATCAGTCTGATGGCGGCTTCGCGACCTATGCGCGCCTTCATGAGTCCGCAGCGATCCCGATGCCCGCCAACCTCTCCTATGATCAGGCCGCCAACCTGTTGGGAAACTTTGAGACCGCGTACCATGTCCTGGTGCACCGTGGTCGTCTGCAGCCTGGGGAATCGGTCCTGATCCTGGGCGCATCGGGCTCGACCGGGCTCGCCGCGGTGCAGCTGGCCCGGCACCTGGGGGCGACGGTGATCGCGGCCGGCCGGCGCGCCGCCAAGCTCGAACAGGTCGCCGCCCATGGCGCAGATCATCTCCTGGTCACCGCAGATGCGTCGGGGGAGCTGCTGCGCTTCCGCCGTGCGGTCAAGGCGCTGACCAACGGCGGCGTAGATGTCGTCTATGATGGTGTCGGCGGCCCGATCTCGGTTGAGGCGATCCGCAGCATGCGGTTTGGCGGCCGGTTCTGCATCGTCGGGTGGGCGGCGACGCCGTTTGTGGCCCGGGGAAAGGGACGTCGGGGTGCGCCCAATGCCAACCAACTGCCCACCAACCTCATCCAGATGAAGGGCCTCGACATCCTCGGCTGTCCCGCAGTCATCGCGACGAAGCACGATCCGGCGCTGCGCCCGACCCGGCTGTCCTGGATCCTTGACCGGATCGCGTCCGGTGCGCTCGTCCCACATGCCGGCCCGGCGTTTCCGCTCTCCCGGTTTCAAGAGGCAATGCGAGCCAAGTGGTCCAGCCAGTTCGTCGGCGGGTGCGTGATTCACCCGTGATTTCAGTCGTCGGTCTGGAGCACCAGGGGGATCCCCATCACACGCTCCCACAGCGTGGTGAAGGGCGCCTGTAGCGAAGGATCATCGAAGCGAACACGGAGGGTTCCAGGCCGAAACCCTGCATAACCGGCCTGCCCGATCTTCTCTGCGCGCCAGGTCCAATGCAACGTGATCCGATCGGTGACGTCGAGTGAAACCGCACGCCTGGCGGGGAACATGGACGAATCAAGGCTGTAGGTCTCTTCCCATGTGTATCCACAACCTTCCATACCGACATGACCGGTGTTGACTTGAGCGACGTGCGTCCGCGTTGTGTCCAGCCGTCTTCGGGCGAGCGTGTCAACCCCCTGGATTTGACGAATCAACGCATCCAGAAACGAATAGGGGCTGGGACCGGGAAGCTGAGACATGCTGTAGGGTTGGGGGAGTTCGGTCTGGTCAACCAGCCACCATGGGGACATGGGCTCTGCTCCGGTATCCTGTGTAGGGAAAAGCAATACTCATCATGGTCATGAAAAGCCATGACGGCGCGCCGGGATATCCATAAATTTGCACTGGTTGTCGAACAGCTCAGCGGACGTATGGCGACTCGAATACGAGGTTCCGCGGTGGGGATGGGGCGATAACTGGCGGTCATGACGCACCGTCACGGACATCCCGGTGTGATCAGGGCGCGGCTTCAGCGCTTCAAGGCCCGCTCAGTTTTCCGGCGCCAGGCTGGCCAGGAATACGGACAATCTCGGGCAGATACGCGTCAACGCGGACGCTGACGTGTCGTCATGGCTGAGCCGGTATACGCCTGGATCGGCGAGGTTCCGATCATCCATTCGGAACAAGTACATGAGGTTTCCACCGTCCCCTTCGGCGAAGACAAACAACGGATGGTTGTGGGCGACTTCGTATTCCTCTCCCGGCGCGCCGCTGTCATTGAACCAGAGCATTCGGTGATCCCACCCATCCGTCTGACCGGCGAAGCGGGCCTTCTCCGGCCAGTGGACCTCCTGGCAGAACGCGCGGATCGCTTCTGGGACCGGGAACCGTCCGAACGGCAGCGTCTCGTACCATGGCGACTGTCGACGGTGGGGGGCCACGGTCCCTCCCAGCACGGCCACAGCATCCCATACCGCTGACGCGAGCGGCGTCGGATCGGGGGCATCGGGGATCGGAATCGTCTTCTGCAGCCGTGGCATCAGGATCTGGCACTCAGGATGTTTCCGCACAGACAGTCGGTCGTATGCGGCCTGCTCGAACACCGTCCCGGTCAAGTCAAGCTCGCGCAGAGAGGGCAAAGTAAGCAGCGCATTGGGGACGTCGGACAGCTTCGTCCTGGACGCGTTGATATATCGCAGTCGCTCCATTTTCTGCATACTTTCTGGCAGTTGGCGCAGGCCCGTGTCCTGCAGCCACAGGGACTCCAGTCGATTCAGGTTCCCGATTGTGTCTGGGAGCGTGATGAGCGTCTGTGTCTGATCGAGGTGAAGCTCGCGAAGGCTGGAGAGCTCGCCGATTCGCTCGGGCAGCGTGGTGAGCGCGGTCTCGTCCAGGCGCCAAACGGTGAGACGCTTCAGTTGGCCGATGCTTTCGGGGAGGGTTTCGAGCGGGTTTTTGCGGAGGTGGAGCTCCTCCAGCGCCTCCAACTCGCCGATGCGCTCGGGCAACCCGGTGAGCTTGTTGTCAAAGAGATCCAGCTTGCGAAGTTTTTTCAGCTGGCCGATCTTCTCTGAGAGCGCAGGGAGCTCGGCCCGCCACATCTTCAAGTCTTCCAACTCCGTCAACTCATAGAATGTCTCCGGGAGCGATCCAAAGTACCACTGGTGTGTCTCCAGCACCTGCAGCTTGCGCAGGTTCCCAAATTCCGGTGGCATGGGTGCTGAGCTTGACCCGTCCACCTTCAGTCGGGTCAGGTTGGTTAAACGGAGCACGCCGGGCGGAAATTCGGTGGCCTCTTGGGGCAGGGTGAACGACAGCTCTTCCAGCCCGTGAAGGTTGCGGACATCGTCCAGAAACGGCTCTGGACACGGGGACAGGTCGAGCTTCAGCTTCTTCAATCGGGTCAGGCGGCCGATCCCATGTGGGAATCGGTTGGGTCTCGCCCACAGCTTGAGCTCTTCGAGGTCCTGGAGCACGCCCAGCGCCTCGGACAGGTCGATCTCGCGCATGTCATACAGCGTCAACTCCAGCGATTGGAGCGCGCGGAGCCGCGGCAGGACCACGTCGATACCCGTAGAGTCCTTCAGCCTGAGCCGCAGCCGTTTCAACCGCTGTAGCTCGCCAAATGACAGGGGGACCTGGTCGATCTGGCCCCCCAGCTCCAGCACCTCCAGATCCTTCAGTTGTCCGATGTCCTCAGGCAGCTGGGTGGCCCGGTAGGGAGGGAGAAAGATCTGCAGCTTCCGGAGCGCCGACATCGAACAGATCTCCGCGGGGATGCGACGACCGTCGACCTCTACCTTCAAAGACTCGATGGGCAGGTCCAGCAGCACCATCGGAAACCGGTCGATTTTTCTGAGCTCCAGGATGCGGAGGCTGGGTATCGTCAACCGCCCTGGCAGCCGGCTGGCGGCCACAACCAGCTTCGTGACGTTCGCCGTGAAGTGAGTCGGAAGCGTCTTCTTCAGCCTGGTCAAGAAGAGCTGATGGATATGTCGGAAGCGGCGAAGCTGGGACAGCAGCTTCGCCGGCGGCTCCACAATGACGAGCTTATTGATCTCGATCTCTTCGGCGTCCTGAGGGAGCGCGCGGATCGCAGGGTGGTGAATTTCCATCGCCTTCAGATGCGGCAGGCGCAGCAACACGGCGGGCAGCGTGGGGTACTTTGCCTTCACATACACCGAAGTGAGCGCCGGCATCGCCAAGAGCCAGTCCGGCGGTGGCGGCGGCGTCTCGCCCTCCAGCACCAACCGCCGGATCTTCGGGAGCGCCAGGATCCGCTCATCAAACGGCTCGCTGTCCAGATTGATGGCGATAACATCGAACTTGTTGGGCTCAGCGAGGGCCGCTGCCTGGCTGTAGGCAATCTCAGACATCATCTCCCCAAACCAACGCTGCAGCGCGATGGAACTCGTCGGAAGATTCTACATGGAAGGACGCCAACGGCGGACATGACGGAGGGGCTCAACAAAATACCCCCATCAAAGCTTGTTTGATGGGGGTAGCGGTTTCAGCCCTTCAGTTGGTCATGACGCGCCTCCAGCAGGCGGGTCAGCGTCGTCGGATGTGCCTGCAGGAGCTGGAGCAGCCGACGAGAAGGCGCCTGGAGGACCGCCAGCAGTCGGCCATAGATCTCAGCGGGGTTGAGATCCGCTTCGATCATGGCCGCTTCGGGGTTGAGCAGATCCCCCTGAAGCCATGCACCGCGGAGACAAAGCCGCGCTCCCGGCCGAGGAAGCCTCGCCCACCCTCCGCTCTTCTTCGCCTGTTGGGCGCGCCAACGCTCCCGGTAGGACACCGGGTTGGCCTGCATCTGCGTCCACTCTGACGAAAGCGCCTTTGGAAGCTGACGGGGAAGGGAGCGGCACAACCAGCGGAGCGCTGCGCGACCCTCGACCGGAGCAAACATCAGCATCGTCGGACCGCCGAGCCATTGGGACAGCCCAGCCTGATCGGTGTTGGCCAGCGCGTTGCGGGCGAGGGTGTTCTTGGTGACCTGGAGCTGCCAGCCCGACGCTCGGGCTTCCATCCGAAGCGCCGACATCGTCGGTCCATCGATGCCGAAGTGATCGATGACAGCGACCATCTCTGCAGAAGCCAGGCGGGCGCGGGTCTCCGCGATGAGCATGCGTTTGTGTTCGGTAGACATACGTGTCCCCTCTTGCAGAGAGGCATCGTTGGACCTCTCTGCGAAATATCGATCCCCAGACGGGCACGAACCCGCCCACCCAGGGAGCGATCAATGGATCATTCCGTGTTGATGTTCAGTGATACCGTGACGCCCATCCCATCGGGGCTCGCGGATACCCCGAAGAGACAACAACGACCGCTCTTCACCAGAGAGGACGCATCCTCACCAGCACGCGATGGCGTTGAGCGGGATCTGCGACGCCTCGACCAGAGGTCATCTGTTGGCGGAGCGATGGTTCTCATCGCCCGAAGCGCGCCAGACCTCAACCGACCGGCCATCCGGCCCGGAGTCCTCGTCATTGCGGCTGTCGAACGTGCAGATCAATGTTGGAGCGTGGCTAACGCATCGTCTGTCCAGGAATCGTATGGGACCTCCCTCACGTAGCGATTTCCTCACCCACTGTCCAACCCAATCCAACGAAACACTTCGTTCATGGACTCCAGATGGTTCCCGACGAGACGGGAGCCATTGAGGCCGACGCGTTGTGGTTGGGGAGGGGATGCGGATCTGTTCAGTGGAGCAGCGAAGGGAGAAGAGGATACAATCGGAGGGCATGACCTACGCTGTGCCCTTGCCACGCTACACTCGGCCCCTGATCGGTCGCGAGGCCGCATGGGCTGCGTTGGCGGATGGCCTGGCGTCGGCGTCGGTGGTGACCGTGTTGGGGCCTGGTGGGGTGGGCAAGACCCGGCTCGCGGTCGCGTTCGCCGAAGCGTGGCGAGCGGGCACGGTGTGGTTCATTGATCTCCAATCTGCAAGGTCTGGCGCAGATTTTCGTGCGGCACTGTCCCGTGCGACGGGGGTGGGGCCGGGTGAGCGGCTCGTCGCCCGGCTCCGGACGTTGGATGCTCCGCTGCTGGTGCTGGACAACTTCGAGCAGCTCGTCGACGAAGGCGCGGAGCTGGTTCAGCGCTTCGCCGAGCAGGTGCCTGACGCGCTGTGGGTGGTGACCTCCCGGCGCCCGTTGGGCATCCGCCTTGAGCGGCTGGTCCACCTGACGCCGTTTCCGATCCCCGATGAGATCGGCGCGGCACGTGTTCCTCAGCTCCGCGCGGCGCAGATCTTTCGCGCGGCTGCGCCGCCCGGGGCCGATCTGAGCGCTCCGCTGCAGACGGTCCTGCGGCAGCTCGACGGGCTCCCGCTCGCGATGCAGCTCGCCGCCGCCCGGCTGGAGGTGATGGCCCTGCCGCAGCTCGATGCGCGGCTCAAGGCGCGGCCCTTCGCGGTCCTCCGTCGGCCGGAGCCCCGCGGGGCGCGCCATGACAGCCTCTGGTCAACGATCGAGTGGTCATGGGACCTCCTTGATAAAGTCCACCAGGATGTGCTGCGCCAGTGTGTCCTCTTCGCGGGCGGCTTTACGCTGGTGGATGCCGAGCAGGTGTTCCAGGTTCCCGCAGACGTGGCGTTGTTGGATGTTCTTCATGCGCTATGCCGACACCAGCTGCTGTGCTTCGACGGCGCCCGGTTCTCATTGTTGGAGTCGATTCGGTTGTTCCTCAATGAATCCGGGCCGCCCGACCCCGTGCTGCGAGAGCGGCACGCGCGCTGGTGCGTGCAGCACGCAGAGCGCTTCGCAGAGCAGCTCTTCGGACCGGACATTATTGGAGCCCTCGACCAGCTCTCTGCATTGTTCTTCGATCTGAAACGCGTCGTCCGCGCGCCGCACCCCCTGGCATGGCGCGCCGCCCGCGCCTTGACGGCGCTGCTCAACATTCGCGGCCCCATCGAAGGGCGCGTGGCGTTCTTGGATGAGGTGCTGGCGCGGACCGAGCCATCTCCGCTCCGCGCCACGCTGACCGCGGTTCAGGCGGACTGGTTACGCATTGAAGGCCGATACCAGCGCGCTCAGCAGCAAATCGATCAGGTGCTCGACGATCCAACGTGTTCCAACGAGGCCCGGGCCAAGGCGCTGGCGGTACAGGGGCTCTTGATGCTGCACTTTGGGAAACCCAGCGATGCCGCGCCATTTTACCATCAGGCTGCCGCGCTCTCTCAAGAAGACCCGGCGTTGGCGTGTTCGTATCAGGTCAAGCACGCGCTGGCCTTCTCCTACCAGGGCCATGACGCGCAGGCACGGGCGCTGGGACGGCAGGCGGTGGCGGCGGCGCGCGCGCTCAACAGCCCGCTCCTTGAAGATGGGGCCCTCTCTTCGTTGGGGACGATCCTCAATGAACAGGGCCGCTTCGAGGAAGGCATTGCGGCGCTCACCGAGGCGCTGACCATCGAGCAGACCCTGGGGAACGTTCGGAAGCAAGGGTTTACCCTCGGCTTGATCGGGCTCTCTCAGGCCAACCTCGGCCAGTTCGATGACGCCCGGCAAGCGCTGAGCCGGGCGATCACGATGCTTCAGAGCGTGGGCACGACGCAGCTGATCGCCAGCTACCAGGGCTCCCTGGGCCAGCTGCGGTTGCTCCAGCCGGACCGGCGACAAGAAGCCTGCGCGCTCCTGGAGCAGGCGGTCGCCCTGGGTGCCGGCGGGCAGCCGCACCTGCTGGAGGAATTTCAGCTCTGGCTGTCCGCCGGCTACGCCATACAAGGCCGCCCGGATGCCGCTGTGGCGTCCATCAGCGGCGACTTGGAGAACCCGTTCTTCCAGTGCGTGTCGCCCTGGCTCCCGCGCATCGCTCATGCCTTCTCCGATCGCGGCACGGAAGAGGGACGGTTCCAGGAGGTCGATGCGGCGCTCACTGCGCTCAGCGTGGAGGCGGACTGGCCGCTGGACCAACGACTGCTCGCGCTCCTCCGTGAGGAGATCGATCAGCGCTCGCGGTTGTGGATCATCTCGCAGGACGGGACGTGGTTCCAGTCTCCAGGAAGCGCGCCGATGTCGCTGACCCACCGGCCCACCCATGCGCGGGTGTTGGCCGCGCTGGCACACACGCGGCACATGCAGCCTGGCGCGTCTCTGAACACGGCGGCCCTCGCCAGAGCCGGTTGGCCAGATGAGCGCATCCTCCCACGCGCCGCGGCCAACCGGGTCCGGGTTACCATCTCCGGGCTGCGAGAGGCCGGACTTCGCCCCCTCATTCAACGGCGACGCAACGGATGGGTGCTCGACCCAGACACCCCGATCGCGATCCACCCGCCGGAAGCTCCGCTACGCTGAAGATGCGTGCGCCAACCCCGTGCCCCCCATCACCGCATGGAGGCAGCGGGTGAGGAGGTCTTTGCTGATGGGCTTCGCCAGGACGGTATCCATCCCCGCACGCTCACAGGCTTCGACGTCTTCTGTGAGTACGCTGGCGGTCAGCGCGATGATCGGCAGTCGCTGATCGGGGGGCTCGCGGTGGCGGATCTGTTGCGTCAGCGCCCGCCCGTCCAACCGTGGCATATGCACATCAAACAAGCCCACGTCGAAGCGCCCGGGGATGAAGCGCTCCAGCGCTTGCTGCCCGTCCGCGGTGATGACAAAGCTGTGCCCCAGCTCGGTGAGCATCTTCTCGATGACGAGCTGGTTTATCGGGTTGTCTTCAGCGACCAGGATGTGGAGCGAAGGAAGCGGCCCGGTGATCGGGGGCGGGGTTGGGCGGGCATCAGGCATGGCTTCCGGGAGCGTCAATGAGAACCAGAACCGGCTGCCCTGTTCGAGGGCGCTGTCCACAGACAGCGTCCCGCCCATCAGAGAGACCAGCTTTGCGCTGATGGTCAGGCCCAGCCCGGTCCCGCCGAAGCGCCGGGTGGTGGTCTCGTCTGCCTGGGTGAACGGCTCGAAGATGCTGGAGAGGCGCTCGGGGGGGATCCCCTCTCCGGTGTCCTGGACCGAAAACTCAACGTGACCGTCGGCCTTCCGCGAAACAGAGAACACGATCT
>JBCBLB010000565.1:0-6571 GCA_038520555.1 Myxococcota bacterium | reverse complement strand
GGCGCTCCCGCTTGTGTCCTGTATGGTTGACAGTGTCTACATGGCCGGTAGTGGATGCGCCGGCGATCCGTCTACTACGGTCGGGGCATCTTCATGCCGCGGACGACGTAGTGGCGGGGCATGGTCTCTTCGATGATGGTCGCCTGGAAGCCGGCTTCGTTCAGCTCGGCGACGACCTGCTCAGCGGGCAGGCGCATCTCCATCGGAGGCCCAAAGCCCTCCGTCTCTTCGTCGAGGAAGTCGACGATGACCACCATCCCCGCCGGTCGCAGGGAGGCATAGAGCGCGCGGCCGAACGCCGGGCGGTCATTGATGTGGTGCCAGACGTTCAAGGTGACGATGCGATCGACAGAACCTGCGTCCAGGCCCGGATCGTCGGGGGCTCCTTGAGAGACGGTGACGTTGGTCCAGCCGGCCTTCTCTTTGGTCAGGGAGAGGTATTCGATCATCTCCGGCGAGATGTCCTGGGCGATGACGGTGCCGGATTCGCCGACAGCGGCAGAGAGCCTGGGGACGAGATAGCCGGTGCCTGCGCCCAGATCCATCACCGTCGCCCCAGGGGCGATCTGCATGGCGGCGAGGATCTCATCGGGCTTCTGATAGTCATCCCGGGCCGGATCGTTCCAATGTTCTGCATATGTCGCAGGGTCTTTGAACCAATGTTGTGTGCTTCGATCGCCCTCAAACCCGTCACCATGATCTGCACCATGCGCAGGAGAGGGGGACGCAGGAGAGGGGGGCGCAGGGGAGGGAACGTTGGTGTTCTTGGCGCATCCACCGAGCAGGCACAGCAGGAGCAGATAGGGGCTTGGCATGGTCGGGCTGTATCCGATGCCGCAGTGTCCTGGGGACTGCGAAATGCGATCCCGGTGAAGTCTTTGGATTGCAATCGCAGTATGATGGGATTGATGATGGACACGTGCCCTCGCTGTGAGACCAAAATCCGGCAGCGCCCGGTGACTGAGCAGTTCTGTCCCAGCTGCGGGCATCGGTGGCCCCGTCCGCTGCCGCTGCCCATCGCCCTTGAGGTGCAACGTGCTGAAGGCGACGAACCGATCGGCATCTTCGATCGCACCCGCCTTCGCGAGATGATCTACGTGGGTGAACTGAGCGGGCGGGAGCGGGTGCGGGTGCCAGGGACCCTCGGCTGGCGACCCATCACAGAACAAGATGCCTTCAGCGATCTGTTCACGATGCTCAACATCTCCACCCAGCCCAGCAACAGCCGCATTCGCGGCTGGAAGGCGCCGCAGGGTGCGACGCGACCAGAGCAGACCTACCCCCCACTTCCCGAGCTGGATGTCCCCTTCAACCGCGACGTCGCGGACGACAACCCGCTGACGACCCCGATCTTGATCGGGCTGTCGCTGGCCGGGCTGGGCGCGCTCGGGGTGTTCATCTGGAGTTTGACATAGCCATCTGCGACCGGTGAGGGGGTGATGGTCGGCGCTTCAGCCCCGTTCACCGTGGTCTGCTGGGGGCTCGTCCTGGCGGGATGGTGGTGGGCGCGGCACCCCCCCGCGTCTGTGTCTCGGGGGTGGCCAACGATCCCACTGCTTCTGGCCATCACGGCTGCAGCCGTGACGCTGTCCGCGGGGCATCTCGCCGATGGGGTGGTCGACACCATGGACTTCGAGGACTATTGCGCTGGGACAGCGAGCTTTCGCCATCTCGACGTTCCGATGTGGCCGCAGCGACGGGCGCGCCTCGCCGGGGCCCCCGCGGGGCTTCTCGTCAACTGGCTCGGCGTCGTCGACGCCCTGAGCCTGTCTGCGATCATGGGCGCCCTGATGGCCTTCGCTGGCGTGGCGCTGATGGGCGCCGCGGTGATGGGACCAGAAGCCGGTGGGGCCGCTGCAGTGATCGCGTTGGCCATGGCGCCCATCGCCGTGTTGCCCCGGACGTTGACCTGGTATCCCGTCATGGTCGGGGGATTGACCCTCGCCTCGGGAATCGTCGCCCAGGCAGCGGTTCATGACCGTTCACGCGTATGGTTTCTGGCAGGACTGTCTGCTGCCGCGGCGTGTCCGCTCCTCGACCTGCGCGGGATCCTCTGGGGCGGCGCGCTCTTCATGGTCTTGATCGGAGCTTCCCTTCAGAATCCACGTCGGAAACAAAGACTTGGTCTGGTGGCGGTCTCAGCCGTGGCGTCCTGGCTCGCCGGGCCGCTGTCGTACCCGGTGGACGCCATGCCGCTGGAGCAGCAGGTCTGGCAGGCTGTTCATCTGGACTCATATGCCGCCCAACAGGTCGGCGGATCCAGCCGACTGCCCGATTTTCCCACCGCCACCGTCTGGGGACGCTCTCCGCCGCAACAACTCCCACAGGGACTGCGAATCGCCGCGAGCATATCCAGAGAAGGCTATGAACAGAGCGATCGGTATACGCTGTCGGCCGCGCAGGTCGCGGCGTGGTGGGCGCCGCTGCTTTTCGGGGTGGGGATGACGGGCTGGCGGCTCCGCCGACGGGGGAAGCGGCTGATGATCTTGATCGCGGTGAGCGCACCGGCGCTGATGTCCTGGATCGATGCGGTCTCTTATGGGCGGAATGAGCTTCGGTTTCTGGCCCTGGGAGCCCCGGGGGTCGCCGGTTGGATCGGCGTGGGGATCGTCGCTTCGACGGGCGCATCTGGGGGACGGCGTGCCTGGGGGGTGATCCTTGCCCTCGCGGTGATGGTCCTCCCCGGGGCGCCGCTTGGTGCAGACGCTCCCTGGCGAACCCCGACGCTGACGCGGCAACAGCACCATCTGAACACCAAGCTGATGATGGCCCGGAACCGCCGCCCCCCCCGGGCCGGGTTGGGCAACTACTGTGTCCGGGCGCTCATCGATGATCTGGACGCTGGGCGCGGAAACGGTCGGATCTACGGGGATCTGCTCGCCCCGCCTGGAGTCAGTGGACCCCCGCAGGGATCATCCCCAGGCCCTCACCCACCGGGATCCCCTTGATATGCACCAGCCGGGTCGGGCCCCGGATGGGACCCAGCGACAGCAGGCCCTGGTGAAGATCGGTGAACCAGAAAACCGAACCAAACATCCCCTGAACCATAAAGCAACCATAGGTAAAGGTCGTCGTCGGGATCCGAATGAGGACCAGCCCCTTGATCTGTCCGCGACGGTCCGTAAGCTTCGCCACGCTCTGATCAATGAGCGCCCGGACCGGCGGCGGATCGGCCGGCTGGCCGAGGACCAGAAATTCTCCAGTCTCCAGCAGAGACAAAAAATCCCGCTGTAACCTTGAAAAGCGAGCGCGTCCGGGTCCTTGTGCAGCATCCAACAACGAACACCGCAGCCCCTCAATCCGAGGAAGCCAATCGTTCAACATGAGCGAATCTCCATTAACAAGCGCGAGCGCAAACCAATCATCCCGCCCGCACCATCAACGTATGGAGGACCTTCCCCCATGAAAAGCGTCGATTCGGTGTCTATCGTCGATGACTACTTTTGGGCGGCTGAGGCGGTGAGGCGGCGGAAGACTTCTTCGAGATCGGTCTTCTCTCGCGATAATTCCAGCAACACCAGCCCCTGATCCACGGCGAGGCGGAACAGGTCTGCCCGCACGTCGGTGCGCGCGAGGATCTCGTAGCTGAACAAGGACGGATCGGCTTCTCGTTGGGGAAGAACCCGCTCGACCCCTTCGAGCTGACCGAGCAGCGTCTCGACGGTCTCCCGCGGCGGGGCGACCGTCCCGGGCGCATAGCTCACCTGCAGCAGCAGCCCGCCCTGGGTGCGGGTGATCACGTCGTCGGTGGCGCCATCGGCGACCAGCGTGCCCCGGTGGATGATCACGACCCGGTCGCAGGTGGCTTGCACCTCAGAGAGGATATGGGTCGAGAGGATGACGGTCTTTTGTCGACCAATCTCTCGGATGAGGTTCCGGATCTCGACGATCTGGTTGGGGTCCAGCCCCGTGGTCGGCTCGTCGAGGATCAAAATGCTGGGGCTGTGCAGCAGCGCCTGGGCGAGTCCGACCCGCTGGCGGTACCCTTTGGACAGCTCGCTGACGGACTGCTGGAGCCGGTCGGTGATGGCACACTGTCTGGCGACCCGTTCGATGGCGCGGCTGCGCTCTGCCCGGCCCAGCTCGCGGAGCCGCCCGATATAGTCGAGGTAGTCGTGGACCCGCATGTCCGAATAGATCGGCGCGTTCTCGGGAAGGTACCCGATCTTGCGCTGGGCTGTGATCGGGTCGGCGAGGACGTCGGTGCCGTGGATGAACGCCTGTCCGTTGGAGGGCGCGAGGTAGCCGGTCAGGATCTTCATCGCCGTGCTCTTGCCCGCGCCGTTCGGACCGAGGAACCCGACCACCTCACCCTCATCAACCGTGAAGCTTATCCCCCGGAGCGCGACGTGCGTACCGTATGATTTGTGTAGCTCTCGAAGCTCGATCGCTGCCATCGCTGTTCCTCTGCCTTGTACTCTGCTGCCTTGTATTCTGCTGCGTGTTCTGCGCTTATCGGGGACGGACGCCCTCGAGGAAGACCCGAACCGCCCGCTGGATATGATCCTCAAGGACATCTTTGGAGATGTCCCGGTCGTTGAGCAGCAGGGCCTGCATCACCAGTGGGCCCCGAAGCATGCCGATTAACAACATCGCTGTCGCTTCGGGATCGGTGATCTCCAGCGCGCCTTCCGCTGACCACACCCTCAGCCGAGCGCTGATGATGGCCAACGCCCGGCAAAGGCCGCGCTCCATAAACACTTCCAGGAGCTGCGGGTGGATGTGGCTCTGGCTGACCACCAGGCGGAACAGGTTCACCGCTTCCGGCGCAAGGGTCGCCTGGAGGTAGGTCCGACCCAGGCGAACCAGGGCTTCTTCCGGTGCCCGGTCGGTCGCAAGCTCGGCGCTGATCCCTTCGAGAAATCGGGTGGCGAGGTCTTCTACGATCGCTTTCAGCAGATCTTCTTTGCTGGAAAAATGGCTGTACAGCGTCCGCTTCGAGCCCCCCACCGCGCGCTGGATGGCGTCCATGCTCGTCTGTGCGTAGCCATGCTCCAAAAACAAGACAGACGCCGCAGAGAGGATCTCACTGCGGCGGCGTTGTCGGCGTGCGTCGTGTCCGTTGCTCATTACGCCATAGGGTTTAGCCGATGCGGTTGCGGATCGTCGCTTCCAGACGGTCAAATACCTTGTACCGGTCAAGCAGCGGGTTCATCCATCCGGAGGTGATGCAGTACGAACTGCGATGATCGCCACTGTGGTGGACATCGTGCGCTTCAGCGCTCAAGAACAGGCCGCAGCGCTGCAACTGAACCGCCCATGCCGGTGGTGATGCCTGGTGGGCCAGCTTATGGATGTAGTTCGTCGCCACCCCGCCGAACGCGAAAAACGTCATCATCGCAGCCAACACCGGCGACCACAGACTGATGAGCAAGATCAGCCCGAAGTAGAGCACCGCAGGAACCGCCGCCCGACCGGTGTTCGCCAGAAAATCGTCGTTGAGGATCTCTTTGGGATGGGTGTGATGGAGCCGGAACCGGAAAATGGTGTCCCCGATAAGCGGCGTGTCTTCTGTTCCAAACGTGTCCAGCGCCCAATGCACTGTGCCGGTGAACAGATCAATCAGCGCCCAGAGGAACGGCAGTGAGATGAGCAGCACCAACCACCCACTCCGCTCCAGCTGCACCAGCGCGTTCAACGCGACCAGCGGCAGGGCGACCCAGAACACCACCCCCGCAACGCGGTAGGCGGGGTGATGCATGACTCGTGTGGTCTCCAAAAGGGCTCCTTCCGTTGATGGTACTGGACTGTACCGGATCGGGCGCGATTCGTCCACGACCTTCTTGTTTGTTGTTTCGCTGGACTCTTCTGATCAGATCATCCGACAGGAAAAAAATCAATCAACGCCATTTCGTTGCTTCCAGAATTTCGTGAACCGAAATTTCGTTTTTTTCCTGTGGTTCGTTGGGCAAACCTCCCCTTCAGTACAGGTATAGTTATTGCATACGCACATCGGGAGCATTTTCCCCATCGGAGTTCTCGAGCCATGACGCCCCAAGACGCTGCTGAGCGGATTCGCTGTGTGCTCGTATTCATCGCGGCTCTCACCGCTTCCAGCGCCGTGACCGCGGCCTGGGCGCTTCCCCTGTTTCTTTAAACTGTCAACCGTTTGTTCCACATTCCCCAGCCCGCCTCACCATCCTGGAGGCGCTGGACCCCTACACGACGGACCTCACGCCACGGAGACCCCAAGCTGATGACTCGACCCCTGACACCCATTCTGATGACCTCAGCCTTCGCCCTCGCCTTCAGCGGACTGGCGGGTTGCGATGACCCCTCGACCCCGGCGCCGGACGCGCCCTCGAATTCAGAGGATACGCCTGAAGCCCTGGTGAGCATCGCTGGTGGCGATTCGTATGTCCCGCCTGCGGGTGATGCGAAGCCCAACGACTTCTGGTGGCCAGACACCCTGGACCTCTCTCCGCTTCGTCAGAACGCTTCGGTCACCGATCCCAACGGCCCGGACTTCGACTATGCGGCGGCGTTCGCCACGGTCGATCTGGATGCGCTGAAGGCGGACATCGAGAAAGTCCTGACCACGTCTCAAGACTGGTGGCCGGCCGATTATGGC
>JBCBLB010000374.1:0-9602 GCA_038520555.1 Myxococcota bacterium | reverse complement strand
TCTTGCTGCCCTTGGACTTTGTGGATGTATCCTCGGTCCACTGGTACATCTCAACGTCACGAGACAGCTTGATGGCGTTGAGGGAGAATCCGAAGTCGGGGTCGGTGAGGATCTCAGGCGTGGCCGACGTCCCCGAGATGTGGATGAGTTTTCCCTCGTTCGCCGGATCGACGATGTCTGCGGAGACGCTGACGACTGCGCCCGCGCCCTCGGTCAGGCTCTTCGCCACCCTGACGGCGCTACACTCGTTCCAAAAAATCCAGGGGAAGGCCAGGATGAACAGCAGCCCGCCGCCGAGCACCCGCCGAAACGACTGCATCAACGCAGAGAAGATGCCCACATGTTCGACTTGCTGGAAGGATTCGGCCATCACTGCCTCGGTGTAGGGGTCACGTCGAGGATACCGCCTGCACCGCGATCGGCGAACGTCAAAACCGGTATGGCCGATGTCAAAGCCCGCCTGCCGCAAACAACGATCAAACGCTATACTGTGCGGGTGTCCGACAAAGTGGTCTTGAGAACCGAACAGATCCGCTTCTCTTATGGGCGGCACGCCGTCCTCAACGGACTCGACCTGGCCGTACCTGCGGGTCAGGTGTATGGCTTCCTCGGCCGAAACGGCGCGGGCAAGACCACCACCATCCAGATCCTGCTCGGCATCCTGGTCCCCAACGCCGGGACCATCCACTTCAACCAGCAGCAGGTCCGCCGCACCACCGCGGCCATGAAGCGGCGCATCGGGTATGTCAGCCAGCGACAGTTCTTCTATGACTGGATGCGGGTCCGCCAGCTCGGGCGGTTCGTCGCTGGCTTCTACCCCACCTGGAGCGAGGGGGTCTTCCGCGCCCTGCTCGACCGCCTCCAGATCGACCGCGCCCAGAGGGTCGGCGCCCTGTCTGGCGGCACCCGGATGAAGCTGGCCATGGCCCTCGCCCTGGCGCCCGAGCCCGAGCTTCTCGTCCTCGATGAGCCCACTGCCGGCGTCGATCCCATCGCCCGGCGCGAGATCCTCGATCTGCTCCGTGACGTCTGCGCCGCCGACGGGCGGACCGTCCTGTTCTCGACGCACAACATCGACGAAGTCGAAAAGATCGCTGATGTCGCCGGCATCCTCCACCAGGGCGTCCTGGCCTTCCAGGGCCCCGTCAACGACCTCGGCGACGTCGAAGAGGCCTTCCTCCGCATCGTCCTGGAATCCTCCGAATGATGCTCACCGCGGCCACCTCGCTGCTGCGAAAGGACCTCCAGCAGCACGCCTGGATCGCGCTGCCGCTCGTCGTGCTCACCATGCCCGCTGCCGCCATCGGGTTCGTCCTCATCCTCGCCGAAGGCGGCGCGAGCTTCGTCTCTGCCGGGCTGGGCCTGGTCTACTACTGGATGCCCATCCTCGTCCTCATCATCACCCGCCGGATCATCGCCCAGGAGCACCTCGACGGCACCCAACGGTTTCTGATGGGCCTGCCGCCCCCCGCATGGCTCGTCGTCCTCGTCAAGCTTCTCCTGGGCAGCGCCATGGTCCTGCTCATCGGGGTCACTCCCACCACCCTGATCCTCGCCGTCGCCTCGCTCCGGGAGCTGATGACCATCGGATGGTTCCTCCAGCTTCATGTCCAGTGCGCCGCCTACCTGCTCGCATGGTTCGCAGTCGCCGCGTCCATCGCACAGCTCGGCCGGTATCGGATGTGGGTCTGGCTGTCGCTGTTCCTCCTCAACATCTGGATGGTCGACAGCCAGCTCGCCTGGGGGGACCTCTGGCTGGCGCCCCTGTCCGACCCCTTCGACGCCACCCGGGCGTTCATCCCCTGGACAAACCTCGCCACCGGGCTCGCCTGGATCATCGGCGGCGCCGGGGTCACCATGGCCCTTGGCAGCTACCGCGGCGGAAGCATCCCCGCAGCGCTCTATGGACCGTCCTCGACCCGTGACCAGATCGCCGGGGCGTCGGCCGTCATCGGGCTGCTCCTGGCCATCGAGGTCCTCCCTGAGGTCGGGCGCCCCGAGATGGCCGGCTGGGAGACCTTCCCCACCGTCGAAGACCGCGCCAGCGTCCGCCTCTCTGCCGAGCGGGTGAGACCCCACGCCGAACAGCTCGACGCCGCCCTCCGCCGGCTGACCGCCCGCCTCGGTCGTGCGATCGACTACGAAGCCGTCCTCGTCCCTGCGCCCCGAACCCCGCTCCGCCCCCTCCCCTCGACCCGGATCTGGCGAGCCGACGACCAACGGGTCATCATCCGGCCCAACCACCCCACCTCCGCCGGGTTCGTCGCCGATGCGCTCCGGGCGCTCCTCAACGCCCGGAGCGATGGGCAGCTCCAGCACGATCCCGACCGGCGGTGGATGCTCGATGGTGTCGCCCTCGCCGCGGCAGAAGGCGAGGCGCCCACGATCGGGCCGCTCCGCGCCGCCTTCGCCGTAGAGCACGGGCTGACCCGCGCAGCCCTTGACGACTGGAAGCAGGTCGAGCGGACGTTCGGAGAAGACATCGCCGCAGGCGTCGCCGCGGCCGGCGTGGAGGCCCTCACCGCGCGCCTCGGCGACCCGGACGCCGGGTCGCTGCTCGCCGACGCGGTCCTCGATCAGGGCGGCGACCTCTCGCGCGTCGACGCGGCGATGAGAGACGCATGGTTCGCTCGCCTCCAGGACCAGCACCAGCAGCACCGATCGCAGCTCGGCGACACCCCGCCGCTCACCGCCACGATCTGGCGGCTCAGCCGGACGCCCGGCGTCTGGCTGCGCTGGGTCACCGACGAGCCCGTCCGCCCGGAGACCGAGCTCCGCGTCGAGCCGCTGTCCCCGGTCCGCAGCGTCTACTTCACAGGCGCCGAAGACCACCGCCTCCGCGGAGAAGAAGGCACCGTCTACACCTGGGCCGACCCGCAGCGCGCCGTCGACGTCACCCTGATCCGCTATGTGCCCCAGATGCAGGGCGTCATCATCTCTGGCTGGGAGACCCTCTCGCCATGATCGCCTTCCTCGACAAAGAGCTTCGAGAGCTGCTCCCGCTGTTCGTCGCGATCCTCGTCGGAGGGGGGTTCTGGGCGTGGGCGCACGCCAGCCAGCCCCTCGCCACCATGCCGGTCCCAGAGGTGCTCGACTACCTCATCGAAGACTGGGCCATCTTCGGCGGGCTGTGCGCCTTCCTCGCCGGACACAGCCGGCTGCGCGCCGAGTTCGCTGGCAGCACCATCCACTTCCTCGACGGCCTGCCCACCACCAGAGGACGCATCTTCGCCGTCAAGGCCCTCGCTGGCGGCGCCGTCGTCCTCCTGCTCACGATCATCACCTGGGGCGTCAAGGCCTGGGCGCTCACCCGATGGACCGGACAAGCCCCCTTCGCCGCCATGCCCGTCGCCAACCTCTCCGCCGTCTGGGTGGGGCTGCTGCTCTATGCCCTCTACGGCCTCGGGCTCGCCCTGTCCTGGCTCGGCGCGGTCGGCTGGGCGGCCCTCGCCGTCGGCGTCAACGGGATGCTGCTGCTCTCCTTCTTCATCACCGCCCTGCGCTCGTATGTGCCCTTCTTCAGCGGCGTCGTCGACTTCGTCTATGTCGACGGGACACCGCGGGGCGCCGTCGGGCCGCCGCTGACCTGGGCCACGATCGGCACGTTGGGGCTGCTGCTGTCTGCGTGGCTGTTCCAGGGGCCCGGCGAGCGGCTCATCCAGACCGCCTCCGCATGGGCCGCCCTCATCCGCGGCGCCGTCATCGCCGTCCCCGGGTGTGGACTGATCCTCATCGGCGGACTGTCCAGCATCGGCCTCGTCACCGAAGTCGGATCCCTGTTTCGGCCTGTCCTCAGAGAACAGACCGAACACTTCCGGTTCCTCATCGTCCGAGACGCGCAAGGCCCCGCCCGAGAGGTCATCGCCCAGGCCGAGGCCATCCGCGGCGACCTCGTCGAGGCGTATCGGGTCGACGGCCCTGACAGCCTCGACATCGAAATGACCGGTGCATCGCGGATCCACGGCGGGCAGTTCATCCCCGGCAAAATCCAGCTCCGGCGCGACGCAGACCCCGAAACCTTCGCCCATGAGTTGGCCCACGCATGGTCACATTCCGCCGGCGGAGACGCCGACCTCTCCGACTCACAGTGGCGCTTCTTTGAAGAAGGCCTCGCCAGCCAGGTCGCCGCCGATCTGATGGGCGCGCCGCTTTCAGACGGCGCGCTCGGGCCGCAGGTGTTCGGAGAGCAGGCCGACTGGATGCTGTTGTTCGCCGATGGCGTCCGCTCGACACGGTTCAACCCCGACGAAGTCTACGTCCTGGGTGGCCTGTTCGCCCAGGCCATCGACGAGGTCGGCGGTGACGGCGCGGCGCTGTGTGTCGCCCGACGCCGGAACGAAGCACAGACCGCCGCCGCGTGGGACGGGCTGCCCACCTGGGCTGTGCTGCTGAAGACCTGCGACATGGCGTTGGATGACGTCCTCCAGGCCTATGAGCGGGTCGTCGGCCCGCCGGCGCCGTGGCAGCCAGACATCGCCGCCACCGTCACCCGGGATGGGACGCAGCTGACCCTCACCCACACCCCCGTCGAGGAAGGCGCGCTCGCACCCTCGATCTGCCGGATTCGCGATGAAGCCGGTGATGAACGTGTGACCTTCGATGAGTTCTACTTCAGCAACAGCCAGTGTGTCTTCAGCACATGGCCCTACAGCGGCGGCGACTTTCAGGTTCAGCTCGGCTATCCCAACCCCGATCAGCCCCGCTTCGGACCATGGCACACCGTGACGATCCCCAGATAGGGTGTTTCGGCTTGGGCACCTGAGGGATACCGATGCCGCTGCTGCGACTGGAGGACGGATATGTCGATCTGGACGGGCTCACGACGTCACGCGGCGGCCGATTTGAGGCGTTGACCCAGACAGAGGGGCGGCTGCTTCGGTACCTGTGGGAGCGCAAAGGGGTCCTGATCAGCCGAGAGGAGCTGCTATCGGCGGTCTGGGGGTATCGGAAGGGGGTCCGGTCTCGCACCCTGGACACCTACATCTGGCGCCTTCGACGCAAACTGGAGGTGGATCCCTCGCAGCCGCTGCTGCTCCGAACCGAGGCGCGGCAGGGGGTTCGACTGTGCCCGCCGCCTGCGGCAGCGGACGCGCGCGCGGGCAGCGCTGTTGTGGTCGTATTTCTCGCCACCGAGTTGTGGGCGCGCGCGCAGTCCGACGCGGACGTGATGCCGCGATGGACCGCGCTGCGCGCATCGGTGCTCGAACAGTCCAGCGATCGCGGCCTGCGGCCCATGGATCGGGGGGAGCCGGCAGGGGTCATCTCCCTCGAAGGGATCGCAGCGGAGCCGGCGCTTGGGGTGGTCCTTTCGGTCCTGTCGACGCCGGCGCCTGCGGTGGGTCCGCTCGTCGCGGGGATGGACGCGGCGAGCTGGACCGAGCAGGGGCGCTCGGTGGCGCTGCTGGCGGGCCAGCGCCGTGCGCGGCGGCTGGCCTCGGTCGCGTTCCCGGGCAGCGTGCTGGCGTCGTTGGGCTGCGCCCGAATGTTGCCGCCGCGGCGGATGGTCGCGATCGGGCAGCTGCCGCTGTCTCCGGGGGCTGTCGCGGAGCCGCTGTTCACTCCTCTGCCTTCGGATAAGGCGGACGCGCTCCCGCCGCTGGACGTGGCGGTGTTCGGCCGCGACGCAGAGGTCGCTGCCCTGACCGCGTCAGAGGCGGGGCTGATGTCCCTGGTCGGCCCGGGCGGCATCGGCAAGTCCACGCTGGCGCGGGCCTGGGCGAGCCAGGCCCTGGAGTCGGGCGCGCTGGCAGACGTCGTCTACTGCGAGCTGGGGGAAGACGCTTCGCCTGCCGACCTCTCTGCGGCCCTGGCCCGTGCGCTGGAGGTCAACGAAGATCGGATCCCGTCGGCGCTCCGGGCGCGCGGGGCGCTGATCCTGTTGGACGGTGCGGACGGCGCCTTCCCCGACGGTGCCGCCCAGCTGTCCAGATGGCGCATGGCCGCGCAGCGCTGTCGCTGGCTGGTGACCTGCCGCGCGCCGCTCGGTCTGCCGGATGAGCAGGTGGTGACCGTACAGCCGCTGTCCGCGCACGCTGCGTCGGCGATGCTGCTGGACCGGGTCGCAGGGCAGCCGGGCTATGGAGAGCTGGCACCGTCTGATGACGTTGTGGCCGACCTCGTAGCGGTCATCGGGGGGAACCCGCTGGCGCTGGAGCTGGCCAGCAATCGGGCGCGGCTGTTCCCTCCACAGCAGCTCCTCGCCCGCCTTCGCGCCGAGCCCGACTTGATCAGCGGTGAAGTCTCGCGCCGATCGGGGTCGAGCGATGGCGCGGTGGCGTTCTCCTGGAGCTTGTTGTCCGGGGTCGCGCGGGAGGGGCTGGCGCGGCTCGCGCTCTTCCCCGGGGACCTCTCTATCGACGCTGCGGAGGCGGCGCTGGCGGGCCTGCCTGGGCTGAGCGGTCCTCCCACGGCGCTGATCGAGGAGCTGGCGGACGCATCGCTGCTGCAGCTCCGCCACGATCCCCACCTGGACGATGTGCGGCTGCTGCTGCTCGATCCGGTCCGCGCCTTCGCCCGCGCCCGCCTGTCGCCCGCCTCTGCGCGCCAGTGTCAGGAACAGTTCGCCCGATGGCTCGCGGACGCCTCGACGCGCTGGCGCGCGCAGGCGATGGCGGGCCCTCAACAATACGACGCGCTGCGCAGCCTGCGCGCCGAGCAACACAACCTCCTGTTTGCGTTCGACGCGCTGGCCGCAGACGCACCAGAGACCGGGCTGGTGCTGCTGGAAGCCTGCCTGCCGCTCATCGATGACTTGCAGACGCTCTCGCCCGGGGTGGTCTCCAGCCGGCTGGAGCGGCTGCCCATGTTCGACGGTGACATCCAACACCAGGTGCAGTGGTTGCGCTGCAACCTCCAGTCCCGCCTCCGGCCACACGCTGACGTATCCGAACTGGTCGAGGCGCTGCTCGCGGTGCCGGACCTCCCCCCCGCGCTGGAGGAGCCTGCGCGGGTGCTTCGGCTGATGGGGTGGTTCCTCGCCGGACAGATCCGACGGCCGCACGCGCGCGCCGAACTCGACGCGCTCCGGGCGTTGTTCGAAGAGGCGCCGCTCCCGCCATGGCGGTTCGCCCTCAGCACGCTGATGGGCTTCTTCTTCTCTCAGCTCCCCAACGGACTCCGCGTCTCTCAACACATCGCGGAGCACACCTTACGGCAGGCCCGGCAGATGGGCTCACCGCTCACGAGCGATCGGCTGGAGCTGTACCTGGGAAAGGTGAAGGCGACCGCAGGTACCCTCCAGCCCGAAGAGATCGATGATCTGCTGAAGCGCTGCCGCCGGATGATCGACGCCGGCGCGCGTGCGATCGCGCAGCCGTATCTGCTCAACATCGCGCGCGCCCAGCTCGCCCTGAGCGGCCCACACGCCGCCGCCCCCACCATCGCCGCCGTCCACGCACAGGCCGCCCGAGCCGGCGACGACTTCGCGCTGACCAACATCACCCGACTCAAAGCGGAGATGCACCTGATGGCGGGGCGTACCCATGAGGCTCGCCAGCTCATCACCGCCCTGGTCGAAGACGCACGCGGCACGACAGCGAGCACCTTCCATCAACGCGCGCTGCTCCGGTTGGCGCTGGTGGAGCTGCTCGATGCCCGCACAGAAGCCGGGATGGCCTGCCTCGCCGAGCTGAGGCGGAGCGCTTCGACCGATTACGACACCTTCCACATCGCCTGCATCCGCGCTGCGATGCTGGCGCGCAGCGCCCCCGATAAAGCCGCCACGGCCCTCCAAAACGCGACCCCGCCGACCCCCGCGTGTGACCCACTCATCGCCGCCGCCGCCGCATGGATCGAGCCCGAACGCGCAGACGCGGCCCGGCGCGCGGCGCACCAATCGAAGACGCTCATCTCGACCGGGAACAGCGGCTTCATCCTGCGAGTCCTCCTCAAAGGATTGGAACAACGACAACAAACGATGCCTGACAGGCCAAACGAAGCCTGAGCACCGATCGGGATTTGACATCTCCCGACCCATTTGACAATCACCGCTGCCGCCAGGTCAATACATCTTCTTCAACAGCGCGCATCGGTGGGATACCAAGCGCATCCTGCGGCTTCGCTGTGGCTTCACCCCCTCCACGATCAGGATGACGCAGACCGCATCCAGATCCGTGGGGAACGAAAACGATTGTGCACGCCGTCTCGAACAGGACGCGGTGCTGCATCCATGCGTCAATACTGGAGACCCAATGCATCGCATTCTCTCTCTGATGGCCTTCATCAGCGTCTCGCTCTCCACCGCCGCCTGTAACGGCGAACGTGAGGATACCAGTGTAGAAGAGGACGATACGGACACAGGCGAAGACCCGTCGTCCACAATCGTCAAGATGCAGACCGGGATCTACACAGACGGCGCGGCCGTGAGCGTGGAAGGCGCCATCGTGACCAGCCCGGACACCGGCGACGGCTTCTTCATTCAGGACACCTCTGGCGACGACTTCTCAGGCATCTGGGTGACCTATCGCGGCGTCGGAGAATGGGACGCCGGCGCTGGCGTCAACATCGGCGATGCGGTGACCATCTCCGGGACCTATACGGAATCGACCGACGCCAACACCGAAGGCGCCCTGGTGATCGCGGCAGAAGCAGACCTGACCGTGAACAGCAGCGGCAACGCGCTCCCCCCCATCAAGACCCTGACCGATGCAGACTGGGCCGACGACGTGGCGTTAGAGCCGTATGAAGGCATGCTCGTCAGGGTCACAGACGTTGTCGTTCGAGAAGAACTCGACGACAACTCATGGGGGTGGGAGCAGAACATCATCACGAGCGACCTGTTCTATGCGCCGGACGTCAGCGTCGGAGGGAGCGCAGACGTCATCACGGGCAATCTCTCGTCTGCTGCAAACACCTTCACGATGACGCCCCACGACGAGGCGAGCATCCAGAACTATGCAGACCCGCCCTGCGTCGCCGAAAAATGCGCCGCAGACCTTTTACCTGGCGATCTGGTCATCACAGAACTCATGTACGATCCAGACGTCGGCGAAGACGCCACGAATCAGTGGATCGAACTCTACAACGCCACCGGAAGCTCCGTCGACCTCAACGGGCTCACCATCGCAGACAACGACAGCGACACCTTCACCATCGATGAACAACTCATCATGAGCAGCGGAGGGTACATCGTCCTCGCGAGCAGCGGAGGCTGGGACTACGACTTCACACCCGATCGGTTCGGCGACATCCCCGTCTTCGACATCGGGCAAGAGACAGCGGTTGTGTACTATGACGGCGGCTCTGATGTCACGACGATCGACGAAATTCCCCTGATTACAACCTCAACCATACGTCCGGGCCGATCCCTGCAGCTCTCCAATACGCACCTCGACAGCGTCAGCAACGATCAGCTCGGGCGGTGGTGCTACGGAATCTCATTCATCGGCGAGTCCGAAGACAGAGGCACACCTGGAACAGAGAACGACCGGTGCTCTCCGAAAGCCACAGGTGATGAGTAACTCCCCCGCTCCCCCTTCACCCCACACATACAAGAGTAAGATGCACAACCTGCGTTCCATCATCTTCCTACTCATCATCGCATGTGACAATCCCAATACGCCAATCCAAACACAAGAAGAAGCAGACACCGACACCGATACGGA